>NZ_JADOTX010000001.1:617066-925600 GCF_015751765.1 Micromonospora ureilytica
CTGGCTCTCGGCGCTGCCTCCGGGCGTGATCTACCTGATCGTCGCCGGGGTGATCGGCGTGGAGAGCATGGGCGTCCCGCTGCCCGGCGAGATCGTCCTGGTCAGCTCAGCCCTGCTCGCCGCCACAGGCGTCGTGGAGCCGGAGTGGGTGGCCAGCGCTGCGGCGTTCGGCGCCATCGTCGGCGACTCCGTCGGGTACGCCATCGGCCGACGCGGTGGTCGACCGCTGCTCGCCCGGCTGGGCAGACGATTCCCCAAACACCTGGGCCCGGCGCAACTCGCCCGCGCCGAACAGAGCTTCGCGCGGCACGGCGTCTGGGCGGTCTTCTTCGGCCGGTTCGTGGCACTACTGAGGATCCTGGCCGGGCCGCTCGCCGGCGCCCTGCACGTGCCGTACCGCCGCTTCCTGCTGGCCAACGCGGCCGGCGGGCTGGTCTGGGCCTTCGGCACGACCTACCTGCTCTACTCGGTTGGCCGCGCGGCCGAACACTGGCTGAAGGACATCTCCTGGGCCGGGCTGGTCATCGCGGTGCTCGCCGGGCTCGGCAGCACCTGGTGGCTACGCCGACGCGCCCACCGCATCGAGGCGGCCGACAGTGCCTCCGGCTTGGCCGAGCCCGAGCCGGCTTCCCAGTCTGCTGGGGCGGCGTCGGTCAGTGAGTCTGGTGCGGTGGCCTCCGGCGGTCAGTCTGGTGCGGTGGCCCCCGGCGGTCAGTCTGGTGCGGTGGCTTCGGGCGGTTAGTCGACTGCGGTGGTCGCCCTCGGCATTGAGCAGATCCTGGCCGTCGTCGCCACCGACTGAGGTCATGCCGAAGGGCCGGGCCCCGTGGTGGGGTCCGGCCCTTCGCTTGGTGTGTGGTGCGGGTGTCAGCTGGTGGCGTAGCCGCGGGTGGCGATCCAGTCGGCGAGGTGCTCGACGGTGATCCAGTAGGCGGCGGTGTTCGGGTCGGCGGAGTCGGCGATCTTCACGGTGTTGCCGTTGTCGCGGTAGCCGACGACGCTGATGTAGTGCCCGCCCTCGTAGGAGTGCGCGTTGCCGTCGGTGTCGGTGCTGGTGCCGGCGATGTTGGCGACCACGGCGCGGCCGTCGTCGACGGTCTTGACCACGTCGGCGCGCAGGGTGTCGGTCTGCTTCGCGTCGGCGTCCGGGCTGCTGATCTCCACGGACCGGTAGGCGTCAGGCTTGCCGGTTTCCTTGTTCAGGACAGGGGTGATGTCGTTGATGGAGTTGGTGCCGGCCTCGGTGGTGCCCATCTCCTTGGCCATGTCGTCGACGTTGATGTTCTTGCCCTGGACGGACAGGGCGTTTCGGGTGGCGGCGGGGCCGCAGTAGTAGAAGTTCGGCTGGGCTTCGTAGCGCACGCCGAGTTCCCGCTCGCCGTGGCCCTTGCGGTCGGTGTGGGTCTGCGTGACCGGCTTGCCGCTGGTGGGGGCGGCGAAGGCGGTGGTGACGGGGCCGGCGATGGCGCCGCCGGTGAAGGCGAGACCAGCGGCGGTGAGGGCGGTCTTACGGATCAGATCGGTACGCATGGTGGCGTGCTCCTCTGCATCGGGGGTGCCCGCACGGCACTCAACGGGGGGCAGTGCGACCGTGCGGGGAAAGTTCGAGGGGTTCTGCCCGGTGACCCGGTGAGGGGGTCGGCGTCGGGACAGGGTGTAACGGGTGCCGGTGGCGGATCATTCCGCCCACCTGCGGGGGCCGGCCGGTTGTGGTGCTCGGCCGTGCGGGGGGTGTAACCGGGGCGGCCTGCCGGGTGTTCCCGGCGGCCGCCATGCCCCACGACCTGGACAGTCGCGGTGGCCTGCCAGGTATAACGACCCCGGCCGGCCGCCGATTCCGCCGTCGGGATGGCCCCGGCCACCCGACACCCGTAGCCAAACCCGACAACCCGCCCAGCCCTGCCCAACCGCCCAGCCCTGCCCACCGGACGGAGCCGACACGGCGGCCGCGCCGTCGTGATCCACTCGGGTTCACGGAAGTCGCGACCACGTCCCAAGATCGTGCTCGATCATGCGGAACGGCCGCTTACGAGTCGACTACCTGGTCCACGACGCACTGCCACCGGGCAACATCTAGGCTCTGACCGAGAGGGGTGGATCATGGACGCTGCAACGTGCCGGGCTCTGGCTCCTTCCCCGCCCGGGGTCGGCCGATGAGCGCAGTGGCATTCCTGAACATCGCCATGCACGGGCACATCAACCCGACATTGCCCGTTGTGGGCGAGCTTGTTCGTCGTGGTCACTCCGTCACCTATCACACGACGCCGGCCTACGCCGAGCAGATCGCGGCCACCGGGGCGCGGGTGTTCCTCTACCCCGGGGAGGACCTACCGCTCTCCGGCCCGCCGACGCCCGTCACGGTGATGGAGCAGCTTGCGCGTACCGCCGTACGCGTGCTGCCCGCCGTCCTCACCGACCTGCGGGGCGCCCGGCCCGATCTGATCGTGCACGACTCCCTCTGCCCCTGGGGGCCGGTGGTCGCCCGGGAACTCGGCGTGCCGCCGGCATCGTCGTTCACCACGTTCGCCTTCAACCGGCACGTGCCCAGCCCGACCCGCGGCTCCTGGGAGTTGCTCAGCGCGGCCGCGGCCCTTCCCCGCTCCACCGTCGGGTACCTGAGATCGCGGTGGGAGCTGCGCCGCCGGTACGACACGCGCGCCTTGCCCCTGATCGACCTGGCGAACATCCGTCAGCCGCTCAACCTGGTCTACACCTCGCGGGCGTTCCACCCCGAGGCGGACAGTTTCGACCAGTCCTACCAGTTCGTCGGACCGAGCATCGGTGCCCGCCGCGCGGACTCGTCGTTCCCGGTCGATCGATTGCGGGACCCGGTGATGTACGCCTCGATGGGCACGGTGTTCGACGCCCCGCAGTTGCTGCGCACCTTCGCCGACGCGCTGGCCCCGCTGGGTGGCACCGTGGTCATTTCCACCGGACACACCGATCCCGCCGCGCTCGGCCCGCTACCGGGCAACGTGCTCGCCTACGGTGCCGTACCGCAGTTGGAGGTGCTGGCCCGTGCGGCGCTGTTCATCACCCACGGCGGGGTGAACAGCGTCAACGAGGCCCTGTACGCCGGCACCCCGATGCTGGTGGTCCCGCAGGGCGCTGACCAACTGCTGGTGGCTTCCCGCATCGTCGAGCTCGATGCCGGCCTGTCGATCCGCACCGAGGACGTCACGGTGGAGGTTGTGCGGGCCCTCGCCCAGCGTCTGCTCGACGAGCCGCGGTTCCGGGCCGCCGCGAGCACCTTGCAGGTCGCCCAGCGTCAGGCGGGCGGCTACGCGCGTGCCGCTGACGTACTCGAGCACTTCGTGCAGCAGACCGGCTCGGTCGCTCAGCCGGGCTCTGCCGATCTGCCGCCAGCAGGCTGACCGATGTCTCCCATTGTCGCCATCCTGCTGCTGGTCGCCGGGCTGTCCGAGGCCGCCGGGCGTCTCCTGCCGGTGGTGGCACGTCTGTCCGGCGTGTCGCACGTGCGGGTGGTCGGGTTGTTGCTGGCGGGCGCGCTCGTCGACGGCGCGGTGTTCGCGCTCTGGCCGCTGTCCGCCTGGGCCGTTGCCGGTCTGGTGTTGCCCACCGCACCGTCCGACGCACTGGTCTGGACACCAGGCCTGGCTGTTCCGCTCGTGCTTGCCGGGGTCCTTGCGTTCCCGCTGCTCGGGCCACTGCTGCACCTGTTGCTCATGGTGGGAGTGGGGGCCGGCCTCGCCGGTGCTCTCGCCATGGTGGCCGGAATTGACTGGTGGGAGGCCGCCGGCTGCGTGGCGATCGCGGGGGTCGGGCTCGGCGTCTCCGTCGAGGCCGTCCGCCGCCTTGTCGTGAAGCTCAACACCAGACGAGCACCGGAGCCGGTCGCGTGATCGGACTGGCACTCCTGCTGCTGCTCGGCGGGCTGGGACTGGTGCTGATCGCCGAGGCCCTGCTCGCCCGGTACGAGGTGCTGGTCTACGCCGCCGGCTGGCGCACACCCACCATCTCCCGCCCCGAGGGCATGTCCTACGCCAGAGGGGCGGATCCGGACCGCCCTCCGGACGCCTACCTGGTCTATCTGGACGGCATCGGGAAGCGCCGTTTCCACGACACCCGCGATGGTGGCCGACTGGTCAAGGCCCTGATCAACCGAGCGCCGGAGCTCCGGGTGCTGGGCCAGGTGCAGCCCTACTCTCCGCTCGCCGTGCCGCTCGCCGACCGGCCGGTCTGGACCTGGGTGCGCCGCCGCATCGGCCTGCTGCTGTTCCTGCACAACGTGATGCAGATCTTCGTCGCCGCCGACCGCCGCTACCGTCCCCTGTACAACCGTGCCGTCGGTGCGCAGATCGCCACCGAACTCCAAGTCGCCGGTTACCGGCCGGACAGCGGCATACCCGTGGTGTTGCTCAGCTACAGCGGTGGCGCCCAGGTCGCCAGCGGTGCGGTGAACGAACTGTGGGCCCAACTGCGTACCCCGCTCTGGCTGATCACTCTCGGCGGGTTCCACAACGGCGCCAACGACATCACCCATGCTCAGCACCTCTACCAGCTCACCAGTGCCGGTGACTGGATCGAACGAGTCGGCACCCGGATCTTCCCGCAGCGGTGGCGGCTGTTCCGCTGGAGCGGATGGAACCGGGCCGACCGCGAAGGCAAGATCACCGTGCACCGGCTCGACCCTGCCACGCACATCGGTCCCCGCAGCTACATCTCCCCGGACGCCCGCCTGCCTGATGGGCGCAGCCACCTCGACCGGACCACCGACACTGTGCTCGCGCTGATCCGGGATCGCCTCAGCCTGGCGGCCGATTCCGACGGCCCGCTGCCCTGAACGCTCACACGTCGGCGTTCAAACCGGCCTGCTGATTCGCCTCCGTCTGGGGGAGCCCGGAGATCTGGAGCAGTTGACTGACGACAACGCGCAGTTGCGAGACGACGACAGCCCCGGAGGACCCGACACCCTCGGCGCATGCCTCGTTGATGTCACTGATCACCTGCATCGCTCGCTCCCGCGCGCGGTCCGGCTCCCGTCCGGCCAGGAAGTCACGATGCAGGAGCCTGAACGCCTGGCCGAAGTGCTCGATCGCCGTGGAGAGGCCGGCCGGTAGCGTCTCCCGGGCATGTAGCGCCGATACCGCCCACTGCACCATCTCGCGGCTGCTGGTGTAGGCGAGTTCAAGGTGTTCGGCCGCCCGCGCGTACCGACGCATGATGCCCAGCCGTCTCCTCCGCCACGGTGAGAGGATCGCGACTTCGCATGCTGCGGCGACCACGTCGGCCGTGTTCCGTCGCGCCGCCTCTGCCGCACGCAGTCGCTGTAGGGCATCCTCGGCCTGCCGCACGTCGCGGTGAGCCAGCGCATTGGCGATGGCGGTCATCTCCTGGGCGATGGCATCGACTGTCGGACCAGCGGCGCGGTGCACGATCCGCACCGGATTGAGCGGCAGGATCAGCAAGGCCACCACGATGGCCACCACTACACCGACCAGGGCGTTCGCCGTCCGGGGCACGGCCAGGTCCGGCCGGTCCGGAGAGACTGTGCCGAGCAGGACGGCGGTGCTTCCCGCCTGCACCATGACGGCTCCGGTGCCGCGAAAGACGGCTGCCGCCGAAATCGCCAGCGCCACGACGACACCGGTCTGTATTGGTCCCGCCCCGATGAACCGTATGATCCCGTTTCCGACCAGCACCCCCAGGAACACCCCGGCGAGAAGTTCGAGGGTTCGACGGGCCCGATTACCAATGGCCGCCGCGATGGTGCCGACCGCGGCGGCGGGTGCGAACAACGGCTGCGGATTGTGCAGCACGTCGCTGGCGACAAACCAGGCCAACCCGGCGGCCACCCCCGCCTGCACCGCGAGAATGAGGTAGGTGCGAAGCCGTTCGTAGGCCTCCCGGCCCTCGTGCAGCGCACTCTCCGCCGGTCGGGCACCCCGACGTCTGCCGCGCACCTCTCACCCCCCACCACCGATCGGCTCTCTGACGATCGTCGTACGGCGGCGAACCTCGGGTGCGAGAGATCCCCAATCTGATGCGGCACCGACGGAAGCCTGCGCATCCGCGCGCGCAGGAGTATTCGGCCGTCGGAGTGGATCAGCGGGCGTCGAGCAGCTCCAGGACCGCGTCGCGGGCGGCCAGCACGGCTGCCTCGGACTGCGGGCCGGGGTTGAGGATGTCGAAGGAGTGCTGACCGTCCGGCACCTCGATCACCCGCATCGGCCAGCCCTGCGCGGGTCAGCACCAGCGGCACGCCCGTGCCGGCGCTGAGCGCTTCGACCGGCAGGATCCGAGCGTCGACCTCCCAGCCGGGGAACGGAATGAGCAGCGGGTACGTCAGTGCGATTCCGCGTAGCCATGGCGGCGGGACACGGAGCCAGTCGGCCGCGAAGAGGCCGCCGCCGGAGAAGAACCACAGCACCACCCGCTCGGGGTCGACCCGTGTATCGGCGCGGACCTGTTCGATCATCGCGGCTATGTCGTCGGCTGCGGCGGGCAGCGCCGACAGCTCGGACACCTGGTAGCTGACCAGCGCGGTGACCACGCCGCTCGCGGCGAGCAGTGCGCTAGCCGCGGTAGAGCAGCCAGTCGCGGGGATCGGCCGCGTCGGGTGGCAGTGGAGCGCCGTGCACCACCACGACAGCGGGCGCGGGGCCGCTGTGGGTGGGCAGGTGCAGGTCGACGTCGCCGTGTCGTTCGATCGGCGTGGCCGGGGTGGACAGGACGAAGGGCCGTTGTGCGACGGGCGTCGTCATGGCCTCGTCATATCGATCTTCAACCTGCCCGGCTGCCCCGACCAAGATCTACAGGGGACTGTCAGTCAGGCCGGGTCGCCGGGCTTCGCGGTCTCGCCGGCCTGGGCGTGCCGTTCCAGTAGCCGCTGCCGGATCTCCTCCGGGGTGTACGCGCGCCGACGCCGTTCGGCCCGCGCGATGACCACGCCGGAGGCCGCGACGCCGGCGAGCCCGGCCAGCCCGAGAACCTTCCACCACCGCATTCGTTGCCGCATCGGCCTAGGCTAGACCCTCATGAGCATCAGCCTGGATGAGGCCGTCGAGTTGACCCGCACCGGTGACGTGTGGGTTTTCCGGGGTCGTAGCGTGCCGGACCGGGCGATCCAGTTCACCACCAACAGCCCGGTGAACCACGTCGGGATGGCTGTGGTGTTGGACGACATGCCGCCGCTGATGTGGCACGCGGAGTTGGGCAGGTCGTTGCCGGACCTGTGGTCGGGCACCCACCATCGCGGCGTCCAGCTGCACGACCTGCGGGACGCGGTCTGCGTCTGGGCCAACCGATACGGTCAACGGGCCTGGCTGCGGCAGCTCGACCCGCCTGCCGACGGGGAGATGGAGCAGGCGGTGCTGCGGACGATCGCGCGGTTGGACGGTACGCCGTTCCCGTCGACCGCGCAGTTGGCGTGGCGCTGGGTGCGTGGTCGGGTGCCGGCACTGCCGCGCCCCGGTCGGCTTCCCGCGCTGCCGCAGCTCGGTCGGCTGTCGGCGCTGGCGCGCCTCGGCCACCCGACCGACCGCGCCAACCAGACCGACCGCGCCAACCCGGTCGGCTCGGCCCGATCGGCGAGGGAGCGGGACCGGGCACTGGAGACGGCGTACTGCGCCGAGGTGGTGGCGGTGACCTATGAGGCCATGGGGTTGCTGCCGGCGGGCCGGCGTCCGAACTGGTATGACCCGGGGCGGTTCTGGAGTGGGGACGACCTTGGGCTGGGCGCCGACGCCCGGTTGGGTTCGGAGATCGAGGTGCGGGTGCCGCCGCGCTGAGGTTTGACCTGGGCGGTGACCGGCAATTGCTGTGACCGTGAACGCCTCCACGGATCTTGACACGTTGGCCGACTTCTTCGACCGGTACGGCGTGGCGTTGACCTCCGGCGATCTGCCGGCCATCGCCGGCTGTTACGCCCTGCCGGGGTTGGTGGTGGCCGACACCTACAGCTTCTCGTTCACTACCCCGGCGGCGGTGGCGTTGTCCTTCGTGGGCGCCGCACCTGACTACCAGAGCCGGGAGTTGGTCGCGGCCCACGCCCGGATCGAGGACGTGCAGCAGGTGTCCGCGCTGTTGACGATGGTGGCGGTGGAGTGGGAGTTCCTGGACAGTCGGGGGCAGGCGGTGCCGGGGGAGCGGTACCGCTACCTGCTGCGTATCTCGGATGATGGACCACGGATCTGCACGGTCGTCCGGACGGGCTGACTGACCGGGGCCGGTCGGCCCGATCCGTACCCGCCCGGTTCCCGGCCCGTGCGGCGCTGGCTACGCTGTCGCGTCGGTGGGGACGAGGGGAGACCTGATGGCGGTGCGGCCGGACGGTGCGGCAGGTTCGCGGGCGGCGCGGGTGTTGGCGTCGATGCCGTGGATCGTGGTGCTGCTCGGTGTGTGCGCGCTGGTGGTGCTCCTGGTGATTGCGCTGTTGTCGTTCCGGACCAGGGAGCGGGATGCCGCGCCGCAGGCCGCGCCTCCGGCGTTCCTGCCGACCGTGCCGGCCGCCGCGTCGGCCACCGGTGGGCCGACCCCGGCCGCTGTGGAGCGACGCTCGGTGTCGCCGCGACCGTCGCGCAGCAGTCGGACGCCGTCGCCGCGGGTCACCGTGACCGGCTCGCCGGTCTCGCCGGCTCCGGGGCGGACGAGCGCCCTGATGGCGCCGCCAGTTCCGGTGGACGACACGGTCAGCGCCGGATACCAGGTCGGTACGAACGGCTGGGACGGGGACGCGGCGGTGCTGTCGATCGCCAACAAGTCGAGTCGGTCGGTGGACTGGCAGGTGGAGTTGACTCTCGACGACGACACGTGGGCTCTGCGAGTTGTCGATGACTCGGGCGTCTCGGTGCGGGGGCGCGGGCACGGGGAGTTCGTGTTGCGCGGCACCCGTTCGCTGGGACCGGGCGACTCTCGGACGCTGCGGCTGCGCGTCGGCTGGGGCGAGTCGGCGCAGCGACCCCTGAAGTGCACGATCAACGGGGTCGACTGCCGGATCGGTTGAGCTGGCGCCGGGTCGGTGGTGTCGGTGGTACGGCGGGCGTTGCGCCGTCAAGGCTTTCCGGCTCGGGCCGCCGATCGCTAGGCTGCGCGGACGGTCCGCTGAAGGAGGTACATGTCCGGCATGCGCCGTTCTCCGCGCCCGCCACACGGTCCGGTCGCGATCGCATCGTCGCCCTGGATCGTGGTGGGCGCCGGTGTCGTCGTGATGGTGGTCCTGGTCTTCGTGGCCATGGGCGCGTACCGGGGACGTAGCCCCGTGCCGGAGGGCGCGCCACCGCCGGCGCTGCCGGTGCCGTCGGCGGTGGTGGCGCCGAGCGTGCCCACGTCGGTGCCGTCTCCGGTGCCGGTGCTGCCGGGGCTGTCCGGGCGTGCGAGCGGACTGCCGCCGAGCGCCGCGGCCCTGTCGGGTTCACCCTCGGCCGGGCCGACGGTCGGTGCGACCGGGAGGCCGACGCCGGCGCGGTCGCCGAGCCGGGCGGCGCAGGGGCAGCCGGCGATGAGCGGGCGGTACCGGGTGGTGCAGAGCTTCGACGGCGGTTTCATCGGCGAGGTGGCGATGGTCAACGCGTCGGCCCGGAGCCGTGGTTGGACTGTGCGGTTGGAGTTCTCCGGTGGGCGGCTGGTGACCGCCTGGGTGGAGGGTGTTCCACAGGGGACGATCCATCAGTCCGACGACGGTTTCACGTACGTCAGCGGGGTTGAGGTGTCGCCCGGCGGTTCGGTGTCGTTGCGGTTCCACATGGAGCGGGCGTCCAGCACGCCACGTGAGTGCACGGTGGACGGGGTGCGCTGCGGGGGTTTCTGAGCGGCGCTTCCGCAAGGATGCTGCTTTGTTGCGACCATGTTTGCAAGACATTGCAGAATGTTTCGGCAAGGGTTAGCGTGCGGCCAATCAGCGACCAGAGGAAGGCGTCGATGAAACCCACGCCGATACCGCGCAGCGCCCTGCTGGCCCTTGCCTCCCTGCTCACCGCCACGCTCGTCGGCGCTCCGGTCGCCGTGCATCCCGCCGCCGCGGGCCCTCGGCCGTCCGACCGCGCCCCACTCGTGATCGGCGGCGCGACTCAGTGGCGTGACGAACCCACCGCCGAGGCGCTGCTGAAGGCCGGCGGCAACTCCGCCCGAGCCGAGCAGTTCTACTTCGTCCTGCCGGACCGGTTCGCCAACGGAGACCCCCGCAACGACCGGGGTGGCCTCACCGGTGACCGGCTGCGGACCGGCCTCGACCCGACCGACAAGGGCTTCTACCACGGCGGCGACCTCAAGGGCGTCATCGACAAACTGGACTACATCCAGGGGATGGGCACCACGGCCATCTGGCTCGCCCCGATCTTCAAGAACCGGCCGGTGCAGGGTGCCGGCAACGACATCTCGGCCGGCTACCACGGCTACTGGATCACCGACTTCACCCAGGTGGACCCGCACTTCGGCACGATGGAAGAGATGAAGCGGCTGGTCAAGCTCGCCCACCAGCGTGGCATCAAGATCTACCTCGACGTGATCGTCAACCACACCGCCGACGTCATCAAGTACGCCGAAGACAAGTACGCGTACGTGGACAAGGCGACCTCGCCGTACACCGACGCGCAGGGCCGGGCGTTCGAGGACCGCAACTACGCCGACGGCAGCCGCGCGCTCCCGCCTGTCGACAAGGAGTCCTTCCCGTACACGCCGACGTTCGCGGAGCCGGGGGACGCGAGCGTCAAGGTCCCCGCCTGGCTGAACGACGCCACCATGTACCACAACCGGGGTGACTCCACCTTCGCCGGCGAGAACAGCGAGTACGGCGACTTCTTCGGCCTCGACGACCTGTGGACCGAGCGTCCCGAGGTGGTCCGGGGGCTGACCAAGGCGTACGGGGACTGGATCGGTGCGACAGGCGTGGACGGGTTCCGGTTGGACACCGTGAAGCACGTCAACATGGACTTCTGGCCGCAGTTCAGCCAGGGCATCGAGCGGGCCGCCGAGAAGGCCGGCAAGAAGGACTTCTTCATGTTCGGCGAGGTGTACAGCGCCGACCCGGAGATCAGCTCCAGCTACGTCCGGCAGGGTGGCCTGCCGGCCACCCTCGACTTCGCCTTCCAGGAGGCCGCGCGAGGTTTCACCGCCGGCGCCGGCTCCGCGAAGGCGCTCGCCGACGTGTACGCCCGCGACGACCTCTACGCGGCGCGGAACACCGACGCGGGCCGGTTGCCCACCTTCCTCGGCAACCACGACATGGGCCGGATCGGTTCGTTCATCGCCGGTGGTGGCAGCGACCCGGCCAGCCACCTGCGTCGCGACCAGCTCGCGCACCAGTTGATGTTCCTGACCCGTGGCCAGCCGGTGGTCTACTCCGGCGACGAACAGGGCTTCACCGGTCCGGGCGGGGACAAGGACGCCCGCCAGGACATGTTCGCGTCGACGGTTCCCGACTACCTCGACGACGACCTGCTCGGCACCGACCGCACCCACGCCAGTGACCAGTTCGACACGGCCCACCCGCTGTACCGGACCATCGCCGATCTGGGCCGGCTGCGCCAGGCGCACCCGGCGCTGCGCGACGGCGTGCAGGTCACCAGGTACGCGGCCGACGGGCCGGGCGTCTTCGCCGCCTCCCGGATCGCCCCGGCCGACCGCACCGAGTACGTGGTGGCTGTGAACAACGCCGACACCGCGCAGACTGTCACGGTGGACACCTGGTCGGCCGGCACCACCTTCACCGGCATCTACGGCGGCTCGGGCGGCGAACAGGCCGGCGACGACGGTGAGCTGACCCTCAGCGTGCCGCCACTGTCGGCGGCGGTGTACCGGGCCGGCAAACCCATCGCGCCGCCGGCCGACAAGCCGACCATCACCATCACCAGCCCGGCTCCGGGCGCGCCGGTCGCCACCCGGGCCGCGGTCACCGCCCGGGTGACAGGTGACCCACTGGCCACCGTCACCGTCGCGGCCCGGGTGGCCGGCGGCCGGTGGACGCTGCTGGGCAGCGCCGACCACGGCCCGTACACCGTGCAGCACGACCTGACCGGCCTGGCCGGCGGCACCCCTGTCGAGTACAAGGCGGTGGTCAGCGACGGCCGGGGCCGTACCGCCACCGCCCGGTCCACAGCAGTCGTGGGCACCCCGGCGCAGGGCAGCTCCCGGGAGTGGGCTGTCGTGCACTACCAGCGCCCCGCCGGGGGGTACGACGACTGGGGGCTGTACGCCTGGGGGGACATCGACACGGCGTACGTCACCGAGTGGCCGCAGGGGCAACCGTTCGCCGGGGAGGACTCCTACGGCCGGTTCGCCTGGGTGAAACTCAAGCCGGGCGCGACGTCGGTGAACTTCCTGGTTGTCGACAAGGCTGGTACGAAGGACGTCGCCCAGGACCGCAGCATCGACGTCACCCGGACCGGCGAGATCTGGCTCAAGCAGGGCGACCCGGCGATCTACCCGAGCCGGCAGGCGGCCGCCGGCGAGCCGGACCCACCGGTCGAGGAGGGCACCGCCGTGCTGCACTATCGGCGGGCCGACGGCAACTACGACGGCTGGGGCCTGCACGTGTGGGACGGCGCGGCCAACCCGACCGAGTGGTCCGCGCCGCTGAAGCCCACCAGGACTGACGCGTTCGGGGCGGTGTTCCGGGTGCCGCTGGCGGCCGGCGCCACCGGCCTGAACTACATCATCCACCAGGGCGACACCAAGGACCTGCCCGACGACCAGCGGCTCGACTTCGCCAGCGCCGGCCGGGAGGTGTGGCTGCTCGCCGCCACACCGGGCCGTCTGCTGCCGTCGACGGCCACCACCGCCAGCGGGGACACCGACATCAGCAAGCAGAAGGCGCACTGGATCGACAGGTCCACAGTTGCGTGGCAGACACCCCCGACGGACGGCAGGACGTACGCGCTGGTCGCCGCGCCCGCCGGCGGGGTCGGCGTGGTCGACGGGGAGCTGACCGGGACGTACACCACGTTGCCGCTGCGGGCGCAGCGCAACGGGCTCACCGAGGCCCAACGCGACAGGTTCCCGCACCTGTGGTCGTACCGTAGCTTCGCCCTGGACGAGGCCGACCTGGCCAAGGTCCCGGCGGCGCTGCGGGGGCAGTTGCTGGTCACCGAGCGCGACGCCGAGGGTGCGCTGCTCGCCGCGACCGGCGTGCAGATCCCCGGCGTGCTCGACGACGTGTACTCCCGGGCGGCCGACGCCACCCTCGGGCCCACGTTCGTGGGCCGGACGCCGAGCCTCGCGCTGTGGGCGCCGACCGCCCGGAGCGTGCGCCTGCACCTGTTCGACTCGCCCACCGCCGCCCCGAAGGCGGTGCCGATGCGCCGCGACGACCGCACCGGCGTCTGGTCGGTGCGCGGTGACCACACCTGGACCGGGAAGTTCTACAGGTACGAGGTGCGGGCCTGGCAGCCGGCGGCGCAGAAGGTGGTCACCGCATCGGTCACCGATCCGTACTCGGTGGCCCTCGCCGCGGACTCCACACACAGCCAGCTCGTCGACCTGAACGACGCGGCGCTGGCCCCGACGGGCTGGCGCACGGTGCGCAAACCGGCACCGGTGCCGCCCGCGAAGGCGCAGATCACCGAGCTGTCCGTGCGGGACTTCTCCATCGCCGACGACACCGTGCCGGCCGAGCGGCGGGGGACGTTCCTCGCGTTCACCGATCCGGGAACCGCCGGGATGACC
This sequence comes from Micromonospora ureilytica, assembly GCF_015751765.1. Lineage (NCBI taxonomy): Bacteria > Bacillati > Actinomycetota > Actinomycetes > Micromonosporales > Micromonosporaceae > Micromonospora > Micromonospora ureilytica. Next base: position 630,687 of record NZ_JADOTX010000001.1, read on the forward strand.
CACCTGCGGGCACTCGGCGACGCCGGGGTCACCCACCTGCACCTACTGCCGGCGTTCGACTTCGCGACGATCCCCGAGAAGCGGGCCGACCAGCGCCAGCCGGCCTGCGACCTGGCGGCGCTGCCGCCAGACTCGGCCGAGCAGCAGAAGTGCGTGGCGGCGGTCGCCGAAACCGACGGCTACAACTGGGGGTACGACCCGCTGCACTACACAGTGCCGGAGGGCGGCTACGCCGTCGACCCGGTCGGCGCGGCGCGGACCACCGAGTTCCGGCGGATGGTCGCCGGGGTGAACGACGCCGGGCTGCGGGTGGTCATGGACGTGGTCTACAACCACACGTCGGCTGCCGGCACCGACCCGAAGTCGGTGCTCGACCAGATCGTGCCCGGCTACTACCACCGGCTGCTGGAGGACGGCACTGTGGCCGACTCCACCTGCTGCGCCAACACCGCTCCCGAGCACGCCATGATGGGCAAGCTGGTGGTCGACTCGCTGGTCACCTGGGCCCGGCAGTACAAGGTGGACGGCTTCCGCTTCGACCTGATGGGTCACCACCCGAAGGCGAACATCCTGGCCGTCCGCGCGGCACTGGACCGGTTGACCGTCGCCCGCGACGGCGTGGACGGCCGGTCGATCCTGCTCTACGGCGAGGGCTGGAACTTCGGCGAGGTCGCCAACGACGCCCGTTTCGTCCAGGCCACCCAGGCCAACATGGCCGGCACCGGCATCGGCACCTTCAACGACCGGCTGCGCGACGCCGTACGCGGTGGCGGACCGTTCGACGCCAACCCGCGGGTGCAGGGTTTCGCCTCCGGGCTCTACACCGACCCGAACGGCGACGCGGTCAACGGGTCACCGGCCGAGCAGAAGGCCCGGCTGCTGCACGCCCACGACCTGATCAAGGTGGGGCTCACCGGCAACCTGCGCGGCTACCGGTTCACCGACACCGCCGGACGGCAGGTCACCGGGGAGCAGGTGGACTACAACGGCTCCCCGGCCGGCTACACCGCCGCGCCCGGGGAGGCCGTCACCTACGCCGACGCGCACGACAACGAGATCCTGTACGACGCGTTGGCGTACAAACTGCCGCAGGCCACCACGGCGGCCGACCGCTCCCGGATGCAGGTGCTGGCGCTGGGCACTGTGGTGCTGGGACAGGGCACCGGATTCGTCACCGCCGGCACCGAACGGCTGCGGTCGAAGTCGCTGGACCGCAACTCGTACAACTCCGGTGACTGGTTCAACCAGATCCGCTGGGGTTGTGAACAGGGCAACGGGTTCGGCGCCGGTCTGCCGCCCGCGCCCGACAACGAGGACAAGTGGTCGTACGCGAAGCCGCTGCTGGCCGACCCGGCGCTGGTGCCGGACTGCGCGGCGATCAACACGACCGACGCCCGGTACGCCGAGTTGCTGCGCGTCCGGGCGTCGTCGCCGGTGTTCGGGCTGGCCACCGCCGAGCAGGTGCAGCGGAGGGTGGCGTTCCCGCTGTCCGGAGCGCAGGAGACGCCCGGCGTGCTGACCATGACACTGGACGCCAGTGGACTGGGCGGGCCGTGGAAGTCGCTGACCGTCGTCTTCAACGGCACCCCGTCGGCGGCCGAGCAGACGCTGACCGGACTGCGCGGAGCGGACGTGGCACTGCACCCGGTGCTTGTCGACTCGGCCGATCCGGTGCTGCGTACCGCCTCGTTCGACAGGGCGGCCGGCACGTTCACCGTACCGGCGCGCAGCGTGGCGGTCTTCGTGCAGAAGTGACGTGAACCGGCCCCCTTCCGCGTCTCGCGGAAGGGGGCCGGCCCGTTGTGCTGGCGCTACGTGATCGATCAGGCGAAGCAGTTGTCGATCGTGCCGCCCGGGATGGCCAGGCAGTTGGTCGGACGGTTCGCGGTGATGGCGGACTTGTCGTCCAGGTTCACGTCTCCGAAGAAGCTGAAGACGCCGCCCGGCTCGAAGGTGGAGAAGTTGTGGGCGACCTTCGTCTTCGACAGGTTGACCTCGCCGAAGATGTTGAAGATGCCGCCGCCGACTCCGATCGGGCCCACGGCCCGGTTGCCGACAACCTCGCTGTCGCGCAGCGTGGTGACGCTGCCGGCGTTGAAGAGCCCGCCGCCGAAGAAGCCGGCGGTGTTGTCCTTGATGCTGCTCTTCTCGAAGGTGGCCACGCTGTCGAAGGCGATGGCCACACCGCCACCGACACCGGCGGTGCTGTTCTTCTCGACAGTGACGTTGTGCAGGTTCAGCTGGCTGTCTGCCGCAGCGAGACCGCCACCGGCGAGAACCGCGGTGTTCGAGACGAACTTGGTCTCGTACGCCGTGGTGTTGCCCTCGATGTCGAGGTAGCCGCCACCGAAGCCGAGCGTCTCGTTGTCGGTGATCTCGGCCTTCTTCAGCTCGACCGTTCCGCCGTCGACGTCCTCGGTGAAGATCTCCGCGGCACCGTTGGAGATACCGCCACCACCGATGACGGCGGTGTTGTCCTTGATCTTCGACTCCTCGACCTTGAGCAGCCCGGCGTTGAAGACGCCGCCACCGAAGAAGAAGGCGGTGTTACGGGTGACCGTGCTGTGCCAGATCTTCGTGGTGCCGAAGTTGGCCACACCACCACCGTTGCCGCCCGACTGGTTCAGGACGACCTCGGACTCCAGGATCTCGGCGGTGCCACCCGGCTGAACCAGGATTCCGGCGCCGTCGTTCTCCTCCGGCTGCTCGACGAGCGGCGTGACGACGCCCGGCGTGGCCTTCGGGGTGACCTTCGGCGCGGCCTTCAGGCCCGCCTTCGGGTTGGCCTGCCGCGCGGTGAGCGCCTGGGCCAACGGGGTGCCCGCCTTCACCTGCGCGGCGAGCGCCTCGGAGTCCGAGTAGGCCGCCCAGACAGCGGCCGGCTCGACGCCGTTCTCCAGTTCGAGGGTCTGGCCGCCCTTGATGGTCAGGCCCTTGATGGTGAGGTGACCACCGGCGCCGACGTTGAGGATGCGGAAGTAGTCCGCGGTGGCTTCCCGAGAGATCGTGGTGTGCTCGCCCTTGAGCGTGATCCGCTCGGTGATGATCGGCAGGCCGTTGCCCTGGTAGTCGTTGCGGGTCAGGTTGTAGGTGCAGCCCTTGGCCAGCTCCAGCACACCGCCGTGCTTGTTGTTGGCGAACACGATCGCCTGAATCAGCTTGTCGGTGTCGCAGGGCACCTCCTTCCCGCGCTCGTGGTCCTTGTCCCGGTCCTTGTCCTTGTCCTTGTCCCGGTCCTTGTTCTTGTCCTCGTCCTTGTCCCAGTCGCGCGCCTCGTCACCCCGCTGGTCACCGTCCTTGCTGACCTGCGCGGTGTTCCAGTTCAAGCCGACCGCACCGGCGCTGCCCGCGACGCCAACCGCCGCGAGACTGATCACGCCCGTCAAACCGGCCACGCCACTGGCGAGCCAGAGCTTGCGGCGGCTCTTGGCCGTCGCCCGCCCGGAGGCTTCGTTGTTCGTTAGGTAGTTGGACATCGGAGCTCTCTGCCCTCTCCTCGTACCAGACAGGGTCGCCGCCGTCAGACGGGTGTCCCCTGCTACAAATCGGTTGTAGCTCCCAAAACCACCGTATGAGAAGGTTCCTCGCCTCGCGGGCTTATCCGAGAGAAGCCCACATTCGGTTCATGTTGCCCCCAGCGGGGCCTGGACCGACACACCGCCGCCCAAGCCGGCCTGCACGCGCCTGACCTGCCCAAATTGGTACGCCCCTCCGAGCCGACACGGCTCGAAGGGGCGCGCCCTCTATGTGGTTCAGCCACCCGTTCCGGTCAGAAGCACCCGGGAACGTTCAGGCAGTTGGTAGGGCGGTTGGCGGACACCACGGACTCGTCGTCCAGCCGCACGAAGCTGAAGAGGCCGTTGGAGATCCCGCCGGGCGGCAACGTGGCGAAGTTGTGCGTCACCTTCGTCCGGTGGAGGCTGATCTCGCCACCATCGGTGTTGTAGATGCCACCGCCGCTGCCGAACGGGCCGACGGCCCGGTTGCCCGTCACCTCGCTCTCGCGCAGCGTGGTGACGCTGTCCTCGTTGTAGAGGCCGGCACCGAAGAAGCCTGCGGTGTTGTCAGTGATCCTGCTGTTCTCGATCGTCGCGACGCTGTCGGAGGTCACGGCCACGCCGCCACCCACGCCAGCGGTGCTGTTCTTGACCACCGTGGCGTCCTTGAGGGTGAGCTGGCTGTCGGCCACCGCGATGCCACCACCGGCGAGGAGCGCGGTGTTGTCACTGACCGTCGTCTGGTGCAGCGTCGTGGTGCCCTCGACATCCAGGACGCCGCCGCCGAAGCCGAGCGTCTCGTTGTCGGTGATCTCGCTCTTGTAGACCCAGACCGAGCCGCCGTTGACGTCCTCGGTGAAGATGTCGGCAGCGCCGTTGGAGATGCCACCGCCGCCGATGATCCCGGTGTTGTCCTTGATCTTCGACTCGTCGACCTGGAGTACGCCGGCGTTGAAGACGCCACCGCCGAAGAAGAAGGCGGTGTTGTGCGCGACGGTCGTCTTGCTGAGCCTGGTGCTGCCGAAGTTGGCTAGCCCGCCACCGTTGCCGCCGGACTGGTTGTAGAGCAACTCGCTGTCCAGGATCTCCGCGCGACCACCGGGCTGCACCAGCACCCCGGCGCCGTCGGTGAACCCAGGCTGCTCCACCAGCGGCGCCACCGCCGTACCGGCACCCACCGGCTTCGCCGCCGCGGCTACCGGCTTGGCAGTGGTGGCCTTGGTTGCTGCCGTTACGGGCTTGGCCGGCGCTGCTTTCGCAGCCGGCTTGCCGGCAGCCTTGGCTGGCGCTGCCGTGGCCTTGACAGGCGCTGCCTTCGCTGCCGGCTTGGCGGCGGTTGCTGCCGACTTTGCTGCCGCTGCCGCTGCTGGCTTGGCGCTGGGCGCGGCAGTGGTAGCCGACTTGGCGGCGGGCGCCGCCGCGGCCGGCGGCTGGGCCGCGGTCGAGCGGACCTGGGCCGAGTACGGCGCCCAGACCGTCGCCGGGTCGGCGGTCATCGGGGACTGAAGGGTCTGGCCACCCCTGATGCTCAGGCCCTTGAGAGTGAGGTGCCCGCCAGCGCCGACGTTGAGGATGCGGAAGTAGTCGGCAGTGGCCTCGCGGCCGATGGTGGTGTGCTCACCCTTGAGGGTGATGTGCTCGGTGATCACCGGCAGGCCGTTGCCGTCCTGGTTGCGAGTCAGGGTGTAGGTGCAGCCCCTGGCCAGCTCCAGCACGCCGCCGTCCTCGTTGTTGGCGAACGTGATCGCCTGGATCAGCTTGTCGGAGTCGCACGGGACCTGCTTGGTGCGGTCCTTCTCGTCGTGCTCGCCGTCCTTGCCGTCCTCGCGGTCCTTGCCATTCTTGCCGGACCGGTCGTCGAAGCCGCTCCAGTCGTCGCCGCTCCACTCGTCGTCCTGACCGCCGTCGTCCTTGGCGCCGCCCTTGTCCGCGCCGCCGTCGTCGCTGACGCTCTGCCGGTTCGTCGACGGCTGCGCGTCCGACACCTGGTCGGCCTTTGGCTTGTCGTCCCGAGCGGCGACGCCGCCGAGGGCCGCCAGGCCGACCACGCCGGTCAGCCCGGCCACACCGGCGACCCAGAGCGCCCGCCTTCGCCGTGTTGGCGGAGCTGTCGAGGCCCCGCCGTCGGTACTCGTTACGTCGTTGGACATCAGAGCCTTCCGCCCTTTCCTGCTACCAGACGGGATCGCACCGCCCGAGGCGCCACGACCAGCTACAAATGGGTTGTAGCCTCTGATCCCCACCGTATGAGAACGATCTTCGCGATGCCGACTTATCTGAGATAACCACGCATTAGACGCATCTCAGGTGACGGCGGGCGACCGGTGCCGGGCTGTCAGAAAGGGCCCGAGCAGCACAAACACCGACGAACGGGGTCGCTGGGCAGGCCGAATGCCGCCGCCCGGTCACCGTCGCTGCGGCCGTCGGGGTGTGCGGATGCCGAACGTTGTTCGCCGTCGGGCGTGATCCACTCGGTTTTGCTGATAACGCGGTATCCGAGCGACAGGGATGCCGCGACTTCAAGGAACCCGAGTGGATCACGGCTGGGGCCCCTGGTTGCGAGCCCTGGGGGAGGGCCAGGTCACCCTAGGCCGGAGAGGGCTAGGCCCCAGATGGCCGGGCCGGAGAGGGAGGGACCGGGCGTGGGGGCGGCGCATCTCCCGCTGTCGCGGAAACGGGCCGTCGGGGTGTGCGGCTACCGCACATCACTCACCCCAGGGACGTGATCCACTCGGTTTCGCTGATAACGCGGCATCCGAGCGACATGGATGGCACGACTTCACGGAAACCGAGTGGATCACGGGCGGGGCTTAACCGGCCCGGCCGGGCGGGCCAGGCGCAGGCGGGTCAGCTGGGCAGGCGGGGGCCGGCTTCGCGCTGCTCGGCCAGCCAGGTCTCCACCTCGTCGGAGGTGCGGGGCAGGCCGGCTGACAGGTTGACCGCGCCGGTCGCGGTGACCAGCACGTCGTCCTCGATCCGGATGCCCACACCGCGCAGCTCGGCGGGGACCAGTTCGTCCTCCGGCTGGAAGTACAGGCCGGGCTCGACGGTGAGCACGTAGCCCTCGCCCAGGGCGCCGTCGCGGTACGTCTCCTTGCGGGCGTTCGAGCAGTCGTGCACGTCGATGCCGAGCATGTGGCCGAAGCCGTGCAGCGTCCACCGCCGGTAGACCGTCGACTTCTCGTCCATCGCCTCGTCCACGCTCACCGGCAGCAGACCCAGCTCGGACAGGCCCTCGGCGAGCACCCGCATGCAGGTCAGGTGGACGTCCTTGAACTTCACCCCGGGGCGGATGGCCTCGATGCCGGCCTGCTGCGAGGCGTACACGATGTCGTAGACCTGGCGCTGCAGCGCGGTGAACCGGCCGCTCACCGGCAGGACCCGGGTGACGTCGGCGGTGTAGAGGTTGCGGCCCTCGACACCCATGTCCATCAGCAGCAGGTCACCCGGTCGGGTGGCGCCGTGGTTGTGCACCCAGTGCAGGATCGTGGCGTGTTCGCCGGCACCGACGATCGAGCTGTACCCGACGTCGTTGCCGTCGTGGCGGGCCCGCAGCGCGAAGACGCCCTCCAGGAGCCGTTCGGAGACCGCCCGGTCGGCCGGCAGGATCCGGGCCACGTCCTCGAAGCCGCGCACTGTGGCGTCGATCGCGTCCTGGAGTTGGCCGATCTCCCACTCGTCCTTGACCAGCTTCATCTCCGAGATGGCGATCGCCAGCTCCCGGTCCCGGGCGGGCTGGCCCTCGGCGCGCGGCCCGTCGTACTGGCGGACGGCCGCGTCCACCTGGGCGTCGAAACCGCGCAACACCCGGGTACGCCCCGGAGCCAGGTCGGCGAGCGTCGCGTCCAGGCCGGTCAGGTCGGCGGTGGGCAGGCCCAGCTCGGTCGACTTCTCGCCGAGGGTGTGCCGCCGGCCCACCCACAGCTCGCCGTTGCGGCTGCGGAAGAACTCGTCGGTCTCCCGGGAGGACCGGGGCCGCATGTACAGCATCGCGTCGTGCCCCGAGCCGTTCGGGCGCAGCACCAGCACGCTGTCGGCGTCGTGGTCGCCGGTCAGGTAGGCGAAGTCGCTGCCCGGCCGGAACGGGTAGTCGGTGTCGTTGGCCCGGACCTTCTCGGTGCCGGTGGGGATCACCAGCGTCTCGCCGGGGAAGGCCGCCGAGAGGGCGGCCCGTCGCTTGGCGTAGTTGGGCGTCTCCGGGCGGGGCGTCACGGGGAGCGCCGTGTCGCGCCAGCCCTGCCGCATGAAGGACAGGAACGCCTCCGGGAAGTCCGGATCGTGCGATTCCGTACCGTCCGTCGGCGTACCGTCGGTGCGTCCCTCGGTCATTGCGCCGCTCCCTCCGCTTCGTTGCTGGTCCCGACGGTACCGCGCGCCCGGTTGGCGGTAACGCCCCCTGGGAGTCGGGCGGATCGACGGACGGCTGCAAGGGCCGACAGGGCGCGTGGAAAGATGGCCACCATGTGCGGACTTCTGGCCTTCTTCAGCGCGAACGGCAACGCCGCCGCCCATCGCGACCACATCGCCGGAGCGTTGGAATGCCTGCACCACCGCGGCCCCGACGAGACCGGGGTCGAGGTGGTCGGCGACGCCTCCGGCCGGTACGCGGACGGCGTGTTCGCCCACAAGCGGCTGGCCATCATCGACGTCGCGTCGAGCCACGAGCCACTGCCCTACGCGAACGGCCGTTACCTGCTGACCTTCAACGGCGAGATCTACAACTACATCGAGCTGCGCGAGGAGTTGATCAGGAACTTCGGCGCCCAGTTCGCCACCGCCGGTGACGGTGAGGTGATCGTCGCCGGCTACCACTTCTGGGGTGAGCAGGTGCTCACCCGGCTGCGGGGCATGTTCGCCTTCGTCATCTGGGACCGGCAGGAGCGCCGGGCTTTCGGTGCCCGCGACTACTTCGGCATCAAGCCGATGCACTACCTGGAGACCGCCGACGGCCTCTACCTGGCCTCGGAGAAGAAGGCGCTGCTGCCGTTCGCGCACAGCAACTACCAGGGCGACGCGGGCGTCGACACGGCCAACCTGAGTCACTACCTGACCCTGCAGTACGTTCCCGAGCCCGGCACCCTGCACAAGGGCATCAGCCGGATCGGCTCGGGGGAGTACCTGAACTGGACGCCGGGTGGCCGGATCGACGTACGCCGGTGGTACCGGCCGGTGTTCCGGCCGGCGCCTGTCGACGACGAGCAGAAGCTCTACCACGAGATCCGCGAGACGCTGCGGGAGAGCGTGCGCATGCACATGCGCTCCGACGTGCCGGTCGGCTCGTTCCTGTCCAGTGGCATCGACTCCACGGCGGTGGTGGCGCTGGCGCGGGAATTCAACCCGAACATCCTCACCTTCACCGTCGGTTACGACGTGCCGGGTTACTCGGAGATCGACGTCGCCCAGGAGTCGGCCCGGCACCTCGACGTCACGACGATCCCCACCAAGATCGGTCCGCAGGACATGATCGACGCGCTGCCGAAGATCGTCTGGCACCTGGACGACCCGGTGGCCGACCCGGCGCTGGTGCCGCTCTACTTCGTTGCCAAGAAGGCCGCCGAGCACGTCACCGTGGTGCTCTCCGGTGAGGGCGCGGACGAGTTCTTCGGCGGTTACACGATCTACCGGGAGCCGCTGTCGCTGGGCACCGTCAACGGCCTGCCCGGCGGTGTGCAGAAGGGGCTGCGCGCGGTCTCCAAGGCGATCCCGCAGGGGGTCAAGGGCAAGAGCTTCCTGGAGCGCGGCACCACCCCGATCGAGGAGCGTTACTACGGCAACGCCCGGATGTTCACCGAGGAGGAGAAGCAGCACCTGATGCGCCGCTACGACCCCTCGGTGCGTTACACGGATGTCACCGCCCCGATCTACGCCGAGTGCACGGAGCTCGACGACGTCACCAAGATGCAGTACGTCGACCTCTACACCTGGCTGCGCGGCGACATCCTGGTCAAGGCCGACCGGATCTCGATGTCGCACTCGCTGGAGGTGCGGGTGCCGTTCCTCGACCGTGAGGTCTTCGATGTCGCGGCGAAGATCCCGGTCGACCTGAAGCTGCCGCCGCGCTCCGACGCCACCAAGTACGCGATGCGTCAGGCGTTGCAGGGTGTCGTGCCGCCGGCCATCGTCAACCGCAAGAAGCTGGGCTTCCCGACCCCCACCCGGGTCTGGCTGCGCGGCGAGATGTACGAGTGGGCCCGGCACGTGCTCAGCACCTCGGGTGCGGGCGACCTGCTCGACCTGTCGTACGCGCTGCGGCTGCTCGACGAGCACAAGCGGGAGGAGGCCGACCACTCCCGCAAGGTGTGGACGGTGCTGATCTTCTGCATCTGGCACGCGATCTTCGTGGCCAAGACCCTCGACCCGGGTATCCAGCGCAACCAGTCGGCACTGCTCACGAAGCCGGTCGTCGGCTCCATGGTCCGCTGACCCTGCCCCACCCTGTTGATCAAGAGGTTTGCGTCATCCGGAGCGGTTCCGGTGACGCAAACCTCTTGATCATTTCAGTGTGGTGGTGGTTAGCGGCGGGCGCAGGTGACTGTGGGGAGCCCGTTGGTTCCTGTGGAACTCGCCAGGAAGCCGAACGTCGTGGTGCCATTCGGTGCGACGGTGCCGTTGTAACCGACGTTCGTCGCCGTCACCGTCGAGCCGGACGACGACTGTGTGGCGCCCCAGATCTGACTGATCGCCTGCCCGTTGGGCCAGGTCCAGCTCGCTGTCCAACCGGAGAACGGCGAACTGCCGTGATTCATGATCGTGACCTCGCCCTGGAAACCGCCCTGCCAGGTGCTGGACACCTTGTAGGTGGCCATGCAGTCACCGCCGGACGGCGGCGGGGTGGTCGGGTCGGTCGGCGGATCCGTCGGGTCGGTCGGCGGATCGGTCGGGTCGGTCGGCGGGTCGGTGGGGTCGGTCGGCGTACCACCCGGACCCACGCCGGTGACCTGGCCGCTGCCGCCGTCGAAGGTCACGTCGGAGCAGCCGAAGAAGTTCTCCTGCGAGTCCGAGCGGACCCAGCGGGAGTAGATGATGTGCCGGCCACTCTTGCCCGACGGCAGGTTGCCGCTGAAGTAGTAGTGGCCGTCGTTGCTGCCGACCGACCCGCGCTGCGGCGGGTTGGTCACCGTGAGGAACGGCTCCTCCAGGTCACTCCAGGCCAGGGCCCGGGTCGGGCTCCAGCTGTTCTTCGTCACGTAGAAGTAGAACGTGCCCGGGTGGTGCGCCCAGTTGCTGTACTTGAAGTCCAACCGCGCCCCGGCGGTCAGGTGGGTCAACGGCCAGTCGGTGCGCGGCAGGTCGTAGCCGCGGAAACCGGTTGCGCCGCCGCTGCACAGTTGCCCGTCCGGGATGAAGCCGGTGGTCCGGCCGCCAGCGTCGGAACGCAGCACGCTGAACCAGTTGTACAGCGAGTTCGCCCCGCTCTGCGCCACGGCGGCGGAACACGCGGGGTTGTTCGGCTTGATCTCACCGGTCTGGCTGCGGCCGTCCTGCCAGCACAGGTAGGTGCGGCTGCCCGGCGTCATCGCCGCGCCGTGCGCGGCGGCCGGCTGCGGATTGGCCGCCAGGGCGACAGCGCCCAGCGCGAGGGTCACGGCCGCAGTGAGCAATGTGGCCATACGGGAACGGTTCACGGGTTCTCCTGACTCGCGAGGGGCGCTGGCTGAGCCGCCCCGCCGCAATCGGGTGGGATGTGGCGTGATCGCCCCGCTGTCGTGAGCGGTGCGACGATCACGGCGACGTGCCCCGGCGGAAACAGCCAGCGGACGTGCGCCGTCGACGGTCCAGTCCTGGACCGGTGCCCTCGCGTCTAACCAACCCGGCAACCGGCGGCGCCGCAGCCCTCGCACCGCCCGGTACGCGTCATCCCACCACGCCCCACGGGCCGAGCGCAATAGGCATTGCTCGATGCACGAGAAGACCCGCCGGTCGCCGCTGGACGCCATATCCTGCCTACGGGGAGCGGGAACGGAGAGGCGGCAGCCGGTGCCGGACGTGTTCGACGAGGTGCACCGCCGCTGCCGCGACGGCGAGTCGGTCGCGCTGGCCACAGTCGTGGCGACCTGGCACTCCGCCCCGCAGCCGCCCGGCGCCGCAATGGTGGTCGCGACCGACGGCACGGTCATCGGCAGCGTCTCCGGCGGCTGCGTCGAGGCGGATCTCTACGAACGGGCCCGTCCTGTGCTCGACACCGGCCAACCCGAGCTGCACCGCTACGGGATCAGCGACGACGACGCGTACACCGTGGGCCTGACGTGCGGCGGCATCCTCGACGTGTTCGTGGAGCGCGTCGACGCGAGCGCCCTGCCGGCACTGGACGCGGTCGCCGCCGCCCGCCGCGGCGGCCACCCGGCGGCAATCGTCACCTGCGTATCCGCCGACGCCAGCGACCCAACCTCCGGCGCCGGTGTTCCGCCGGATGCCGGGCCGAGCGACCCGGCTCGGCGGCTTGGCCGGCGGCTGGTGCTGACCGGTGAGCGGTCCATCGGTTCGCTCGGCGACGACCGGCTCGACGACGCCGCCCGCGACGACGCCCTCGGGCTGCTCGCCGCCGGGCGCAGCGGGATGCTCCGGTACGGGTACCACGGGCAGCGCCGCGGTGGCGGGCTCAGCCTCTTCGTGACCGCGTACGCAACCCCACCCCGGATGATCGTCTTCGGGGCTATCGACTTCGCCGCCGCGGTGGCCCGGATCGGCGCGTTCCTCGGCTACCGGGTCACCGTCTGCGACGCCCGGCCGGTCTTCGCCACCGCGCAGCGCTTTCCCGAGGCGGACGAGGTGGTGGCGCAGTGGCCGCACCGCTACCTGCGTACGGAGTTGGCGGCGGGTCGGCTCGACGAGCGGACGGTGGTGTGCGTGCTCACCCACGATCCGAAGTTCGACGTGCCGCTGCTGGAGTTGGCGCTGCGCCACCGGTTGGCGTTCGTCGGCGCGATGGGCTCACGGCGCACCCACGACGAGCGACACAAGCTGCTGAGCGAGGCGGGGCTCAGCCCGGACCAGCTCGCCCGGCTCGCCTCCCCGATCGGGTTGGATCTCGGTGGTCGTACCCCGGAGGAGACCGCGGTGAGTGTGGCCGCGCAGATCGTCGCGGCCCGGTGGGGTGGTACCGGCGGCCCCCTCGCGGCGCTCGACGGGCCGATCCACCGACCGGGGTAGCGCGCGCGGCAGTGCGTGGCCTTCGGCGTCCATCGGGCCGCGCGTTGTGCCAGCCTGGTGCCACGGCGATCGGCTCGGCGAGCAGCGGTCGGTGGCGACGACGAGAGGATCGGCATGGGATACGCGGTGGTGCTCGGCGAAGCGCTCGTCGACCTGCTCGACGGCGAGCTCGACGGGGAGCGGGTCTATCGGCAGGCCATCGGCGGCGGGCCGCTCAACGTCGCCGTCGGGGTGGCCCGACTCGGTGGCGCGGCGCAGTTCGTCGGCTCGCTCGGTGACGACGCGCTGGGCGGCCGGATCCGCGCGTTCCTCACCGCAGCCGACGTCGGGGTGGCCGGTGCGATCACGGCGCCGGCGCCGACCACGCTCGCGGTGGTCACGTACACCGGGCCGGAGCCGGACTTCCGTTTCTACGGCGAGCCGCCCTCCTACGGACTGCTCGGCCCCGACGATCTGGACCTGGCGCTGCTGGAGGGTGCCGACGTGCTCTACTGCGGCTCGATCGTGCTGCTCCAACCCGACACGCTGGCCGCCGCCCGACGTGCCTGGTCGCTCGCCGCCGGCCTGCGGGTCTTCGACCCGAACGTGCGCGCCCGGCTACTGAACGGACCGGCCGCGCTGGAGGGGCTGCGCGAGGTGGTGGCCGAGTTCGCCGCCAGCGCCAACCTGGTCAAGCTGAGCGCCGCCGACGCGGTGCTGCTCTATCCCGGTGAGCCGGTCGAGGGGGTGGCGGCGTACCTGCGTGAGCTGGGGGCCGGCACGGTGGTGGTGACGATCGGCGCGGCCGGGGCGGTGCTGGCCGCCGCCGAGGCCGACCCGGTCCGGGTGCCGGCGCCCAAGGTCAACGCGATCGACGCCACCGGCGCGGGTGACTCGGTGATGGCCGCGTTGATCGCCGACCTGCTCCTCGACGGCGAGCCGGAGGGCCCGTCGGGCTGGGCCGACCGGGTGGCCTTCGCCCTGCGGGTAGCCGGCCTGGTCTGCGAATCCCCGGGCGGCGCCACCGCCATGCCCACCCGCGCCGCCGTGCAGAACCGCTTCAACACCTGAGCCCGGCCGACCCGCGCCGATCTTGCACTTTCGGTCGTCGGTTGGTCCGCTTTGCTCATTTTTGGCCCCGCAGAAAGTGCAAGATCGCGGCAGGAGCGAGGGGTTGACCTCGGGGATTTGTGAGCGTTAACATCGACGACGCACGATGGAAACGTGGGCGTCGTCGGGGAGGCTCTGATGCGTGTGGCTCTGGTACCTGTGGCGTTCCGCCGCGTCGCGGCCCTGCTGGTGATGCTTCTCGTGGCTGCCGGGATAGTCGTCGCCGACCCGCCGGAGCGGGCGCTCGCGTGGGACAACGGGGTGGCCGACACCCCGCCGATGGGGTGGAACAGCTACGACTCGTTCAACTGGAGCGTCACCGAGGCCGACGTCCGGGCCAACGCCGACTACATGGGCACCAACCTGCGGCAGTTCGGCTGGGAGTACGTGGTGATCGACTGGGCCTGGTACTACCCCGGTCGGCACAACAACAGCCCCAACCAGGACGCGAACCTGCAACCCCGGCTCCGGATGGACGCCAACGGGCGGCTGCTGCCGGACACCAGCCGGTTCCCGTCCGCCGCCGGTGACAACGGGTTCAAGCCCCTCGCTGACTACGTCCACGGGCAGGGGCTGAAGTTCGGCGTCCACCTGATGCGTGGCATTCCCCGCCAGGCGGTCGCCGACAACGTCCCGATCCTCGGCACCACCTGCCGCGCCAACCAGATCAACAACACCACCACCGCGAACTGGCTCAACCTGATGTGGGGCCTGAACATGTCCAACCCCTGCGCGCAGACCTACCTGGACTCGATGTTCCAGCTGCTGGCCTCCTGGGGGGTCGACTACGTGAAGGTGGACGACATCGCCGCCCCGACGTACCGGCAGTCGGAGATCGAGGGGTACCGAACGGCCATCCAGCGGAGCGGCCGTCCGATGGTGCTGAGCCTTTCACCCGGCCCGACCTCGGTGGCCAACGGCGCACACGTCCAGGCCAACGCGCACATGTGGCGGATCGTCAACGACCTGTGGGACAACTGGTCGTCAGTGGACGCGCTCTTCGACCAACTGCGCAACTGGACCCCGTACCGCACCACCGGCGCCTGGCCCGACGCCGACATGATTCCGATCGGCCGGCTCTCCAAGTACGGGCCGGTCGGGTCGCCGCGCTACTCCAACCTGACCTCCGACGAGCAGCGGACCCTGATGTCACTCTGGGCGATCAACCGGGCGCCGCTGATGTGGGGCGGCAACCTGGTCGAGAACCGCGCCGCGGAGCTGGCCCTGATGACCAACGCCGCCGTCATCGGGGTCAACCAGAACAGCGCGAACAACCGTCAGCTCTACGGTGGCAGCCAGCAGGTGTGGGCCGCCGACGTGCCGGGCAGCAACGATCGGTACGTCGCACTGTTCAACCGCAACAGCAGCGCGGCGCAGGTGTCGGTGAACCTCGCCGACCTCGGGATCGGGGCGGCGGCCGTGACCGACCTGTGGTCCGGCGCGGCCCTCGGCACGGTGACCGGCACCCTCACCCGGTCGCTCCCCGCCCACGGGTCCGGGCTGTACCGGCTGGCCCCGGACACCACAGTGCCGGTGCCGACCACGTACACCCTCGCCGCGCGGCACAGCGGCAAGCTGCTGGACGTCTACAACAACGCCACCACCGACGGCGCCGAGATGGTGCAGTGGGCCGCGAACGGTCAGCCCAACCAGCGCTGGCGGTTCCAGGACGCGGGTGGGGGTTACCAGACGGTGGTCAGCGTGCACAGCGGCAAGTGCCTCGACGTCAGCGGCGGCGCGACCGCCACCGCCGACGGTGCCCGCGTGATCCAGTGGAGCTGCAACGGCGGCACCAACCAGCAGTGGCGCGTACAGGACCTCGGCACCGGGTACGTGCAGCTCGTCGCCCGGCACAGCGGCAAGTGCCTCGAGGTGCTCAACGCCGCCACCACCGACGGTGCCCGTCTCGCCCAGTGGACGTGCGGCACCGGCACCCACCAGCAGTGGCGGCGCACCCAGGCGTAGCCGCGCCGGTGGTGGGAGGGGCTAGAGGTCGCCGTTCAGTTGGTCGTAGGCGCGGTGGGCGGCGACCAGGGCGGGTCGGGCGCCGAAGGGCGCCTCGGCGGCCACCCGCTCCGGCGGGGCGCTGCCGGTGTGCCCGGCCCGGATCAGCCAGGCCAGCTTCGCCAGCTCCGCGTGCTGGGCCCGGACGAAGTCGACGTCCACCGGGTCGCCGTGGCCCGGGATGACCACCGTGCGCGCGGTGGTCAGACGCAGCAGGTCCGCGACCGCGTCCGGCCACTGCAAGGGGTACGAGTCCTCGAAGGCGGGCGGGCCGCTCTGCTCCACCAGGTCCCCGGCGACCAACACGTCGGCGTCCGGCACGTGCACCACCAGGTCGGCCTCGGTGTGCCCCCGCCCGGGGTGTCGCAGCAGCACCCGTCGACCGCCCAGGTCGAGGACCGTTTCGACGTGCACGATGTGCGTCGGGGCGAGCAGCGGGGTGTCGGCCAGCTCGGCGGCGAGCGCCGGGTGCTCCGTGCGCAACTCCTCGTACGCCTCCCGGCGCAGCCGCTCCGGCTCCTCGCGCAGGGCGGCGGCGGCCAGTTCGTGCGCGTACACCGGACGGGGTGGGTCGCCGGCCAGGACGGCGTTGCCGAAGCAGTGGTCGTAGTGGTGGTGGGTGTTCACGAGCGTCAACGGACGGTCGGTGACCGCCCGGACGGCCGCGGCCAGCTCGGTGGCCTGAGCGGCCGACGAGAGCGTGTCCACCAGTAGCGCCTCGTCGTCGCCGACGACAAGTGTGACGTTGACCCGCAGCAGCGGCTCGGCCAGCACGTGCACCCGGTCGGCGACCTCGACGAAGCCGGCGTTCACGACACCCGCCCGGCCCGCTCGACGAAGCGTCCCCGGTCGACCAGGATGCGGTCCACCCGGCCCCGGGCCACCGTCTGGTCGCCGTCGCTGACCGTGACCTCGAACGACAGCCGTCGACCGTCGACCGTCGCCAGCAGCGCCTGCGCGCGGACCGTCCGGCCGACCACTGTCGGCGCCAGGTGCTCCAACTCGACCCGGGTGCCCACTGTCGTCGAACCGGGCGGCATCCCGGTCGCCGTCGCCGCGACGGTGGCCGCCTCGGCCAGCGCCAGCACCCGCGGAGTGCCCAGCACCGGTACGTCCCCGGAACCGACCGCCTGGGCGGTGTCCGCGTCGGTGACCGTCAACTCGACCTGGGCGGTCAGACCCGGCGCGAAGGCCGGCTCGGGCTGCTCCTGCATGGTCGTCAGCCTAGGGGCTTGCTGGACGCGTCGAGCACGCGCCCGACGATCCGGGCGCACCCGGCCCCGACGGCCAACGGGTGGTCCCCGTCGGTCGATGCCGTCCCCGTCGTTAACCTTGACCCCGATGGCCGTCGTGACTGACCCCCAGCCCCCCGCCCGGACCGACCCGCCCGCGTCCCCGGACGGGGGTCGTCGGCGCGTCGTCGCCATGACCGTCTGGGCGGTCGCCTTCGTCGGCGCGTGGCTGGGCATCGGGCTGCCCACCGACCCGGCGTACGCCTTCGTCTGGATCTGGCTCGCGACCATCGCCTGGAACAGCGAACGGCCCTGGCGCAGTCACCTGCGCTTCGCCCGGGACTGGGTGCCGGTGGTGCTGCTCTTCGTGGTGTACAACCTCTCGCGCGGGTTCGCCGACAACGGGGCCACGCCGCACGCCATGGAGCTGATCGTCGCCGACCGGTTCATGTTCGGCTGGGCCACCGGCGGTGAGGTGCCCACCGTCTGGTTGCAGCAGCACCTCTACCGCCCGCAGGTGCACTGGTGGGACGTCGCGGCGAGCTGGGTGTACTTCTCGCACTTCGTGGTGGCGCTGACCGCCGCCGCGGTGCTCTGGCTGCGCGACCGGCACCGCTGGGCGGCGTACATGCGGCGCTGGGGTTTCCTCTGCGCGGCCGGTCTGGTCACCTACTTCATCTACCCGGCCGCCCCGCCCTGGTGGGCGGCGCAGAACGGCCTGCTCACCGAGGTCGCCCGGATCTCCACCCGGGGTTGGAAGGCGTTCGGCATGCACGGCGCCGGCAACGTCCTCAACGCCGGCCAGATCGCCTCCAACCCGGTCGCCGCGATGCCGTCGCTGCACACCGCGTGGGCGCTGTTCGTGGTGCTGTTCTTCCTGACCGCCACCCGTCGTCGCTGGTGGCCACTGCTGCTCGCGTACCCGCTGGCGATGACCTTCACCCTGGTCTACTCCGGCGAGCACTACGTGATCGACGTGCTGGTCGGCTGGGCGTACGTGGGGCTGACCTTCCTGGTGGTCGGTCTGGCCGAGCGCGGCTGGGCGGCCTGGCGAGCCCGCCACCCAAGCACCAAGACGCAACGCCCCACCAACCCCACCACCGACCCCACACCCGGCCACCCCGAGCCCCCAACAGCACGGGAACCAGACACCACCACCCCGCACCCCCCAATCCCCGCCGACCACTAACCCGGCCCCACCCCCAGTCCGGCCCAGCCCGGCCGGGCCCGCCCGGCCCAGCGGTGATCATGAAGTTATTGCCCCGACACGCCGCGCGGGAGGGCAATAACTTCATGATCAACGCGGGAGGGCTGGGGGCGGGAGGCCGGGGAGGGGTGGGGCGGGGCGGGGTGGGAGCCGGTTAGGGTTGGGTTCGGGCGTTTTGGGCTCTTGTGGTCAGGTCGGCTGCCAGGGCCCAGGCCTCGGCCAGGTCGCGGTCCTGGGCGGTGGCGCCGGAGCCGCCCGCGGTGTCCACGTGCACGGTGGCCAACCCCAGACGGCGCTGGATGGGCCCCTGGACCACGCGCACGCTCTGGATCCGGGCGTACGGCACGATCACCAACTGCCGGGTGAGCCGGCCGGACCGGGTGGCGAACACCCGCTCGAACAGCCCCGCGCCGAACGCGGCACGGCCCAGGGGATGCAGCCAACGGGTTCGGCGCGGCGGCGGGCTCAGCGTGAGCGCGTCGAGGCGTACCCCTGGGAGCACCTCGGCGACGATCATCGTCGCCGTCGGTAGGTCGCCGACCGGCAGCAGCCGGTCGGGCCGGTTGCGGTCGTCGGCCTCCGCTACGGAGTAACCGGCCACCTCCAGTCGCAGCCGCAGCCAGCCCTTCATCCGCCACAGCAACGGCCAGGTGGCCCGCACGGTCTGCACCCGTTCCAGCGGCACTGTCTGCGCCCGAGTCTCCAGCAGGCCGTTGTGTACGCGCAGCGTGCCGCCGTCGCGGGCCAGCCGGAAGTTCCAGTCGTCGAGGACCCGGCGGATCGGTTGCAGCAGCACACCCGCCATCGCGGTCAGGGTGCTCGCCACCGCGACGAACGACCACGACCCGGCGGTGAGGAACTGCACCACAACGAAGGCCACACCGAGCGGGAGCAGGAACGCCTGCGGGGTGAGCAGTTGGCTGATCAGCAGGTTCTGGTTGCGTACCGCGTGCAGTGGCCGGCCCGGCACGGCCGCCGGCGGCGCCGTCGCACCCGGGGCCACCGGGGCCGCCGCGTCGCCGGGTGCGGGCAACTGCGCCACCCGCCCGGCCAGCGCCAGCAGACGCTCGCGCAGCACTGCCGCGTCGGCCACCCCGAGGTACGCCAGCGGCGCCTCGGTCTTGCCTCCGCCGACCACCTCCAGGCGCAGCTCGGCCAGGCCGGTGAGCTGGGCGAGCAGGGGTCGGACCACCTCCACGGCCTGCAACCGTTCCAACGGGATGGCCCGGGTACGCCGCCAGAGCAGCCCTTCGTACACCCGTAGTTCCCGGCCCACGACGTGGTAGCCGGTGTTGTACCAGCTGATCACCGACAGCACTGTCGCGCCGAGCGCCAGCACCGCCACCATTGCGGCGAACCAGCCGAAGCCCACCCGGGACAGCGTCGACCAGGACAGCCCGGCGATCACCACGACCAGGGACTTGGCGCCGTGCAGCACCGGGCTGAGCGGATGCAGTCGCTGCCGGGGTTCGGCCTCGCCGCCGACCGGTGGTGCCGCCCACGGCGCGGGCGCTCCCGGCGGCACCGGCCCGGACGGCACCGGCCCAGGCGGCACCGCGCCGGTAGGTGGCGTGCCGGCGGGCAGCACCGGACCCGGTGGTGTCGGGCCGGTGGGTGGCACGGTGCTCGGCTCGGCGGGCCCGTCGCTCATCGGAGCGGCCCTCGACGCGGTCGACGGCTGCCCGCGCGGGCGCTCACAGGGTCGCTTTTCGTTCGCGACTGCGGGGCTCGCAACCCCGGCTCACTCCTCGCGCTCACAGGGTCGCTTTTCGTTCGCGACTGCGGGACTCGCAACCCCGGCTCACTCCTCGCGCTCACAGGGTCGCTTTTCGTTCGCGACTGCGGGGCTCGCAACCCCGGCTCACTCCTCGCGCTCACAGGCCCTCCACCCGGTCCTCGCCGAGCGCGGTGAGTCGATCGCGCAGCCGGGACGCCTCCGCCGGACGCAGCCCGGGCACCCGGGCGTCGCTCGCCGCCGCGGCGGTGTGCAACTGCACGGTGGCCAGGTCGAAGGCGCGCTCCAACGGCCCGGCGCTCACGTCGACGAACTGCATCCGCGAGTACGGCACGATGGAGAGCCGGCGGACCAGCAGCCCGTGGCGGACCAGCAGGTCGTTCTCCCGCTCGGCGTATCCCCAGGCTCGGACCGCGCGGACGATCGCGAAGGCCCGCCACGCGCCGAGCACCAGTACGACGGCGACGGCGAGCCCGAACAGCCAGTGGCCGCTGAACGCCCAGCCGACCGCTGTCACCGCCAGCCCGATGGCGACCACGATCGCCAGCCGGATCAGCTCCACCCAGATCAGGTCGGTGGAGATCGGCTGCCAGGTGACCGTGTCCGGCCAGGGTTCCAGCGGGCCCCGACCACCCGGCGCGGCCGTCAACAAGGCGCCGGCGTCGGACCCCCCAGGGCCGGGGTCGGGCGGTAGGAGGCCGGGGGCCGGCAGGTCGGGTGCGCGCTGGTCGGCGGCGGGTGCCGGCCGGTGACCGGGCGGCAGCGCGCCCGGTGGCAGCGGCGCGGGCGTGGAGACGTCCGGCGCGGCGGGCTCCGGGCCGAGCGTGCCGGGGGCTGGGAACGCCCCGGGTGGCGGCTCGACGCCGGGTGGTGGGGTGGCCGGGGTGGGCGGCCAGGACGGGGAGGTGGGGCCGGGGGAAGCCGGAGGGTCGCCGCTCACAGGTCGAGCGTAGGCGATCCGGGCACCGGAGTGACGGCACGCAGGAAGCCTCGAGCGTCCAGGAAGTCACCGAGGCTGCCCCGGTGCTCGGCGCAGGCCAACCAGGTCTTGCGCCGATCGGCGTCGTGCAGGCGGGGATTGTTCCACTCCAGCACCCAGACGGCGGCAGACCGGCAGCCCCGGGCCGAACAGACCAGGGCCTCGTCGGCTAGAGAGTCGGCGGGAGAGGGGATGCTCATCCCGGCCAGTCTAGGGCGGCGGGACGGAGAGTTTGAGCGCCGGGCGACCACGGGGGGAGCCGCCCGGCGACGGGGTGAATCGTACACGCGGCGGGCGGGTCCGTGCACTCCCGTGATGCGCGATTCGGCTGCTGGGGACGGCGCGGTCAAAATCGGCTTCTCCCCACCTCGACACTCAGCAAGGCGTGCGAGTCTTGATACCGCACGAGCCGCGACCGACAAACGCTGTGGAGGACCGGTGGCCCAGCCGACCATGCCCGACGCCCCGACGCCGAACGGAGCGGCACCTGCGCCGGTGACCACACCCGCGCAGGACGCCACCCTGCTGGAGAAGGGCCTGTTCGAGATCAAACGCGTGATCGTCGGGCAGGACCGAATGGTGGAGCGGATGTTCGTCGCGCTGCTCGCCCGCGGTCACTGCCTGATCGAGGGCGTGCCCGGGGTGGCCAAGACGCTGGCGGTGGAGACCCTCGCCAAGGTCGTCGGCGGGTCCTTCGCCCGGGTGCAGTTCACCCCGGATCTGGTGCCGGCCGACATCATGGGCACCCGGATCTACCGGCAGTCGAGCGAGAAGTTCGACGTCGAGCTGGGCCCGGTGTTCGTCAACTTCCTGCTCGCCGACGAGATCAACCGGGCGCCGGCGAAGGTGCAGTCCGCGCTGCTGGAGGTGATGAGCGAGCGGCAGGTGTCGATCGGCGGGGAGAGTCACCGGGTGCCCGACCCGTTCCTGGTGATGGCCACCCAGAACCCGATCGAGCAGGAGGGCGTCTACCCGCTGCCGGAGGCGCAGCGGGACCGGTTCCTCATGAAGATCGTGGTGGGCTACCCGACCGACGCGGAGGAACGGGAGATCGTCTACCGGATGGGCGTGGCCGCGCCCGAGCCGACCGCGGTGTTCGACACCCCGGAGCTGATCGCCCTGCAACGCAAGGCGGACCAGGTCTTCGTCCACAACGCCCTGGTCGACTACGCGGTCCGGTTGGTGCTGGCCACCCGCGCCCCGGCCGAGCACGGCATGCCCGACGTCGCGCAACTGATCCAGTACGGGGCCAGCCCGCGCGCCTCGCTGGGTCTGGTCCGGGCGACCCGCGCCCTGGCGCTGCTGCGCGGGCGTGACTACGCGCTGCCGCAGGACGTGCAGGACATCGCCCCGGACATCCTGCGGCACCGGTTGGTGCTCAGCTACGACGCGCTCGCCGACGACGTACCCGCCGACCACATCGTGCAGCGGGTGATGTCGACGATCCCGCTCCCGGCGGTCGCGCCCCGGCAGCAGGCCACCCCGCCGTCGATCGCGCCGCCGCCGGGCGCTGGCTGGCCCGGGCAGCGCCCGTGACCTCACCCACCCCTCGTCCGGCCCCCCTCGGCGACCGTAGCGAGGCCGTGCTGTCCCGGCTTCAGTTGCTCGTCACCCGCAAGCTCGACGGTCTGCTCCAGGGCGACTACGCCGGCCTGTTGCCCGGACCGGGCAGTGAGGCGGGCGAGTCCCGGGAGTACCGCCCCGGTGACGACGTGCGCCGGATGGACTGGCCGGTCACGGCACGGACCACCACACCGCACGTGCGGCGTACGGTCGCCGACCGGGAGCTGGAGACCTGGCTCGCGCTGGACCTGTCCGCCAGCCTGGACTTCGGTACCGGGCAGTGGCTCAAGCGGGAGGTGGTGGTGGCCGCCGCGGCCGCCATCACCCACCTGACCGTGCGCGGAGGTAACCGGATCGGCGCCGTGATCGGCACCGGCGGCGGGGTGTCCGCGCCGGCCCGACGCTGGCGCGGCGCAGCACCGCCGGCCGGGCCCGGGGTGCTCACCCGACTGCCGGCCCGCTCCGGTCGCAAGGAGGCACAGGGCCTGCTGCGTGCCGTCGCCGGCACCGCCATCCAGCCCGGCCGAGGTGATCTGGGCGCCCTGATCGAGATGCTCAACCGTCCGCCCCGCCGTCGCGGGGTGGCAGTGGTGGTCTCGGACTTCCTCGCGCCGGCCGAGCAGTGGGCGCGGCCGATGCGCAAGCTGCGCGTCCGCCACGACGTGCTGGCGATCGAGGTGGTCGACCCGCGCGAGCTGGAGCTGCCCGACGTGGGTGTGTTGCCGGTGGTCGACCCGGAGAGCGGCGAACTGCACGAGGTGCAGACTGCCGACCCGCGGCTGCGGCAGCGCTACGCGGACGCCGCCACCGCCCAACGGGCCACGATCGCCGCCGCCCTGCGCGGCGCCGGCGCGGCCCACCTGCGTCTGCGTACGGACCGAGACTGGCTGCTGGACATGGTGCGATTCGTGGCCGCGCAGCGGCACGCGCGTACCCGGGGGACGACACGATGATCCGTTTTCTGCAACCGTGGTGGCTGCTGGCTGTGCTGCCGGTGTTCGCCCTCGCCGCGTTCTACGTGTGGCGGCAGCTGCACCGCCGGGCGTACGCGATGCGGTTCACCAATGTGGACCTGCTGCGGACGGTGGCGCCGAAGGGCCTGGGCTGGCGTCGGCACGTCCCGGCGACCGCGTTCCTGCTCTGCCTGCTGGTGCTGGCCACCGCGCTGGCCCGGCCCGCGGTGGACACCAGGGAGCCGTTGGAGCGGGCCACAGTGATGCTCGCCATCGACGTGTCGCTGTCGATGCAGGCCGACGACGTGGCGCCGAACCGGTTGGAGGCGGCCCAGGAGGCGGCCAAGCAGTTCGTCAGTGAGCTGCCGGAGAGCTACAACCTGGGCCTGGTGTCGTTCGCCAAGGCGGCCAACGTGCTGGTGCCGCCGGGCAAGGACCGGGACGCGGTGACCAGCGCCATCGACGGGCTGGTGCTGGCCGAGGCGACAGCGACCGGCGAGGCGGTGTTCACCTGCCTGGAGGCGATCCGGTCGGTGCCGGCCGACGGCGCGGCGGGCATTCCGCCGGCACGGATCGTGCTGCTCTCCGACGGTTTCCGGACCTCCGGTCGGGCGGTGGAGGAGGCGGCGGCGGCCGCGCAGGCCGCCAACGTTCCGGTCTCCACCATCGCCTTCGGCACCGACACCGGCCAGGTCGACATCGGCGGGCAGTTGCAGCGGGTGCCGGTGGACCGGTCGGCCCTCGCCGAGCTGGCCGAGACCACCGAGGGGTACTTCTACGAGGCGGCCTCGGTGAGCGAGCTGAAGCAGGTCTATCAGGACATGGGCAGCTCGATCGGGTTCCGCACCGAGCCGCGTGAGGTGACCCAGTGGTACGCCGGGGTGGCGTTGCTGCTGGCGCTCTGCGCGGGCGCGTTCAGTCTGCTCTGGTCGTCCCGGATGCTGTGAACGCGTCCCGGATGCTGTGAACCGCTGCGCCGGCGGCGGTCAGTGGCCGCCGCCGGCGAGCACGAAGACGATTGCCACCCAGACGGCGGCGAGGGTGAAGCCCAGCGGGGCGACGTAGCGGCTCATGGACGGCTCCGGGTGGCGGCTGGACGGTCCGCGTGCGGGGGCGGACCGCAGGGGGTGGGGACGCGCACACGAAGTCGTGACCGGGCGGCTCCCGGCGACCGCCCGGGATCGGGCGGCGCGGCACACTCACCTCGGCAGGTGCCGAGGTGGTGGGGAGCGGAGCGGGGTCAGCTCACCAGACTGAGTCGTGGCTCAGCGGGGCTGACCATCGGCCCGGCCACGACTGGGAGGATCGCTATCTCGCACAGCGATCACCTCCTGCAAGTCGGGCGGGCCGGAACGTCGATGATCGTACACCTGCGGTGTCGACGGAACGCACTCGGCCGACCGGTCGGCGACCCCTCCACCGCCCGGTTGGAGTCGCGCGACAGGCCGGCCCGTCCGGACGATCGTGACCAGCACCGCGGCGAGTAGCGGCAGCCAGCAGAGGCGTGCCAGCACCCATCCGGGACCGTCCGGGGTGGTGTGCAACCCGGGCAGGGTCAGCCCGCTGTGGGCGGTGAGCGCGGTCACCGCAACAAGTACCGGCTGGTGCCACAGGTAGATCCGGACCGCGGACCGGTTCACAGCGGTCACCGCCCGGTCCGGCAGCGGCCGGGTCAGCAGCCGGTGCAGCGCCGGCCGCGCCAACAGCCCCAGCCCGACCTGGGTGACCGCCAGCGCCACGATCAGCAGCGACGGCGGGTTCAGGTTGGACACCCCGGCCCCGGGCACGCCGACCGCGCTCACCGGGTAGCCCAGCGCCAGCAGCGCCGCCAGCGCGACCGCCCCACCGGCCGCCAACGCGCCACCCGCCCGCCGGCCGTCCAGTCGTCCGTCGGCGTGCGCCACCCCCAGCAGGTACGGCACCGCCCAGGCCGCCAGCACGGTGACCGGGGGTAGGTCGGTGCCGGCCGGCAGCAGCCGGACGGCAAGGTCGGCCACGGCGACCACGGCCACCGCCGGTGTCCCGCACCGTGCCACCCCCCACCGGCGTACGGCGGCGCGCAGCGGGCCGGTCACCGCGACGAGGATCACCAGCGGGAGCAGGAACCACAGCGGGCTGACGGCGAGCCGCAGCGCGACGGCGAGCGTGTCGTCCGAGGTGCCGACGACTGTGGCGGCGAGCAGTACGGCGGCCCCCACTCCGAGCAGCGCCACCATGGGCAGCAGCAGCCGACGCAGCCGACCGGCCAGCCAACCGCCGGCACCGCCGCGGTAGCGGGCCAGCGACCGGGTCGAGCCGAACCCGGCGGAGAAGAAGAACAACCCGAGCGTCTGCAACACCCAGGTCACCGGGGCCAGGTCGGGCAGGGCGGTCAGCGGACTGGCCTGGTGCAGCCCACCGTCGCCGTTCAGTACCAATCCGGTGACCAGCCAGTGCCCCAGCACCACCCCGCCGATGGCGTACGCCCGCAGCGCGTCGACCGCGCGGTCCCGGTTCACCGGACGTCCCCGATCCGGCCGGCGTCGACGCTGCCCAGCACGACAGCCGCCACCGCGACCAGCGCGGCGCTGCCCGGCGCGAGGTAGCCGTCGTGCCCCGCCACCCCACCCACCGGCAGGGGGCGGGCGCCGAACGCCGGGTCGCCGGGTCGCCGGCCGAAGCCCAGGCCGGGCAGCCGCACCGGGGGCACCCGACGGATCCAGTCGGTCGGCGCCTCGGCGGCCCAGAACCGCCGCCCGCCGGTCAAATCGTCGGCGCGCTGTACTCCAGCGCCGACGCCGCCGAGGCTGACCACGTCGGTGACCTGGGCCGGGGCCTCCGCCGCCGCCAGTGCCACCACCAGCGCCCCGTAGCTGTGCCCGACGAGCGTGATCGTCGCCGCCGGACGCCGCCCGGCCAGCTCCCGCAGCAGGGTGACAAGCCCGGCCGCGCCGCGCCGGGCGCTGACACCACCGGCGGCGGTCAACACCCCGTCGGGCGGGTCGTAGCCGAGCCAGGCCAGCACCGCGACCCGCGCCGCCGGGTCGGACGCCCGCAGCTCCCGGTAGAGCTGCCCGGCCTGCACCGCCGGCGCCCGCCGGGCCACCCCGCCCAACCCCCTGTCGAAGTCGGCGAGCGTGCTGCCGACGCCCGGCACCAGCACCGCGATCCGGTCCGCGTCGGCAAGGTCGCCGAGCACCTCGACCGCGCGACCGTCACCGCGCTCGTCGAACAGCAGGAACCGGCGTCCGTCGGCCGCCCAGTCCGCGTACGGGGGGCCGGCCGCGCGCATCGCCGCCGCCGTCACCGGGTACGCCTCGACGAACCCCGCCGCCGTGGCCGGCTCGGGTCGGGTCGGCAGGACCAGGTTCACGCCGAGCAGCGCGGCCATCGCCACCCGGCTGGCACCTCGTCGTCGCATCACGTTCTCCCTCCGGAATGTCGTCCGGAGGGAGAGTGCGCCCAGGGGCGGGGCTCGGTCGTCGTCCCGCAGAGCCGTTTCCGGGCTGGCTCCACGGAGCTACTCGCCGGCGGCCACCAGACCCGTCTCGTACGCCAGCACCACGGCCTGGGCCCGGTCACGCAGACCCAGCTTGGCCAGGATCCGCCCGACGTGCGTCTTCACTGTCTGCTCGGCCACCACCAGGTCGCCCGCGATCTCCGCGTTGTTGCGGCCCCGGGCGATCAACCGCAGCACCTCGGTCTCGCGTGGAGTGAGCCCGGCCAGGTCGGTGGGGCGCGGGCGGCGGCGGTCCGGACGGGCCGCGAACTCGGCGATCAGCCGGCGGGTGACGGCCGGGGCGAGTAGCGCATCCCCGGCCGCCACCACACGCACCGCCTGCACCAGATCGGCCGCCGGGGCGTCCTTGAGCAGGAACCCGCTCGCCCCGGCGCGCAGCGCCTCGTACACGTAGTCGTCCAGGTCGAAGGTGGTGAGGATGAGCACCCGGGGTCGCTGCGCCGACCGGTCGCCGAGCAGCTTGCGGGTGGCCTCCAGCCCGTCCATGACCGGCATCCGCACGTCCATCAGCACCACGTCCGGGTCGAGGTGGCGGGCGGCGGCCAGGGCCTGCGCCCCGTCGGCGGCGTCTCCCACCACCAGCAGATCCGGTTGGGCGGCGAGCAGGGCGCCGAAGCCCTGCCGGACCATCGCCTGGTCGTCGGCGATCAGCACCCGGATCATCGGACCCCGCCCTCCGCGTCGTACGGCAACTCGGCCGCCACCGCGTAACCCCCGTCGGGCAGCGGCCCGGCGGTGAACGTACCGCCCAGCGAGGTGGCCCGCTCCCGCATGCCGGTCAGCCCGTGCCCGGAGCCGCCGTCGGCGGTCGGTCGGACGTCGGCCGGGGAGTTTTCGACGCGTACCCGTAGACCGGACGGACCGGCGCGGACGGTGACCCGCACCGCGGCGCCGGCCGCGTGGCGGGCCGCGTTGGCCAGGCTCTCCTGCACGATGCGGTACGCGGCCAGCCCGACCGGCGCGGGCACCCGGCCGTCGTCCATCGGCTCGTCGTCCACTGTCACCGGCAGCCCGGCTCGGCGTGCCGCGTCCACCATTGCGCCCAGGTCGGCCAGGTCCGGCTGCGGCGTGGTCTGCGGCCCGGTCGTCTCGCTGCGCAGCACCCCCAACAGCCGCCGCATGTCGGTCAGCGCGTCGCGGGCCGACGCGGCGATGGCGACGAACTCCGCGGCTGCCGGGGCCGGCACGTCCGTCAGCCGGTACGGGGCGGTCTCCGCCTGCACCGCGATCAGCGACATGTGGTGGGCCACCACGTCGTGCAGCTCCCGGGCGATGCGTGTGCGTTCTTCCAGCACCGCGCGGCGTTCCTGCTCCCGCTCGCTCAGTTCGGCCTGCGCCGCGAGGGCGTGCCGGGACAGCCGGTTGCGGCGGATCAGGTCGCCGACGATCGCCAGCGCGCCGAGCAGCAGCAGGACCGGAACCCGGTTGTCGGGGTGGACGAGGGTGAGCACCGGCACCGTGCTGATCGTCACCACCCAGGCCAGCACCGGCCGGTCGACCCGTGCGACGACCACCGCCAGCACCGCGATCGACCCGAGCGCCAGCGGCGGGGTCCACGGCCAGGCCTGGTCGGCTGGCGCGTTGAACGTGCAGATCAGCAGGGCCAGTACCGTCAGTCGCCAGGCCAGCAGCGGACGCCGGGGCAGCGCCAGCAGCGGCGCCACCGTCATCGCCGCGAAGAGCATCGCGATCGGTGTCGGCAGCCCCCATTCGCTCTCCACGGTCAGGGTGATCAGGAAGAGACCCAGCGCGGCGAGCAGGCCGACCGGAGCGGCGTAGCGGGCCGGCCCGGGCCAACGGGCCAGCAGCGCCCGGTCGGGCCGGGCGTCCGGGCCCAGCAGGGTCTGTCGCAGGGCCCGCAGGGCCACGGCGATCGGTTGCCGGTTCACCACCCGGAGGCTACGGGCCGACCCCGCCACGAGGCGTGCCACCAGGGGTTGATCCCGGTGTCGTACCCCAGTGTGATGCGAGTCCCGTTAGCGCTTACTTGCGGGTAACGCCTAGGCTCCGACGCGTCCGTGCTGACCATTCGCAAGGGGGAACCGTGGCCCGTACCGTGCTGGTGACCGGGGGCAACCGGGGGATCGGCCTGGCCATCGCGCAGGCCTTCGCCAAGCAGGGCGACCGGGTGGCGGTCACCCATCGCAGCGGCGAGGCACCCGACGGGCTGTTCGGCGTACGCGCCGACGTCACCGACGCCGCCTCGATCGACGCCGCGTTCACCGCCGTCGAGGCCGAGCTGGGACCGGTCGAGGTGCTGGTCGCCAACGCCGGCATGACCGCCGACACGCTGCTGCTGCGCATGTCCGAGGAGCAGTTCACCGATGTGGTGGACACCAACCTCACCGGCGCGTTCCGGGTCGCGAAGCGGGCCTCCGGCAAGATGCTGCGCGCCAAGTGGGGCCGCATGATCTTCATCTCCTCGGTGGTCGGCCTGGCCGGCGGCGCCGGCCAGGTCAACTACGCCGCCAGCAAGGCCGGCCTCGTCGGCGTCGCCCGCTCGATCACCCGGGAGCTGGGCAGCCGCAACATCACCGCGAACGTGGTGGCGCCCGGCTTCATCGACACGGACATGACCGCCGGTCTCTCCGGCGACCGCAAGGCGGAGATCGTCAAGTCCATCCCGGCCGGCCGGATGGCCAGCCCGGACGAGGTCGCCGCCGTGGTCACCTGGCTGGCCTCCGACAGCGCCGGGTACGTCTCCGGCGCCGTCATCCCGGTCGACGGCGGCCTCGGCATGGGCCACTAACCCTTTTGACTACGGAGGAAATCTGCGATGTCCGGACTGCTCGCCGGTAAGCGGCTGCTCGTCACCGGTGTCATCACCGACGCCTCGATCGCCTTCTCGGTGGCGAAGCTCGCCCAGGAGAACGGCGCGCAGGTCGTGCTCACCGGCTACGGCCGGCTCTCCCTGGTCGAGCGGATCGCCAAGCGGCTGCCCGAGCCGGCGCCGGTCATCGAGGTGGACGTCACCAACACCGAGCACCTGGCCGGCCTCGCCGACCGGGTACGCGAGCACGTCGACGGCCTCGACGGTGTCGTGCACTCGATCGGCTTCGCCCCGCAGAGCTGCCTGGGCGGCGGCTTCCTCGACGCGCCCTGGGAGGACGTGGCGACCGCCCTGCACGTCTCCACCTTCTCGTACAAGTCGCTGGCCATGGCGGCGCTGCCGCTGATGTCGCCCGGCGGCGCGGTGGTCGGCCTGACCTTCGACGCGACGAAGGCGTGGCCGGTCTACGACTGGATGGGCGTGGCCAAGGCCGGCCTGGAGTCCACGTCCCGCTACCTGGCGATGCACCTGGGCAAGCAGGGCATCCGCAGCAACCTGGTCGCCGCCGGGCCGCTGCGCACCATCGCCGCGAAGTCGATCCCCGGCTTCGACCAGTTCGAAACTGCCTGGGCCGAGCGTGCCCCGCTGGGCTGGAGCCTCACCGACCAGGAGCCCGCCGCGCGGGCCTGCCTGGCGCTGCTCTCCGACTGGTTCCCGGCCACCACCGGCGAGATCGTCCACGTCGACGGCGGCTACCACGCCATCGGTTCCTGACGCTGCACCGCGACGCCTCCCTGGTCGCCGTTCGCGTGATCCACGCGTCCGGACCAGGGGGCGTCGCCGGGACGTCCCGGCCGAGGGGCAAGAATGACAGCATGTCGTACGACGCGGTGGTGCTGGTGTCCTTCGGCGGGCCCGAACGGCCCGAGGACGTGATGCCGTTCCTGCAGAACGTGACCCGAGGCCGGGGTGTGCCGCCCGAGCGGTTGGTCGAGGTCGCCGAGCACTACCAGCACTTCGGTGGAGTGTCCCCGATCAACCAGCAGTGCCGGGACCTGCTGGCCGCCGTCCGCGCCGACTTCGCCGCGCACGGTGTCGACCTGCCCGTCTACTGGGGCAACCGCAACTGGGACCCGATGCTCGCCGACACCGTGACCCAGATGCGCGACGACGGGGTCACCCGGGCGTTGGCCTTCGTCACCAGCGCGTACGGCGGCTACTCGTCCTGCCGGCAGTACCAGGAGGACATCGCCGCCGCCCGTGCCGCCGTCGGTTCGGACGCCCCGGTGATCGAGAAGCTGCGCCAGTTCTGGGACCACCCCGGTTTCGTCGAGCCGCACGTCGACGCGGTCCGGGCGGCCCTGGACCAGCTCGACCAGGCGAAGCGGGACACCACCCGGCTGGTCTTCACCGCCCACTCCATCCCCAGCTCGATGGCGGCCAACGCCGGCCCGCACGGCGGCCGGTACGAGGCGCAGCTGCACGAGACCGCCCGGCTCGTCGCCGCGGCCGCCGCACCCGACCTGGCGTACGACCTGGTCTGGCAGAGCCGCTCCGGCCCGCCGCAGGTGCCGTGGCTGGAACCGGACATCAACGACCACCTGGCCACCCTCGCGCAGGGCGGCACCACAGGTGTGGTGGTCAGCCCGATCGGGTTCGTCTCCGACCACCTGGAGGTCGTGTGGGACCTGGACACCGAAGCGTTGGAGACGGCGAAGCAGCTCGGCCTGGACTTCGTCCGGGCCGGCACGCCGGGCACCGACCCCCGCTTCGTGACCATGGTGCGTGAGCTGGTCACCGAGCGGACCGACCCGGACGGCGCGCAGCTGCGCCGTTGCCTGGGTGAGCTGCCCAGGTGGGACACCTGCCCGACCGTCTGTTGCGTGCCGACCCGTCGCCCCTGACCTCTGAGGATCATCATGCATGACCGCAAGCCCGTGCAGAGTTGGCTGACCGACATGGACGGCGTGCTGGTGCACGAGGGCCAGCCGGTGCCCGGCGCGCCCGAGTTCATCAACCGGCTGCGCTCCTCCGGCAAGCCGTTCCTGGTGCTGACCAACAACTCGATCTACACCCCGCGCGACCTGACGGCTCGACTCAGCCGGATGGGGCTGGACGTGCCGGAGGAGTCGATCTGGTCCTCCGCCCTGGCCACCGGCCAGTTCCTCGCCGACCAGCGGCCGGGTGGCACCGCGTACGTCATCGGTGAGGCCGGGCTGACCACGGCGCTGCACGCCGTCGGCTACGTGCTGACCGACTTCGCGCCCGACTACGTGGTGCTCGGGGAAACCCGCACCTACAGCTTCGAGGCGATCACCAAGGCCGTCCGCCTGATCAACGACGGTGCCCGGTTCATCTGCACCAACCCTGACGTGACCGGCCCGTCCGTGGAGGGCGCGCTACCCGCCGCCGGCTCGGTCGCCGCCATGATCTCCAAGGCGACCGGGGTCGAGCCGTACTTCGTCGGCAAGCCCAACCCGATGATGATGCGCTCGGCGCTCAACACCATCAACGCGCACTCGGAGAGCACCGCGATGATCGGCGACCGGATGGACACCGACATCCTGTGCGGCCTGGAGGCTGGGCTGGAGACCATCCTGGTGCTCACCGGGATCAGCAGCCGCACCGAGGCGGAGCGTTACCCGTACCGCCCCTCCCGGATCATCAACTCGGTCGCGGACCTGCTCGACGAGATCTGACCAGGCCCGGTGGCGGGGCGGTCTGGTCAGGGGCGCAGGGGGGCGTTGCAGGCGGCCACCAGGGCCTGACGGCAGGCTGCGGTGAGCGGTCGCAGCGCCGCGTCCCGTTGCTGCGCCTCGTGGTTGTTGATCGCGCCGCCCGGGGCGGCGTGCCCGGCCAACGCGAGCACCCGGTCGAGCACCGCGGCCCGGGCGAAGAGCCGGCGGGATCGCGGGTCGAAGCCCGGTGGCAGATCGGTGGTGCCGTCCGGGCGACGCAGCGCGGCCAACGCGCCGGCCAGCTCGGGCCGCCACTGGGCCACGTCGAGGCGGGTCAGCACGGCTGTCGTCTCGGCCAGCGCGGCGGCCAACTCGGCCTCCGCCTCGGCGGCGCCAGGCAATGAGAGTGACGCGGCGGCGGCGTTGGCCGGCAGCGGGTAGACCCGCCAGAGCACCGTCTCGAAACAGTCCCCGGAGCCGGAGGTGTGCAGGCGCACCTGGGGAATCAACCCGAGCCCGCCGGCGACCACCGCCTCGCCCGTGACCAGCGCCGCACCGGCGAAGTCGCCGGGGCCCGGCAGACCCCTCGGGTCACCCGGCGCGGGCAGCACCAGGCGGATCTCGTCCGGGGACAGCTTGGCCAGGGTGGGCAGCGCGGCGCCCAGCGGGACGTCGGTCCAGGTGCCGGGGGCGTCCGCCACGAGGTGCTCCTCGTCGCCGGCGATGGCGTCGGCGACCTCGTCGTACGGCACCAAGCCGGCGCGCCACGCGCGCACCCAGGCAACGAACCGGCTGGACCGGCGCGGCGCGAGTGTGGCCGCGCCCGTTGCGGGGGTGGACATGCCGAAAGGGTACGTGGTCACGACCGGCCCTGTCTCGGCTGCCGCTCCGGTCGCCCGGCCTGCCCCCAACTGCCCTGTTCGCCCAAATCCCCGCCCCCTGGCACGGCTGTGCGGTCGGCGGTCCGAGCACGGGGCGGTGTGTCGGAGGTGGGGTGGGCGGCGGCCGGGGTTAGCGTGATCGACATGGCGGGGCGATACGGCGAGGACGTGTTGGCGGGCGACTGGCGGCGGCGCAAGGTCACCCCCGAGGTGGACGCCGAAGCGGATCTCGTGGTCGAGGACGCCGACTCCGGGTTCTGCGGAGCGGTGGTGGGCTTCGAGGCCGGCGCTGTGGTGTTGGAGGACCGGCACGGTAAACGGCGCAACTTCCCGCTGCTGCCGGCGGCGTTCCTGCTCGACGGCCTCCCGGTGACGCTGCGCCGACCGACCCGCGCGTCGGTGCCGGCGGCCCGCCGGCGGACCGCCTCCGGCTCGGTCGCCGTGGACAACGTCCGGGCCCAGGTGGCGAAGGCCAGCCGAATCTGGGTGGAGGGCATCCACGACGCCGCGCTGGTCGAGCGGATCTGGGGCGACGACCTACGGATCGAGGGCGTGGTGGTCGAGCCGTTGGACGGCATCGACGCTCTCGACGCCGAGGTACGCGACTTCGGCCCCGGCCCGACCCGACGACTCGGAGTGCTCGTCGACCACCTGGTGCCGGGCAGCAAGGAGAGCCGGATCGTCGCCCGCGTGAACTCGCCGCACGTGTTGGTGACCGGGCACCCCTACGTGGACGTGTGGCAGGCGGTCAAGCCGTCGGCGTTGGGCATCGCGGCCTGGCCGGTGGTGCCGCCGGGGCGGCCGTGGAAGGAGGGGGTCTGCGCGGCCCTCGGGGTGGCCGAGCCGGCCGACATGTGGCGGCACATCCTGTCCCGGGTGAACAGCTTCGCCGAGGTGGAGACACCGCTGATCAACGCCATGGAACGCCTCATCGACTTCGTCACCGAGCCAGCCTGACCGCCTGGTCCGTCAGATCCGCCCGGCGGCGGTTCAGGGAACCTCGTCCGGGCTGCGGGTGAAGACGAACGTGGCGATGTCGACCGCCACCGCCCGTCCGCTGTCGTCGCGCAGCACCGACAGGACCTCACCGTTCTCCGGGCCGGAACGTCCCCGCCAGCGGTCCGTCCCCTCGGCGGCGAACCGGCTGACCCTCTCACCGCGGACATGGGCCACCAGCTCACCCGCGTCCCAGCGCAAGTCCAGCGGAACGCCCATCCACCACCAGCGACCGATCAGCTCGGCCACCTCGGTAGCCGGCGCGGCGGTGGCCGGCCGCCACGGCCGTGGGAGCGCCGGCTCGGCGTCCAGCACTGTGGTCAGCAGCCGGCGGCCGAGCCCGGTGATCGGGAACCCGTACGAGTTGGCGAAGCCGACCACTGCGGTACGGGTGGGCCGGTGCACCACGAGAGCGGCCACGTACCCGGGCATCGAGCCGCCGTGCCCGACGTACACGCGCTCGCCGTCCCGGTAGAGCTCCAGCCCCAGGCCGTGCCCGCCGGTCCAGGATTCGTCGCTGATTACCACGGGGGAGCACATCTCGGTCAGGGTCTCGGCGGCCAGCACCGACGGGTCGGGGTCGGCCAGGAACGCGGCCCAACGACCCAGGTCCTCGATCGTCGACCAGAGCTGCCCGGCGGGGGCCATGGCGCCGGTTTCGGTACGGGGTTCCTCGCGCAGGGTCCCGTGCCAGGGGTGGACGACGTAGCCGGGGGCGTACGGCTCGGTGGCCGCGTAGGTGGTGCGGCGCAGACCCAGCGGGGTGAGGATCCGTTCGTCGAGCAGGTCGGCCCAGGGTGTCCCGGTGAGCCGTTCGAGCAGGCCGCCGAGCAGCCCGTACGCCAGGTTGGAGTAGTGGTACGTGCGGTGCGGCGGGTAAGCGATCTTGTCGGCGTCGACGGTGGTGAGCAGGGTGGTCAGATCGACGCCCGCCGCCCGTTCCCACCAGTCGCCCTCGGGTTCGCGTTGGATGCCGCTGGCGTGGCTGAGCAGTTGGCGCACTGTGAGCGCGCCCACTCCGGTGCCCGGCAGGTGCTGCTCCAACTGGTCGTCGAGGGCCAGTCGGCCGGCGTCGCGCAACTGCATGATCAGGGTGGCGGTCATCGTCTTGCTGATCGAGCCCAACCGGTACTGCAGGTCGACATCCGGGCGGGGGTGTTCGCCGGCGACGGCCAGGTGCGCCAGCGTGCCGTCGCGGACCACGCCCAGCACCAGCGACGGGGCGTGACCGTCGGCCTGCGCCTGGGCGACCCGGGTGTCGATCTGTCGGACGGTCTCGGGTAGCAGGGTCAACGGGATCTCCTCGGGGTCGGGCCGCCGATTCATGGTGTTTTGGGGGGTCGGAAGGGGTCTCGCCGAGCTTACTGATCTTCGTGGGGAGGCCGCGCGTGCATTTGCGTGTCACGATCGGGGTGTGGACGCCGTGGTGTGGATCGTTTTGGGTGTGCTGCTGGCCGTCGCGGAGATTTTCACGACGACGCTATTTCTGATCATGTTCGGTGCCGGGGCGTTCGCCGCCGCCGGTGCGGCCGCCCTGGGCGCGCCGGTCGCCGTGCAGGCGCTGGTCTTCGCTGTGGTGTCGGCGTTGAGCCTGGTGGTGGTGCGACCGGTCATCCGGCGGCACAGCCGCTCCGCGCTGGAGAGCGGCGAGCAGCCGTTCGGTGTGGAGGCGATCGAGGGCTCCACGGCGCTGGTGCTGGAACGGGTGGACGCCGAGCACGGTCTCGTCAAGATCGACGGCGAGTTGTGGACCGCCCGCTCCTACGACACGACGCAGGTTTACGACCCCGGTCAACGGGTTCGGGTGATAAAGGTCCGGGGCGCGACAGCCCTGGTGTGGCAGGACGATGTTTCTTCCGCCGGCGAGCTGCCGGAATCGAGAGGGTGAACGGGATGACCTTAATCGGGGTGGTGGTGATCGCGGTGGCGTTGATCGCCGTGATAACGCTGGCCAAGGCGGTGCGGATCGTGCCGCAGCAACGCCAGGACGTGGTGGAACGGCTCGGCAAGTACAAGCGCACCCTCAGCCCCGGCCTCAACCTGCTGGTGCCGTTCGTCGACGCGGTCCGTACCAAGGTCGACATGCGGGAGCAGGTGGTCAGCTTCCCGCCGCAGCCGGTGATCACCTCGGACAACCTGGTGGTCTCGATCGACACGGTTCTCTACTTCAAGGTGGTCGACTCGGTCCGGGCGACCTACGAGATCTCCAGCTTCCTCCAGGCCATCGAGCAGCTGACCGTCACCACGTTGCGTAACGTGATCGGCTCGCTCGATCTGGAGCGGGCGCTGACCAGCCGCGACGAGATCAACCGGCACCTCTCGGGTGTGCTGGACGAGACCACCGGCCGCTGGGGCATCAAGGTGACGCGGGTCGAGATCAAGGCGATCGAGCCGCCGGCCAGCATCCGCGACTCGATGGAGAAGCAGATGCGCGCCGAGCGGGACCGTCGCGCGGCGATCCTGACCGCCGAGGGGCACAAGCAGTCGGTGATCCTCACCGCAGAGGGTGACAAGCAGTCGGCGGTGCTGCGGGCCGACGGTGACCGGCAGGCCCGGATCCTGCAGGCCGAGGGTCAGGCGAAGGCGATCCGGACGGTCTTCGACGCGATCCACCAGGCCAACCCGAGCCAGAAGGTGCTCGCCTACCAGTACCTGCAGGCTCTGCCGCAGATCGCCCAGGGCAGCGCCAACAAGGTCTGGATCATCCCGGCGGAGCTGACCAAGGCCCTGGAGGGGATGGGTGGCGCGCTCGGCGGGCTGAGCCAGATGGTGGGGGATCTGCCCGCGCCGGAGGCGGCCGAACACGCGAGCCAGGTCGAGCGCGAGGCCGCCGAGGCGGCGCAGGCCGCGGCGGACGCCGCCCAGCAGATCCACGACGAGGTACGCGTCGCCGAGGCGCAGGCCACCGGCGGCAAGGGCCCGAAGGGGCTGCCCGCGCCGGAGCCGGTGTCGCCGACCAGCCTCGTGGAGGACCCGGCCGACCAGCGAGAACGCGGCTGATCACGCCTTAATACGAGAAAGACTCATGGGGCGCTCCGACGCCTGCCACGATCGGTCCTAGGACGGGTGGTGACCAGGCAATCGGGGCGCCCCGGCGCGTCGGTGCACCGCTCGACGACGAGCGAGGTGACGCATGAAGGATCCGGCGAATCGGATGTGGTCCTCGGCCCCGGTGCCCGGCGCGCACGACCCGGTCGCCCCGCTGGGCTCCCGGCGCAGCGGTGGCGGGTTCGGCGTACTGCCCTTCGTCGGCGAGCCGACCCCGGGCGCTCCCGCCACGAACGCCAGTTGGGCCTGGTCGGTGCGTCGGTTCGCGCGGGCGGCGGTCTGGCTGCTGCCCGCGTACGCCATCCTCTACGGCGCGGTGGCGATGGCCAGCGACGGAGGGGTGGGCAACGACCCCTATCCGGCCAACGGCCGGGCGGTGTACCTGATCGGTTGGGTGGCAGCGGTCTGGCTCGGCCTGCTCGCGCTGCTGGCCCTCACCGGGCTGCTGGCCGCGACCCGCAGCCGCCGGGTGGCCGCCGCCGGGCTGCTGGTCAGCATCGCCGGCACCGTGCTCATGCTGCCGTTCGCCGGGCTTGAGGAGCAGACGCCGGTCTTCGGCGCCACCGCGCGGTCGCTGGTCCTGCTCGGGGCGACGTTCTACAGCGCGGGCTGGTTCCTCACCGGGTGGGCGGTGGCCCGCTCGGGCACCTTCAGCCTCGGCGACGGCGTCATGCTGATCATCGCCGCGCCGCTGCTCGGCCTCGGTGGTGCCCTGATCGGCTCGTTGCAGACGTTCGGCGCGATCTTCGTACTGATCGCCGGCATCGGCATCGGCTACCGCTCCGGCCGCCTGATGCCCCGCGAAACCGCGAGAGACGCCGCCAGCGCGAGCCTCAGTACCCCCAACCCCTGAGCCCTCGCGTCCCTCGCCCAGCTCCGATGATCATGAGGTTGACGGGCGATTCCGTGATCAAACCTCCCGCTAACCCCATGATCACCGGGGCGGGGGGAGGGGTGAAGTTGGTGACAATTGCCGGGTGGGGGTGGTCGACTGGCGGCTTTCGTGGCAATCCTGGGGAGCATGGCCGCCCCCCGCTCGCCGCTGTCGCGGCTGCTCACCGTGCTGCTCGCCGGCGTGCTGGCCGGGCTTGTCCTGGCCGTCGCCGCGCTGCCGGGCAACCTGCTGCTCGGGCTCACCGCCCGCTCCGCGCTCGGGTCGTACGCCGCGTTGCCGGCGTCGCTGAAGACCCCGGCCACGCCGCAGCGTTCGTACCTCTACGCCAACGACGGCAAGACGCTGATCACCACGTTCTACGACGTGAACCGCACCGACGTCCCGCTGTCGGAGGTCGCCCCGGTGATGCGGCAGGCGATCGTGGCGGCCGAGGACCGGCGCTTCTACGACCACGGTGGCGCGGACCTGCGCGGCCTGGCCCGGGCGGTGGTGGCCAACGTCAAGGGCGGTGGCACCGAGCAGGGCGGCTCGACGCTGACCATGCAGTACGTCCGTAACGTGCTCAAGACCGACCCCACCCGCACCGCCGAGGAGCGGGCCGCGGCGACCGACCCCACCGTCGGTCGCAAGATCCAGGAGATCCGGTACGCGAGTGCGCTGGACAAGAGCCTCGGCAAGGACGAGATCCTCGACCGGTACCTGAACATCGCCTACTTCGGCTCCGGCGCGTACGGGATCGCGGCGGCCAGCCAGCGGTACTTCGGCAAGCCCCCGGCCAAGCTGACCCTCGCCGAGTCGGCCCTGCTGGCCGGCCTGGTGCAGTCCCCGGACGCGTACAGCCCGATCAGCGGTGACAAGGACGAGGCGCTGGTCCGCCGGTCGTACGTGCTGGACTCGATGGTCGCCACCAACGCGATCACCGCCGCGCAGGCCGCCCAGGCCAAGGCCGAGCCGCTGGCCCTGCACCCCACCGCCCAGCCCAACGGCTGCACCGCCGTCTCCCAGGGCCACGACGACTGGGGTTACTTCTGCGACTACCTGCGCCAGTGGTGGCTGACCCAGCCGGCCTTCGGGGCCACCGTCGCCGAGCGCGAGCAGGCGCTTCGCTCCGGGGGCTACACCGTGGTCACCTCGCTGGACCCGAAGATCCAGGCCACCGCGCAGCAGCAGGCCACCAAGGTCTACTCCTACGACAACAAGCGCGCCCTGCCGATCGCGGCGGTCCAGCCGGGCACCGGGCGGGTGTTGGCGATGGCTGTCAACCGGCACTACAGCCTGGCCGACAACCCGGCCGGGCAGGCGAACTACCCGAACACCGTCAACCCGTTGATCTCCGGCGGGGCCAGCGTCGACGGGTACCAGGCGGGTTCGACGTTCAAGCTGTTCACCATGCTCGCCGCGCTCGAGTCGGGCCGTACCCTCTCCACCGGTTTCGACGCGCCCGCCAAGCTGCCCACCCGGTACGCCGCCGAGGGGCCGGGCAGCTGTGACGGCCACTGGTGCCCGGCGAACGCCAACCCGGACTGGATGGACGGCTACCGGATGATGTGGGACGGCTTCGGCCGTTCGGTGAACACCTACTTCGTCTGGCTGGCCGAGCAGGTCGGCCAGGACAAGGTGGTCCAGATGGCGCAGCGACTCGGCATCACGTTCCGCGCCGACTCGGACGCCACCTTTGCCAAGAACAACGCCGCGAACTGGGGTTCGTTCACCCTCGGTGTGGCGGCCACCACCCCGTTGGACCTGGCCAACGCGTACGCCACGGTGGCCGCCGAGGGCACCTACTGCACGCCGGTGCCGGTGGTCTCGGTGACCGGCGCGGACGGCACGAAGGTGCCGGTCGGGCAGCCCTCCTGTAAGCGGGTTCTCGACGCCGACGTCGCCCGCGCCGCCACCGACGCGGCGCGCTGCCCGGTGGGCCAGCAGTCGGCGTTCGGGCAGTGCAACGGCGGCACCGCCACCGGTGTGAACGACATCCTCGACGGCCGACCGGTCGCCGGTAAGACGGGTAGCTCGGAGGAGAACTCCACAGAGACGTTCGTCGGCTTCACCCCGCAGGTCGCGGTCGCCGGTATCGCCGCCAACCCGGACGACCCGGCCGACTCGGTGGGGTCGGCGGTGCAGACCAAGGTGATCGACGCGGTCGCCCGGGTCATCGCCACCGCGGTGAAGGGCCAGCCGGAGAAGGCGTTCGCCGCACCGAGCCACGAGCTGGCCGGCGACCCGCACCGCCCGGTGGAGCGCCCGACGGTCCCGAACCGTCGACAGGACCCCACCACCGACGACGACCCCCGCTCGGCCCTCCAACGCTGGCTCGACCGCCGAGGCTGACCATCCACCCCCACCCCCGCACGCCGACCCGTCCCGCCCTTTGACAGTGTCCGGGTAATGCCGATGAGCGCCCACCTGATCTTGCTCGGCTCGCACCGACCAGGTGCGTGCCGGCTGACCGCAGCTCATTCATCCGAGAACCTGATCTCGATGTCGAGACCACCGGAGGTCCGGGTCCGGGCGTCGAGGGTCGCCCCGTGCGCCTTGGCGATCGTGCGGACGATGGCCAGACCGAGTCCGTGCCCGTGTCCGTCTGGGTGCCTGGTCCGGCGGTTGCCGACCTGCCGGAACGGCTGGAACAGCGCGTCGAGTTCACCGGGCGGCACCACCGGGCCGGAGTTGCTGACCCGGATGGCGCTGCCGGTCGCGGTGGTCATCGTGCTGATCTCGACCCACCCGCCCGGCGCGTTGTGCCTCACGGCGTTGTCGACCAGGTTGACAATCAGGCGCTCGATCAGGTCGGGGTCGCCGGTTGCCGGTGCCTGTTCGAGGGAGGTGTGTATCCGGATGCCCCGCCTTGCGGCGTCCTGATGGCAGGCGGCGGTTACCTCGGCGGCGGTGTCGGCGACGTCGAGTGGGGTGCGCAGTTGGAGGCCCTGTTCGCCGTGCGCCAGGGTGAGCAGCGCCTCGATGAGGCGTTCCTGTTGGTCGCTGAGCGTGAGGACCTCGTGGCACGCTGACCGTAGCGTCTCGGTGGTGGCGTCGGGGTCGGCGAGCGCCACCTGGAGCACCGTCCGTTCGGCGGTGAGCGGGGTACGCAGTTCGTGCGAGGCGTTGGCGACGAAGTGCCGCTGCGACTCGAACGCGGCCTGCAGCCGCTGGAACAGGTCGTCGAGCGTCTCGGCCAGGTCGGTGAATTCGTCGTGGAGTCCGGTTCGGCCGAGCCGGCGGTGCAGGTCGCTGGCGGAGATCTCCCGGGCGGTGGCGGTGATGGTGCGCAGCGGCCGCAAGAACCGGCCGGCGACGAACC
Source organism: Micromonospora ureilytica (assembly GCF_015751765.1). NCBI lineage: Bacteria > Bacillati > Actinomycetota > Actinomycetes > Micromonosporales > Micromonosporaceae > Micromonospora > Micromonospora ureilytica. The sequence continues at coordinate 672,164 of NZ_JADOTX010000001.1, forward strand.
AGCCGAGCAGGAGGGAGACCACCACCATGCCGGCTATGGCCCACGCCGATGTGGTGAACTGTCGGTCCAGGCGACCGCCGTCGTTCGTAACGACGGCCGGGTCCGCGATCAGGCCCGCCGGGGTGGCCTGCCTGTTGCCGAGCAGCGGGATCGCGAGCAGCACGACGCCTGAGATCAGGAAGGGCACGGCGTAGAGCAGCGTGAGCTGAGCATGCAGGCTCCGCCGGGGGATCCGGACGCGCATCACGGTTCGCCGATCCGGTAGCCGCCCTCGCGAACGGTGTGGATGATGGCGGGGTCGCCCAGTTTGGTCCGCAGGCGGCGGATGGTGGTCTTCACCGCCGTGGTGAACGGGTCCGCCGCCTCGTCCCAGACCCGTTCGAGTAGATCCTCCGCCGATACGAGCCGGCCGTCTGCGGCGAGCAGGCATTCCAGGACGGCGAATTCCTTCGGGCTCAGCTCCAGCCGGCGTCCTTCGCGGGTCGCGACCCGCCGGCCCGGGTCGAGCGTGAGTTCCCGGTACTCCAGGATGGGCGGCATGGCCGGACCCGCCCGCCGGCCGAGCGCCCGCACCCGCGCGACCAGCTCCGCGAAGTCGAACGGTTTGGCGAGGTAGTCGTCGGCGCCGAGGTCCAGGCCGTCGACCCGCTGTTTCACCGTCGAGGCGGCAGTAAGCATCAGTACCCGGGTCGCCGAGTGCTTTTCCACGATCCGGCGGCACACCTCGTCGCCCGGCACGCCCGGTAGGTCGCGGTCGAGCACCACCACGTCGTAGCGGGTCACGGCCAGGTGATCGAGGGCCGCGTTGCCGTCGAGGACCACGTCTACCGCCATGCCCTCACGACGCAACCCGACACCCACCGTACGGGCCAGCACCTCGAAATCCTCGACCACCAGTACGCGCATGATCCCCACCCTGCCACTGCGTGGGTGTCAGAACGGTGTCACCCGGCGGCACCGTGATGACACCGGCGTCTGCGTAGAACTGAAACCTGCACACCGCGTGAGCAGGACGGAAGGGTTACGGATGGATATCGTTCTCGAAACTGAACAGCTCGGAAAGAGGTACGGCAAGGCCTGGGCGTTGCAGGACTGCTCGCTGCGCCTGCCGGCCGGGAGGGTGGCCGCCCTGGTCGGCCCCAACGGAGCGGGCAAGAGCACCCTGTTGCACTTGGCGGTCGGTCTGCTGCGGCCGGACGCCGGCACCGTACGGGTCTTCGGCCGGATGCCGTACGACAACGTCGCCGTCCTGTCCGAGGTCGGCTTCGTGGCCCAGGACACCCCGCTGTACCGGGACTTCACGGCGGACGAGCTGTTCACCATGGGAGCCAAGCTGAACCGGCGCTTCGATACGGCACTAGCGCACCGCCGGCTGGCGCAGATCGGCATCCCGCGCGACAAGCCGGTCGGCAAGCTGTCCGGCGGTCAGCGGGCCCAGGTTGCCCTCGCCCTGGCGATGGCCAAGCGCCCACGGCTGCTACTGCTCGACGAACCGGTCGCCAGCATCGACCCGCTGGCCCGGCGCGAGTTCCTCCAGACGCTGATGGGCGTCGTCGCCGAGACAGGCACCACGGTGCTGCTGTCCTCGCACATCCTGGCGGACCTCGAACGCACCTGCGACCACCTCATCGTGTTGCATGCCTCAAAGGTGAAGCTCACCGGCGACGTCAGTGCCCTGCTCGCCGAACATCGGCAGCTCGTCGGCCCCCGAGACGACCGCCCGCTGCCCGCCGGGATCGCGCAGGTGATACGGGCCGAGCACACCGACCGGCAGTCCACGCTGCTGGTCCGCACGAACGCAACGCTGCGCGATTCGGCATGGGAGGCGTACGACGTCACTTTGGAGGACCTCATCCTCGCCTACCTCGGCGATGGCACCTCTCAGCCGAACACCGAATGGGAGGTGCCGGCATGATTTGGCTCGCCTGGCGGCAACACCGCAAGCAGGCACTGTTCACCGCGATCGGCCTCGCGTTGCTCGCCGTGTTCATGGTCCCCACCGGTCTGGCCATGCGGCACACCTTTGCCGACCTGGGCCTGGACGACTGCGTCAGCGCGCTGGGTACCGCCTCGATGATCCCGGCCGACGCCGACACCTGCGGCAAGGCGTCCGTCCAGTTCAACGGCCAGTACGGCGTGATGACCATGATCGGTGTGCTCTTCCTCGTCCTGCCGCTGCTGGTCGGGCTGTTCTGGGGTGCGCCGCTTGTCGCCCGCGAGATCGAGCAGAGCACCCACCGCGTGGTCTGGACCCAGGGCGTCAGCCGAGGACACTGGGCCCTGGTCAAGTTCGGGGTCGCCGGCGCGGTCGCGCTCGTCGCCTCGGTGGTCTATGGGTTGGGCGTCTCGTGGTGGCTGACCCCGATGAGTCAGGCCGGGCAGCACGGCCGCTTCAACGTCTTCTTCTTCGACATGCAGGGCACTGCCCCGATCGGCTACACGATCTTCGCGGTCGCGCTCGGCATCTTCGCCGGCACCATCTGGCCCAAGGTGCTGCCGGCGATGTCCGCCACGCTCTTCGGGTTCCTCGGGTTGCGCATCGTCCTGACGACACTCGCCCGGCCGCACTACCTGCCCGCCCGCGTGGTGACATTCCCCCTCCAGGACGCCGTCGAGCAGACCAACCCGGCCGCCGGCGACTGGATCCTGTCCTACGGTATCCGCGACGCCTCCGGCAAGATGGTCACGGCCAACGCGCAGATCGCCTGCGCCCCCGAGGCTGCCGGACCGGGAGGCGCGTGCGGCGCCGACCTCGGCATCACCTCGGGCGCCTACAACTGGCAGCTCTACCAACCCGGAACCCGGTTCTGGCTGTTCCAGGGCATCGAGACCGGCATCTTCGTCGCCGTCGCCGCCCTGCTGCTCTACCTCGCAGTCCGCCGCGTCCGCCGCCTCGCGTGACCACGAAGCCGTCCATAGGAGGCCTCATGCGCAAGCTCACCTACATCGCCGCCGTGGCCCTGGCGGCCGGTGCCGCCCTGCTGGCCGCCATGCCGTCCGAGTCATCACCGGGCGCCGCCTCCGGCGCCCGCCCCCAGGATGCCCAGGAGGCCATCCTCGCCGCGTTCGACCGCTACGACGTCGTGGCCGGAGCCAGTCCGAACGACATCTTCCTCGACCTGATCCGCAATCCCGCTTTCCCGAGCAAGGCCGACGTCATCGCCGTCGAGTGCGGTAATTCGCTCTACCAGCCACTTCTGGACCGCTACATCGCGGGCGAGGACGTGCCGCTGGGCGACGTACGCCAGGTGTGGCGCAACACCACCCAGCCGAGCTGCGGCTTCTCGGTCTTCTACGAGCGGCTCTTCCCGCTCGTGCGCGAGGTCAACAGGGGTTTGCTGCCGGCGGAGAAACTGCGCGTGGTGGCCTGTGATCCGCCCATCGACTGGAGCAAGGTGACCAGCCCTGAAGGCCTCGCGCCCTTCGAGGAACGGGACCGCACCATCGCCGCGCTGATGAAAAGTGAGGTGCTCTCCAAAGACCGCAAGGCACTTATGCTCTTCGGGATCAGCCACCTGCTGCACGGCGCCGGCAGCGCGGTCGCGATGTACGAGCAAGAGTTCCCTGGCGTCACGTACACCGTCGCCCCGCACTTCGGCTTCCAGAAGGACAACAAGAAGCTGGAAAAGCGGATGGCCGGCTGGCCGGTGCCGTCGGTCGTCCCGTTCGCAGGAACCTGGCTGGGCCAACTCGACGCGTCCTACTTCGAGTCCCGGCCCGGGCAGCCGCCCGCGGCCAACGGCTACCCCGGCGCAGACGCCTACCTCTACACCGGCCCCCGAGCCCTCATCCTGCGGCAACAGATCGCCGCCTCCACCGTCCTGGACACGAAGTACATCACGGAACTCCGGCGACGAGCCACCGCCGTAGCGGATCCCCCCGGCGGCCTCATGCACCCAGAAACGTTCTTCCGACGCGAACTCGAGTCAGGCGCATTGGAATTCGGGACCTGACACGCCGGGGCGAGGAGATGGGACTCCGACGCGTTGCCCAGTGTCGTGTGTCGGAGTTCTTTCGACGGTGGGTTTCGGTGAGGATCTGGTCGGCGGTCTTGGTTCAGAGGAACGGTTCGCAGCGCTGGTTGTAGGCGTCGATGAAGGTGCGGATGGCACCGAGCAGGTCGAGCACGGCCGGGTGGACGGAGGCGAGGTCGGTGACTACGTCGCTCGAGATGACCTTGAGCATCCGGTGGGCAATTGTGGAGAACCGTCGAGCTACCGCGGAGCTGGAGCAACCGATCGAGGATCGGTCCCTCCGGCTGCGGGCCATCGGGGTGCTCGTCGGCTGGCATAGAACTTCCGCTGTGGCCTCGGTTCTGCGCCGGGGCCACAGCTCTTGGCTGGCTGGCCAGAGAAGTCGCCCTAGTGACGGGGATGGGGCCGGTGTTCTCCGGCCCCGGTGATCAGCAGTCGAGCCTGGGTGTCGATGGGTGTGGTGCTGCCGGCCTCGTAGTTGCAGAGGTTCACGTAGACGTACCCGTTGGCGGGGTACCACTCCAGGGCGGTCGAGATGCCCATGGTGGTGCCGCCCTTGTGGCCGAGGCCCCAGTGGTCGTTGACCAGAACCGCGCTGAGGCCGTAGCACTCGAACAGGGACTGCGCGGGTAGGCCGGGCTTGGGCGGCAGCGGCGGCGCCGGGAACTTGGGGGTGGTCGCCAGCCAGGTGTACGCGGTGTCGAGCAACTTGCCGCCGGTCAGCGCGGTGACGAACGCGGTCAGGTCGGGGGTTGTGGAGAAGGCGCCGCTGGCCCCGTGGCCGATGTACGTGTCGAGCAGGTGGTTGTCGACGCGCGCGCCGCCGGACGGCGGCGGGGCGTACGGGTGGGCGATGCGGCGGTTGGTGTCCCACTGATCGCGGTTGTAGAAGTCGGAGCTGATCATCCCGGCCGGCCGGAAGATGTGCTTGCGGACGTAGTCGTAGAAGCTCTGGCCGGAGACGGCGGCGACGATGTAGGCCAGGGTGATGTAGCCGTTGTTGCTGTATGTGTAGCCGGTGCCGGGCGGAAACAGCAACGGTGCCGCCTGGACGAGCTTCAACAGCTCGCGGGTCACCTCTGCCTCGCTGGTCCAGGACCTGAGGACGTCGCCGCTATCGCGTGCCACGTCCGCCAGGCCCGAGGTGTGCGTCAGCAGTTGATGCACGGTCACCGTGTCGCCGATTGCCGCAGGGAAGCCGGTCAGGTAGGCGCTCAGCTTCTCGTGGTAGGCGACCTTGCCCTGCTGTACGAGCTGGCCGATCGCGATACCGGTGAAGATCTTGGTGATCGAGCCGAGCGCGAAGATGGTGTCCGGCCGGTTGGGGATGGACTGCTCCTTGTCGGCCATGCCGTACGTGCGCGACAGCACCGGGCGACCGTTGTGCAGCAACAACAACGTGCCGGAGTACCGGTCGGTGGCGGCGGACTGGGCGATGAGCTGATCCAGCGCTCCGCCGGGCCGCAGGTCCGCCGGCACGGGATCGGACCCGCGGTGGTCGGACTCGGCACCGGCGTGGGCGGAGGCGGGTACCGCCAGCAGCCCGCCGGTGGCCAGCGGCACTGCTCCGAGCAGGCCCAGCACGGAGCGTCGAGAGGGTCGCAGTGTGGTCATGCCACCAGCCTCCGGTCCCGGCTGCGCTACCCGCATCCGGCCGGAGTCGTCATCGCGTTCTGTCGCGCGAGGGATGTGCGCCACGCCGGGGTCCGTCGTACGACAGACGCGGCGGCCCGGCGGCGGACCGTAGGCTTGCCCGGTGGCAGGACAGGTCCTCACCGCGGCACGCCGGTTGGCCGGTCGGGCGGCGCTACGCGACGCCTCGCTCGCGGCCGGCCTGCTCGCCGCGGTCGCGCTGCTGGGCCCCCCGCACCAGCGCGCCGTGGTGCTCTGGTGGATCGCGACCGGCGTCGCCGTGATCGCGGTGGGGCTGCGCAACCGCTGGCCGCTCGCGATGCTGGTGGTCAGCACGGTATGCGTCGCGGCACACGTGGCGCAGGGCTCGCTCATCGGCGGGTCCGACGCCGCCGTGCTGATCCTCGTGTACACGGTCGCCGCCCGCCGATCGCCGGCGACGTCCCTGGCCACGCTCGCCGGCGTCCTGCTGGTCCTGCTCTGCTGGAACGGATACTTCGCCCTGCGCGGACGGTCGGCACCGGGCATTCCATCGATGGCCTTCCAGGTCAACAACGTCGAACAGGGCGCGGGCCCGGCGTTCGAACGTACCGAGTTGATCGCCGGCGACAACACCGGCGGGACGGCCCGGTGGAGTGGCCCGGCCGTGCTGGGCGGCGCGCTGGTCGCGGCGTGGGCGATCGGCTCCGGCAGCCGCAGCCGCCGCGCCTACCTCGACCAGCTCGCCGCCCGGGCACGGGACCTGCAGCGCGAACAGGACCAGCGGGCCGCCCTCGCCATGGCCGCCGAGCGCGACCGGATCAGCCGGGAGCTGCACGACGTCGTCGCGCACGGCCTGTCCCTCATCGTGATCCAGGCGCAGGGCGGCGCGGCGGCCCTGGACGACCAGCCGGCTGAGACCCGGGTCGCGCTCGATGCGATCGTGCGCACCGGCCGCGCGTCCCTCACCGACATGCGCCGGGTCCTCGACGCACTGGGCGAGGGCGAGGACGCGTGGCACCCGCCACCCGGACTGGCGCAGCTGCCCACCCTGGTCGACCAGGTACGCCGTGCCGGCACCGGGGTACGGCTGCGCATCGATGGCGTGGCCGCGCCGCTGCCCGCGCCGCTGGACCTGTCGGCGTACCGCATCGTGCAGGAAGCGCTGACCAACGTGATGAAGCACGCCGGCGCGGGTTCGTCCGCTGACATCGTTCTGTGCTACCGGGAGACCGAGCTCGACATCGAGATCCGCAACGGTACCGTCGGAGGCGGGGCCGATGGCGGCGGCAAAGGAGGTGGCGTGGTGGTGGCCGACGGCAACGGCCTGTCCGGCATGCGGGAACGGGTCCACCTCTTGGGGGGACGGTTCACCGCCGGCCCCCGGCCCGACGGCGGGTTCCAGGTGTGGGCCAACCTGCCGATCGGAAACAGGCGAGCATGATCCGAGTGCTGCTCGCCGACGACCAGGCACTGGTCCGTACCGGATTCCGGCTGATCCTGACGCAGGCGCCCGACATGGCGGTGGTCGGCGAGGCCGCCGACGGGGAGCAGGCCGCCGCCATGGCTCGCGAGTTGCGGCCGGACGTCGTGCTGATGGACGTCCGGATGCCATCCGTCGACGGGGTCGAGGCCACCCGCCTGATCCGGGCCGGCGGGGCGGGCCCGACCCGGGTCCTGATCCTGACCACCTTCGACCTCGACGAGTACGTCTACGCCGCGCTGCGGGCCGGCGCCAGCGGCTTCCTCCTCAAGGACACCCTCGCCGCCGACCTGCTCTCCGCGATCCGCGTCGTGGCCACCGGCGACGCGGTAGTGGCGCCCAGCGCGACCCGCCGGCTGCTCGAACGATACGTACCGGCGGGAGCACCGCAGGCCGCCGTCACCGACCCCGGTGTGCTGACCGAGCGGGAACGCGAGGTGCTCACGCGCGTCGCCCGGGGCCTGTCCAACGTCGAGATCGCCGACCGGCTCCACCTGTCCGAGGGCACCGTGAAGACCCATGTCAGTCGCGTGCTGGCCAAGCTCAACCTGCGCGACCGGGTCCAGGCCGTGGTGTACGCGTACGAATCCGGCGTCGTCCGCGCGGGAGCCGCCGACCATTGAGCGGCCAGCGGTCCTGGAGCGCACGTTCGACCAGCTCGCCGAGGCGATCCGCGCCGAATAGCCGTCCAGCCCAGGCCCGTGGGCTCCAGCCGGATGGACTTTCACAACGCGCGCGCGCGAGCAGCAAGCGGCAGCCACCCGCAAGATCAGGTGCACTGTATTCGGCAGAAGCGGGCAGGTGACCGAGGTGGCGCTCGGCGTCTATCAACTACCCTGAGTGACGCCGCGCTTGAGATTGTGACCATGAGGTGGGGCCGCCTATGGCCGTCAGAATCAAGCGGCTGTTGAGGTAGGCGGTCCAGTCGGCTGCATCACCACCGTCATCCCCGGGCCCAACGATCAGATTGCCAACGGGAAGCGGCGAGGACGACGTAGCGGCCGACCGCCGACCTTCGATCCCGCCGCCGATAAGCGCCGCAACCAGGTCGAGCGCGGCTTCAACCGACGCAACACTGGCGCGACCTCGCCACCCGTTACGACAAGCTCGGCTCTCACCTCCAGGCCACCCTTGACCTGGTCGAAACCCTTGACCGGCTACGCGCCGTCCCCGACCACCAAGATCTACGAGACAGAACCTAGCGGTCTCGGCGGCGGGGGCGGTAGCTGGCCACTGTGGCGGGGAGGCCGCGGCGGATGATCCCGGCCCAGTCGGTGTCGCCGCGCAGCACCGCCGCGGCGGTCTTGCGGGCCTGCTCGGCGGTGAAGTGCGGTGGCAGCATCAGCTCGGCCGGGTCGACCAGGGCGTTGATCACCACCGGCCGGTCGGCGGTGAGCGCCCGGTCCCAGACGTCCCGCACCTGATCCGGCGAGTCGATCAACTCGCCGTGCAGCCCGAGCACCTCCGCCCACTTGTGGTACGCGATGTCCGGCAACTGCTGGCTGTCGGGGAACATCGGCGTTCCCTCGCTGGAACGTTGTTCCCAGCTGACGAACGCCAGATCCCGGTTGTTGAGCACCAGCACCACGAAGCGCGGGTCGGCCCAGCTGCGCCAGTACTTCGCCACGGTGATCAGCTCGTTGACGCCGTTCATCTGCATGGCGCCGTCGCCGATCAGTGCGACCAGCGGCCGGTCCGGGTGGGCGAACTTGGCGCTCAGCGCGTACGGCATGGCGCCACCCATGGACAGCAGCGTGCCGGACAGGCTGGCCAGCATCCCGGGGCGTACCTGGATGTGTCGGGCGTACCAGGCGGTGGCGGTGCCGCAGTCGACGGCGATCAGCACGTCGTCGGGCAGTCGTTCGTTCAGGGTGTGGAAGAGCAACTGGGGGTTGACCGGGTCGGCGGTCTGCTCGGCCAGGTCGCGTTGCACGCGGCGCCACGCCGAGGTGGCCTCGGTGACCTCCGCCCGCCAGGCGGTCGGCCCGGGGCCGGGGCCCAGCTCGTTCAGCAGTGCCCGCAGCGTGGGGCGGGCGTCGCCGGTCAGGTTCACCTCGGTCGGGTACCGCAGCCCGAGCTGGGTGCCGTCCAGGTCGATCTGCACCGCGCGGGCCTGCCCGGGCGTCGGGTAGAACTCCGAGTACGGCATGTTGCTGCCCACGATCAGCAGCCGGTCGCAGCCGCTCATCAGCTGCCAACTGGGTCGGGTGCCGAGCAGCCCGATCGCGCCGGTCACCCACGGTTCGCGGTGGTCGACGGCGGTGAAGCCGAGCAGCGCGGTGGCCACGCCGGCCCCGAGCCGATCGGCGATCTCGCGGACCTCGTCGCGCGCGCCGAGGGCGCCCTGGCCGACCAGCATGGCCACCCGCTGCCCGCCGCGCAGCACCTCGGCCGCCCGGCGCACGTCGGCCTCCGGCGGCACCGTCGGCGTGCTGCTCGGCGCGTTGCTGGTCTGGTAGTAGCCGTGCGCGTGCGGCGGGTTCGGCACGGCCGGCTCGTCCTGGATGTCCAGGGGCAGGATCAGTGCGGTGACGGTACGCCGGGCCAGCGCCGTCCGGCATGCCCGGTCGACCAGGTGGCGTACCTGCGCCGGGTTGTCGAGCTGGGCCAGGAACGCCGCGGCCACGTCCTTGTAGAGGGCGAGCAGGTCGACCTCCTGGTAATAGCCGCCGCCCTCGGCGGTGGTCGCGGTGTGCCCGACCAGGGCGATCACGGGTTGGTGGTCGAGCTTGGCGTCGTACAGGCCGTTGAGCAGGTGGATGGCGCCCGGCCCGCTGGTGACCAGCGCGCAGCCCAGCGGCCCGCCGCCGTACTTGACGTGCGCGGAGGCGGCGAAGCCGGCGGTCTCCTCGTGGCGGACCTGGATGAACTGGGCCCGCCCGTTGGTGCGTTGCAGCGCGGAGGTGAGGCCGTTGATGCCGTCACCGGGATAGCCGAAGTAGCGGTGTACGCCCCAGCTGAACAGTCGCGACACGATGTGGTCCGCGACGGTCGGACGACGGGGCAGAGTGCCCGCTTCGCCCGGCGTGGTGTCGTCTGCGCTCACCTGGCTGGTCCTTCCCGTCGAGTCCGATGCCCGCCGGTCATTCCCCTTCTTCTCTGGACAAAACACCCCGTCGGGCGGGCGTCGAAGCGCGATGCCCCGCGTCCGGCAGAATCGTCGGATGCCCGTTCACCAGATCACCGACCCCGACGACGACCGGATCGCCGACTACCGGGCGCTCACCGACGTCGAGCTGCGCACCCGCTGGGAGCCGCCGCACGGCCTGTTCATCGCCGAGGGGGAGTTGGTGCTGCGCCGGGCGCTGCGCGCGGGCTACCCGGCCCGGTCGTACCTGGTCGACGCCAAGCGGGTCGACCAGCTCGCCGACCTGGACACCGGCGACGCGCCGGTCTACGCCGCGACCCAGGACGTGCTGCAACGGGCCACCGGTTTCCACGTACACCGGGGGGTGTTGGCGTCGTTCCACCGCCGGCCGCTGCCGACGGCGGCCGAGGTGCTCACCGCCGCGCGACGGGTCGTGCTCCTGGAGGACGTGAACAACCACACCAACCTCGGTGCGGTCTTCCGAGGTGCCGCCGCGCTCGGCATCGACGCGGTGCTGCTGTCGCCGTCCTGCGCCGATCCGCTGTACCGGCGCAGTGTCCGGGTCAGCATGGGTGAGGTCTTCGCGATGCCGTACGCGAAGCTCGACCGCTGGCCCGAGGGCCTGGACCAGGTACGGGAGGCGGGCTTCATGGTGCTGGCCATGACGCCCGCGCCGGACGCCGTACCGATCCAGCGGTTGACCCCGGCGCAGCGCGAGCGGGCGGCGCTGCTGCTCGGAGCCGAGGGGCCCGGCCTCACCGCGGCGGCCCAGGCCGCCAGCGACGTGCGGGTGGTCCTGCCGATGAGGCGTGGCGTCGACTCGTTGAACGTCGCCGCCGCGGCGGCGGTGGCGTTCTGGGAGCTGGGCCGCGACGATCCGCCGTTCGGCGGCGAGTAGATCGCTTCGGCTTGCATGGCCATGCGTTCTATTGCATAATTTTCCCCGTGTCCAAGGTTCTCACCTCCCTGCCCACCGGCGAACGTGTCGGCATCGCCTTCTCCGGCGGCCTCGACACCTCGGTCGCGGTCGCGTGGATGCGCGACAAGGGCGCGATTCCCTGCGCCTACACCGCCGACATCGGCCAGTACGACGAGCCCGACATCGCCTCGGTGCCCGGTCGCGCGCTCAGCTACGGTGCCGAGGTCGCCCGCCTGGTCGACTGCCGCGCCGCCCTGGTCGAAGAGGGCCTCGCCGCGTTGACCTGCGGCGCCTTCCACATCCGCACCGGCGGGCGGGCGTACTTCAACACCACCCCGCTGGGCCGCGCCGTGACCGGCACCCTGCTGGTGCGGGCGATGGTCGCCGACGACGTCCAGATCTGGGGCGACGGCTCGACCTTCAAGGGCAACGACATCGAGCGGTTCTACAGGTACGGCCTGCTGGCCAACCCGATGCTGCGGATCTACAAGCCGTGGCTCGACACCGCCTTCGTCACCGAGCTCGGTGGGCGCAAGGAAATGTCGGAGTGGCTACTCGAACGCGATCTGCCCTACCGGGACAGCACCGAGAAGGCGTACTCGACCGACGCCAACATCTGGGGCGCCACGCACGAGGCGAAGACCCTGGAACACCTCGACACCGGCATCGAGACGGTCAACCCGATCATGGGCGTCCGGTTCTGGGACCCGTCGGTGGAGATCCCGACCGAGGACGTCACCGTCGGCTTCGACCAGGGCCGGCCGGTCACGATCAACGGCAAGGAGTTCGGCAGCGCTGTCGACCTGGTGCTGGAGGCCAACGCCATCGGCGGCCGGCACGGCCTGGGCATGTCGGACCAGATCGAGAACCGCATCATCGAGGCCAAGAGCCGCGGCATCTACGAGGCGCCCGGGATGGCGCTGCTGCACGCCGCGTACGAGCGGCTGGTCAACGCCATCCACAACGAGGACACTCTGGCGAACTACCACAGCGAGGGTCGCCGCCTCGGTCGACTGATGTACGAGGGCCGCTGGCTGGACCCGCAGGCGCTGATGCTGCGCGAGTCGTTGCAGCGGTGGGTCGGCACGGCGGTCACCGGTGAGGTGACGTTGCGGCTGCGCCGGGGCGAGGACTACTCGATCCTGGACACCACCGGCCCGTCGTTCAGCTACCACCCGGACAAGCTGTCGATGGAGCGCACCGAGGACTCGGCGTTCGGCCCGTCGGACCGGATCGGCCAGCTCACCATGCGCAACCTGGACATCGCCGACTCGCGGTCGAAGCTGGAGCAGTACGCCTCCCTCGGCCTGGTCGGCGGCGGGAACCCGCAGCGGATGATCGGGGCCGCGCAGGCCGCCTCGACCGGGCTGATCGGCGCGATGCCCCAGGGCGGCGCGGAAGCCATCGCCTCCCGGGGCGTCGCCTCCGCGGAGGACGAGGCACTCGACCGCGCCGCCATGGAGTTCGGCGTCGACTGAGCCCCGCTGACCCTCGGCTGCCGGTGGCAAGTCGAGTTCCGGCGTCACGGACGGTAGCGTGTCGGCCGTGTTCCCTACCGTCCGTGAGGTCCTCGCCCTGGACCCGGTCCGCCACGGCGCGCCGCGCGTGGTCGCCGGCGACGACGGGCTGGACCGACCCGTCCGTTGGGTGCACGTCGCCGAGGTGCCGGACATCGCCACCCTGCTCGGCGGCGGCGAACTGGTCCTCACCACCGGCATCGGCCTGCCCGGCGACGACGCCGGGTTGCGCGCGTTCATCGGCGACCTCGCCGACGTCGGAGTCTCCGGACTCGTCGTCGAGCTGGGCCGCCGGTACGTCAGCGGAGTGCCCCGGGTGATGGCCGCCGCCGCCGAGCGGCGCGGGTTGCCCCTGGTGGAGCTGCGCCGGGCCACCCCGTTCGTCCGGATCACCGAGGCGGTGCACGCGCTGATCGTCGACGCGCAGCTCACCGAACTGCGCGCCACCGAGGAGATCCACCAACGGTTCAACGACCTCTCCGTCGAGGGCGCCGACGCCGCCGAGGTGATCCGACAGGCCGCCGAACTGTCCGGTTGCCCGGTGGTGCTGGAGAACCTGTCCCGGCAGGTGCTCGGGTACGACCCGGCGGGCGAGAGCGCCGAGCTGCTGCTCGACGGCTGGGAGCAGCACTCCCGGCGGATCCGTCCGGCCGGGCGGACCGCGTACGACCCGGACAGCGGCTGGCTCGTGACCACCGTCGGCGCCCGGGGGCAGGACTGGGGTCGGCTGCTGCTGCGCTGGCCGGCCAGCGGGGACGTGCCCAGCGCCCGGGCCATCGAACCGACAGCTGGCTCGCCCACCCGGCTCACCATCCTGATCGAGCGGGCCGCGTCCACCCTCGCGCTGGGCCGACTGATCCGCCGCGACGCCGAGGGCCTGGAACGGCAGATCCACCGGACCCTGCTCACCGCGCTGCTCGACCACTCCCGCCCGGTGGACGAGATTGGGCTACGGGCCAAGGCGCTCGGCGTGGTGCTCGACCGGCGGCACCTGGTCGGCGTGATGGTCCGGCACCGCGCCGACGACCCCGCCGGGGAGGTCGGCCCCGAGGTCGGCCAGGCCCGACTACGGGATCTCTCCGAGGCGGTCGGCCAGGCCCTGCGGGAGGCGAAACTGACCGCGCTGACCAGCGCCGTCGACGACAACTCGGTGGGCGCGCTACTGGCCCTACCCGACCCGGCCGCCGAGGACCGCGCGCTGTCCGCGTTCGCCAGCGCACTTCGTCGGGTACGCCTCGACGCCGGCGCCGGCCGGCCGGGGCCCGGTGTCGAACCGGCTCGGGTCGCCTCCGACGCTTCCCGTGCGGCGTTGGGCGCCGAGCCCCCTCGCGCGGGGTTCGGGGTCGAGGCCGCTCGGGCCGGTGGCGATGTTCCCGGGGGACCTGGCCCGGGTGCCGTGATCGTTGCCGCCGGGTCCGGGGTGAGCACCCTGCGGGAGGCCCGCCGGTCGCTGGTCGAGGCGCGGCAGATCGCCGAGGCGGCCCGGCGGGACCGGCGCGACCTACCGATCTTCCGGCTGCCGCACGTCGGCCTGGCCGGGCTGCTGCACCTGCTGCGCGACGAACCCCGCCTGCAGACGTTCGTGGAACGCGAACTCGGCGCGCTACTGGAGTACGACGCTCGGCACCCCCGGGAACAGCTGCTCGACACCCTGCGCGCGTACCTGGAGCAGGGCCGCAACAAGTCCGCCGGTGCCGCCGCCGCCCACCTGTCCCGGCCGGCCTTCTACGAACGCCTGGCCCGCATCGCCCGCATCCTCGACGTGGACCTGGACTCGGTAGAGGCCAGCCTGTCCCTACACGTGGCCCTACTAGCCCTGGAAGCAGTCCGAACCCCCTAACCCCGCCCCCGCCCCGCCTCCGCCCCGCCCGCGTCGATCAAGGAGTTGTGGCGGGGTGCAGAACTCGCGAAAACGTCTGTTGCGCCCACCACATCGCCATGATCGAGACGGGCGGGGTCGGCCTGGCACAGGGGTTCGGCACAGGGGTCCGGCACGCTATCGAGTTGATGCCATGAACGAATCGCTCGGCTCGGCTCGGCTCGGCTCGGCTCGGCTCGGGTCAACCAGGCCCTGATTCGTTTACGACATCAGCTCCAAAGGAGCAGGCAGGGACACACTCCCCAGGGGCGGGGCCACAGGATGCCCGGTAGGCCGTCCAGGCCGACGACGACCAGGGCGACCTCCCAGCCGACCGGGACGGGGCGGGGGTTAGGTGAGGGTGGCCAGGGCCTTTGCGTAGGTCGGGGGGATGTGGTTGGGGCCACCGGGGGTGAAGACGTCGGACGTGGCCACTGCTGACCAGGCCGTCTCCGGGACGGCGTCGACCAGGGCCTGGATCACCGGGGCGTCGCGCCACTGGTCCTGCTCGGCGAGGATGCCGAGGGCCACCACCGACTCCTCGACCTCGCCCACGCACTCGAACGGCTTGTGCCCGTCCACGCCCAGCAGTTCTCGGTAGCCGGGGATCTGCGACTCGTCGGCCAGCAGGTCGCCGCCGAAGATGCCGACCACCCGTTCCCGGGGCATGAACGGCGCCATGGCCAGGAACACGAACCGGCACTTCGGGCAGTCACGGCACCAGCGCTCACTCGCGTCGCGCAGCTTGAACGCCTGGTTGCAGCTGGTCACCACGTCGTCGTACCTGGTGAACTCGGCGAACAGCCGGGCGATGTGCAGCTCGGACAGCGAACGCAGCAGGGAGAAGTACGGGTCGGTCAGGCCGGCGTGCTCGCCCAGCGACGCCCGCAGCTGTCCCTCCGCCTCGACGCCCTTGGACCACTGGTGGTTGATCTCGTGGCCGTTCCAGACCAGGTTCGGGTCGGACGCCGAACGCTCGTTGGACATCACCACCGGGCCCAGCCCGTGCAGGACGGCGGTGGCCACCGCGATCAGGGAGTTGATGGCGGTGACCGGGATGTGCCCGTTCAGCGCGCCGGCGGCGTTCAGGTCGAACAGCACCGGGTCGATGCGCCGCCGGGCGGCCAGCGGGACCAGCCCGGACGCCTCGTTGACGGCGACGATCACGTGGTTCGGGTTGACCGAGAACGGCACCGGGTCCAGCTCGGCGCGGCGCAGCGCCTCCAGGCTGACGATCGAGTCCTTACCGCCGCCGACCGCCGAGAGCGGCCGACGGTCCGAGTCGTCGTACACGCGCGGGGGCTCCGGCGAGCCGGCCGGCACCTCCGGGCGCAGTTGGAGCACGTGCGGCAGCTGGTTGCGGTACGCGTACTCCGCGAGGCCCTTGGTGTAGACGGCCGTGACGTAGTCGACGGTGGCCGCGCCCAGCGGCGCCGGCAGCACGAGTCGGGGCGGCGCGGCGGCCTTGTAGTAGCTGACCCCGGCGACGAGGTGCAGCACCTCCAGCACCCGGTTGAGGGTCGCCACCGTCTCGTCCGAGGGTGGCTCCGCCGGCAGCGGCAGTGTGATCACCTCGGTGAACCGCTGCTCACCGGCCGGGCCGGTCAGGGCGTAGTCGAACAACACCTCGCCGGTGGCGAAGTCGATCGAGTAGGACGGGAAGGTGAAGGCGTCCATCCGCCGGAGCTGCTCGTTGGGCACACGCCATACTAGGCCCTGGTTCGTCCGGCCGTGTCCGGACCGGGCCCGCCCTGCCGCCGCCGTGACCCACGAGGAGAGCCCCGTGCGCCTTTCTGACCTGCGCGGACGTACCGTCGCCGTCTGGGGCACCGGTCGGGAGGGCCGGGCCGCTGTGACCGCCATCGCCGCGCACGGCCCGGCCGAGCTGGTCGCCGTCGACGACAGCGCGAACTTCCTGTCGCTGCCCTGGGACGGCCCCCTGGCCGAGGCGGCGCCGCTGGTCACCGGTGAGGCGGGCTTCGAACGGCTGGCCGCCGCGGACGTGGTGGTCCGTTCCCCGGGCGTGCCGCAGACCCACCCGTGGCTGGTCGAGCTGCGCCGCCGCGGGATCATGGTGACCCAGGGCACCGCCTTGTGGATGGCCGACCACGCCGCGCGCACTGTCGGGGTCACCGGCAGCAAGGGCAAGAGCACCACCTCCAGCCTGATCAGTCACCTGCTCACCGCGATGGGCCGGCCGAACGTCTTCGGCGGCAACATCGGGGTGCCGACCCTGGACCTGCCGGAGGCGGAGCTGTACGTGCTGGAGCTGTCCAGCTACCAGTGCAGCGACCTCGCCGACTCGCCCCGGGTGGCCGTGGTCACCGCGCTCTTTCCCGAGCACCTGGACGCGCACGGCGGGGAACGGGAGTACTACCGGGACAAGCTCAACCTGCTCGCCCACGACCCGCAGACGATCGTGGTCAACGGGGGCGACCCCCGGCTCGCGGCGGAGCTGGGTGAGCTGCCGGCGGTCCGGGCCGGCCGCCCCGACACCACCCACGTCGCCACCGGCGTCGACGGCACGCAGTGGTTCCACGTCGGTGACCAGCCGCTCTTCCCCCGCGCCGTGCTGCCGCTCGTCGGCCGGCACAACGAGGGCAACCTCTGCGTCGCGCTCACCGTCCTCGACGCGCTCGGCGTGGACGTGCTGGCCAACAAGGACCACCTCGCCGTCGCGGTCGCCGAGTTCCAGGGGCTGGCCCACCGACTCACCGAGATCACCGACCCGTCCGGGTTGACGTTCGTCGACGACACCCTGGCCACCAGCCCGTACGCGGCCATGCACGCCATCGACGCGTACGACGGGCGGCCGCTGACGGTGATCGTCGGGGGTAACGACCGGGGTCTGGACTACACGCCGTTGGCCGAGCACCTGGCCGAGCGTGAGTTGACCGTGATCGGGATTCCGGACAGCGGGGCCCGCATCGTCGAGGTGCTCACCGGCCTGCCGAAGGTGCGTACCGAACTGGTCGACGACCTGGTGGACGCGGTCCGGCTGTCCCGTGAGGTGACCCCGGCCGGTGGGGTGGTGCTGCTGTCCCCGGCAGCGCCCAGCTACGGCCGGTTCCGCAACTTCGAGCACCGCTCCGAGGTCTTCGCCCAGGCCGTCGCCGACACCGCCGGGTGAAGCCCGGCGTGCAGGGCGCGCATCGAGCGGATCGCCGAGCGGATCTCCTGGAGGTAGCGCCCCGGCGTGAGCGTCTGCTCGGGCAGCACCGCCAGGTCGGCAAGCGTCGGGTCCACGCCGACCGTGTCGATGGCACACCCGTAGGGCAGGGCCAGCGTGCGCAGCGCGTCGCAGTGCTGGAACGGCACGTAGATCGGCGCGGTGACCATCAGAACCTCGTCGCCCGGGGCGAGCCGGACGTGCCCGGCCCAGAACCGCTGGGTGTCGGCGGTGTGCGCACGCCGCTGGTCCGGTTCGCTGGACGGCGCGGCCAGCACCCGGATCGGCGGCAGCCCGTCCGGCCGGTAGGTCCGCGACGACCAGGAGTGGTGCGGGTGGCCGGCGTCGACACCCGCCTGCTCGGTCGGGGCAGCCACCCCGAACACCCGGCGGACGGCCGTGTCCAGCACGTCCACCTCGGTCTCGTCGGCCGGCAGACCCGCGTCGGCCAGCGTGCGGCGTTCCCAGTCCGACAGCGGCCGAAAGCTGCCCAGGACGGCGACCTCGCCGCTCACCGGTAGGCCGGTGCGGAGCAGGTGCGCGGCGTAGCCGAGGCGGCGTACGCAGGCGTGCGCCAGGCCGCCGAGCACCACCAGATGGGCGTACGCCGGCCGGGCCGGTGGCACCGGCTGGATCAGCCCGAGCGCGGCGGCCGCGTCGAGCACCAGTTTCTCGGTGGCCGGGTCGAGGTCGGGCTCCCGGGCGTCGGGTCGTTCCCGGCCGTCCCGGAAGTCCCAGTGGCGGGCGGAGAAGTCGTCGAGGTAACCGAGCACCTCGCTGAGGTCACCGTCGGGCCAGGTGCCGCCGAAGTGGGCGACCAGGCCGCGGAGCGGGGTGGAGCAGACCCAGGCCCGATTCTCCGCCGTGATCCGCTCGTCGTCCGTCCCGGTCGACGGCGCCGCGTCCGCTCTGTGCACCTGCCGGATGCTACCGCCCGGCGCGGTGGGGCCGGTGGTTGTGGTTGCTGTCTACGCTGGCGGGAGCGGTTGATTGGGGGATGTCGATGACCCGTGACGTGGCCCGGCAAAGGGTGCGGGACAGCGGCAGCTCCACCGCGGGCTTCGTCCGCCTGGTGGCGCACACCGACCCGGTGGCGTTGGTCGGCATCACGTTGTCGATCACCCTCAGCCTCGCGCTCGACCTCACCAACGCCGCCTCCGGGGTGGAGTCGCTGTTGGCCGGCCTGATGGGCGTCACCATCTCGCTGTTGGTCGACTCACTGGCCCGCGCGGAGCGCCGCTTTCACCTGCGTACCCTGCTGGACGGCCCGCCCTGGCTGGTCCGCACGACCACGGAGCTGGCCGGGGCCATGCGGGAGGCGGCCGAGCAGCACGCGGGCACCCGGGTCGCGGTGGAGGCGCAGCGGCGGTACGAGCAGTTCCGGCTGGAGGCCGAGCAGCTCGCGGACGGTCGGATCATCCGGCGCGGCGACGAGGACGAGGACCTGGTCGGCGCGACCCGCACCTGCGTGCGCCGGTTGGACGCGTTGACAAACGTGATGCCCCGGGTGAGCGGGGAGCTGAGCTGGTGGCGCAGCGAGATCGGCCGGCGCTACTGGGAGGCCAACCAGGAGGCCCTGCAACGGGGTGTTC
The DNA here is from genome assembly GCF_015751765.1 of Micromonospora ureilytica. Lineage (NCBI taxonomy): Bacteria > Bacillati > Actinomycetota > Actinomycetes > Micromonosporales > Micromonosporaceae > Micromonospora > Micromonospora ureilytica. Next base: position 691,375 of record NZ_JADOTX010000001.1, read on the forward strand.
AGATCACCCGGGTCTTCGTCTACGCCACGCTGACCGACGAGCTGTCCGCATTGGTGCAACGGCAGCGCGCGGCCGGGGCGCGGGTGGGTCTGCTGCCTCTCGGTGTGGTCAGTCCGAACCTGCACGTCAACCTGACACTGTGGGACGGGTCGAGCTGTTGGGAGGCCCACATGACCGCGCACGGCGAGATCGGCGAGAATCAGTTCTCGGTCAACAGCACGGACGTCGCCCGGCTCACCCGTGTGTTCGACATCTGCGTGAACGCCGCGACCTTCCAGGACTGACGGCCCCCATCGGGGCGGGGACGGGAGAGCCATGACGTGGAGCGCGGTCCTGCTGGTGACGGCAGTGGTCTGGGCGGTCAGCGTGATCCGCTCCGTCCGGCTCCGCGCGCTGGTCTACAGTCTGCCGCTGCCGATGACGCTGGCCCTGGTCAGCACGGACTATCCGGTGGGCGGCGCGCAGGTGCTCGGCGTGGTCGGGCTCAACCTCTTCTTCGTCACCGTGGCGGTCACCCACCAGCTGTGGCGTTGGCCGATCCTGCTCGCCGACGTCGCGGGGATCGCCGTGTACGTGGCGCTGAGCGCCGGCCTGTTGGCCGTCGACATCCCGTTCGAGGTGGCCCTCGCCGGCACTCTCGCGCTCTGGTTGGCGACCATCCTGCTGCTACGCCGTCGCGCCAGCGCCAGTGACAGTCCGCGCGGCACTTCCGCTGTGGAGGCGGCCGGTGTGGCGGAGGCTCGCCCGGACGGGCTGCCGCCGTTGCTCAAGCTGGTGGTGATCTTCGTTGGGGCGATCCTCACCGCGCTGCTCGGCGCCGTGCTGCGCGGCATGGTGGTGACGTTCCCGTACTCGGGGGTGCTTGTCGCCGTCGAGGCCCGCCGGCAGTTGGCCGAGTTCAGTCGGCACTTCGCCCGCAACAGCCTCGCGTTGGTCGGCTTCCTGACCGGTTACCACTACCTTCAGGACGTCTCGTCGGGCGTGGCGCTGGGCGCCGGCTGGGCGGTGTTCGCGGTGGTCGCCGCCGTCCTGCACCTGCCGTTGCGTCCCCGCCGGGTCGCGCAGGCGCGGGCGGCGAGCCGCCCGCCGGGGGCGTTGCGGCGGGCGACCGAGCCACAGGCACCTACCGGCCTGCCCTGACCAGCTCGGCGATCCGGGTGAGCGGTTCGGCGTACGCGGGCCAGTCGAGGCCGTCAACGCTGAGCGTGGGGCGGCGACGTACACCGTCGACCGCGCCGGCGCGCACGATCGCGGTCAGCAGGTCGTACGACCAGGCGGGCTCCAGGAGCGTACGCAGCTCGGGCACCTCGGGGCGGAGCAGCGACAGCGCGCCGACGAGGGCGGCGGCGGCCCAGTTGGACGTGCCGCCGACGAGCAGCGCGTCCGCGCCGACCACGCACCGGATCCGCTCGCCCGAGGCGACCACCCGTCCGATCAGGTCCGCCGGTAGGCGGCCCATGCCGAGTTCGTTGCCACCGTCGCCGATGCCGATCCGGTACGCCGACCCGGAGGTGTAGAGCCGGTCGAGGGGTGCCGTGTGCGCGCCGATGTCGTCGCCGCGCATGTTGCGCGGTCGACCGTCCATCCCGGGCCCGACGCGTTCGCAGGCGATGAGGTGGGTCAGCCGGTCGTACTCGGGGAGGAGCGCGGCGACCCACTCGTCGTAACCCCGCAGTGGCGCGACGTCGACCGGCAGGCCCGGCGCGGCGGCGGCGACGGCCGCCTCGACCACCGGGGCGCAGGGTTCGTCGGTGACGAGCCGGCACCGGCCACCGAGCTGGCGCAGCGCGGCGGCGATCTGGACCGCGCCGATCGGGCCGTCGGTCTCCGCGGCGGGTGGCTCGGCGCCGGGGATGAAGAACCCGGTGAACACCGCGGCGTCCGGCGCCCCGGCGGCGAGCGACCGGGCGGCGGCCAACAGTCCGCCGGCCGCGGGTTCGGCCAGCGCCTCGCTGCCCCGGCCCACCTCGCGCGCGGCGACGCGCTCCAGTTCGGCGATCGTCACTTCGATGCGCACCGTGTGGCCTCCCCGGCGACAGTGGACCGACCCAGGGTAGCGGCGGGTAACCAGACTGCGGATCCAGTGGGCTTTTCCCATCAGTACTACGGAAATCATGGGTCAAGGCCAACCCTTGCCGTGGAAACCGTTGACGTGCTGTCAGGTCGGGACTCCCATGCGCTACACGCTGACAGTTGTTCGCATCGACCGGCGGTGGGAGCGTGCGGTATCCACGAACGCCGCTGAAGGGTTGCCACGATGACCGACGACCTGCTGGCCCGGCACCGGGCCGTGCTCCCGTCCTGGATGCCGTTGTACTACGCCGAGCCGATCGAGCTGGTGTCCGGCTCGGGCCGCCGGGTGACCGACGCGCAGGGTCGCAGCTACCTGGACTTCTTCGGCGGCGTGCTGACCAACATGATCGGGTACGACATCCCGGAGATCCGGGAGGCCGTCGAGCGGCAGTTGGCCACCGGCATCGTGCACACCTCGACGCTCTACCTGATCCGCCAACAGGTGGAGCTGGCCGAGAAGATCGCCCACCACTCCGGCATCCCGGACGCCCGGGTTTTCTTCACCAACTCCGGCACCGAGGCGAACGAGGCCGCGCTGCTGGTCGCCACCAACCACCGCCGCTCGCACCAGATCCTGGCCGTGCGCAACAGTTACCACGGCCGGTCGTACGCGGCGATGGGCGTCACCGGCAACCGCAACTGGTCGGCCAGCGGCCTCAACCCGCTCCAGGTGGCCTGGCTGCACTCCGGTGACCGGGTGCGCGGCCTGCTGGCCCGGCTCAGCGCTGACGAGCAGGTCGACGCGGCGGTGGAGGACCTGCGCGAGGTGTTGGCCACCCAGACCGCCGGTGACGTGGCCGCGCTGATCGCCGAGCCGATCCAGGGCGTGGGCGGTTTCGTGCACCCGCCGGACGGGCTCTTCGCCGCCTGGAGGAAGGTCCTCGACGAACACGGCATCCTGTTCATCGCCGACGAGGTGCAGACCGGGTGGGGGCGTACCGGGGAGCACTTCTGGGGTTACCAGGCGCACGGCGTCACCCCGGACCTGCTCACCTTCGCCAAGGGCATCGGCAACGGGTTCGTCCTGGCCGGGGTGGTCGGCCGGGCCGGGGTGCTGGAGTCGGTGCCGGCCATCAGCTTCTCCACCTTCGGCGGCAACCCGATCTCCACGGCGGCCGGCAACGCGGTGCTCGACTACCTGCTCGCGCACGACCTCCAGGCCAACGCGGCACGCGTCGGCGCGATCCTCGCCGACGGCCTGCGGTCCGCCGTGGGCGGGCTCGACTGCGTCGCCGAGGTACGCGGAAAGGGGCTGATGCTCGGCGTCGAGTTCGTCCGACCGGGCAGCAGCGAGCCGGACCCGGCGCTGACCAACCGGGTCTTCGAAGCCGCCCGCGAAGGCGGTCTGCTGACCGGCAAGGGCGGCCTGCACGGCAACGTGCTGCGGATGGGTCCACCGTTGACGCTGACCGAGGAGGAGGCCCGTGAGGGCCTGGCGATCCTCGTCGACGCGATCCGTTCGGCTGCGGGGGTGGCGGCATGAGCATCGGTCACTTCATCGACGGCAAGCGCGTCGGCGGCACGTCCGAGCGCCGCGGCGACGTGTTCGACCCGGCGACCGGTCGGCGTACCGCCGAGGTCGAGCTGGCCTCGACCGCGGACGTCGACGTCGCGGTGCGGGCCGCCGCCCGCGCGGCGCGCGCCTGGCGGGACGCGTCGCTGGCGCGGCGGTCCGCTGTGCTGTTCGCCTTCCGCGAGTTGGTGCACGCCCGCCGCGACCGGCTCGCCGAGGTGATCACCGCCGAGCACGGCAAGGTGCTCGCCGACGCCGCCGGCGAGGTGCAGCGCGGCCTGGAGGTCATCGAGTACGCGTGCGGGCTGCCGTCGGCGCTGCGCGGAGCGTTCAGCGAGAACGTGTCCACCGAGGTCGACTCGTACACCATCCGGCAGCCGCTCGGGGTGGTCGCGGTGATCTCCCCGTTCAACTTCCCGGTGATGGTGCCGCTGTGGTTCGTGCCGGTGGCGGTGGCCTGCGGCAACGCGGTGGTGCTCAAGCCGAGCGAGAAGGACCCGAGCGCGGCGCTGCTGCTGGCCGAGTGGTTCGCCGAGGCCGGCCTGCCCGACGGGGTGCTCAACGTGGTCAACGGCGACAAGGAGGCGGTCGACGCGTTGCTGGAGCACCCGGAGGTGCGGGCGGTGTCGTTCGTCGGCTCCACCCCGATCGCCCGGTACGTCTACCAACGCGGCACGGCCGCCGGTAAGCGGGTGCAGGCGCTCGGCGGGGCGAAGAACCACATGGTGGTGCTCCCGGACGCCGACCTGGACCTGGCCGCCGACGCGGCGGTCAACGCCGGGTTCGGCTCGGCGGGGGAGCGGTGCATGGCCATCTCGGTGCTGGTGGCGGTGGAGCCGGTGGCCGACGCGCTGGTCGAGCGGATCGCCGCGCGGGTGACCGGTCTGCGCACCGGCGACGGCCGACGGGGCTGCGACATGGGCCCGCTGGTCACCGCCGCGCACGAGGCGAAGGTCCGCTCCTACGTGGACGCCGGTGTCGCCGACGGCGCGGTGCCGGTGGTGGACGGGCGGGACGTGACACCGGACGGCGACCCGGATGGTTTCTGGCTCGGCCCGACCCTGTTCGACCGGGTGACCCCGGACATGTCGATCTACACCGACGAGATCTTCGGGCCGGTGCTGAGCGTGGTCCGGGTCGGCTCGTACGACGAGGCGGTGAACTTGGTCAACGCCAGCCCGTACGGCAACGGCACGGCGATCTTCACAAACGACGGCGGTGCGGCCCGGCGCTACCAGCACGAGGTGGAGGTGGGCATGGTCGGCATCAACGTGCCCATCCCGGTGCCGATGGCGTACCACTCGTTCGGCGGTTGGAAGTCGTCGCTCTTCGGTGACCTGCACGCCCACGGCGAGGACGGGGTGCGCTTCTTCACCCGCGGCAAGGTCGTCACCAGCCGCTGGTTGGATCCGCGCCACGGCGGGGTCAACCTCGGATTCCCCACCCAGATCTGAGCAGTCGCAGCACGCCCGCCCCGGCCAGGTACGCCACCAGCGCCGGGACGGGCGTGCCGAACGGCTCCGGGGCCTGCTGCGGTGTCGTGCTGTTGATCAGCAGCGCGGCCACCACGGCGGCGTACGCGGCCACCGCCCACGTCGCCCGGGCCCGGGTGCCCCGATTGGTCCGGCGTCCGCGGTGCCGGCCGCTACGTGCCTCCACCGGCCCGAAGATGGCGACCAGCACCACCAGGACGGCGCTGAGCAGCAGCAACCAGGGCACCCGCCAGGCCCACCAGGCGGCGGTGTCGACCGCCAGGGTGGGCAGCGTCCCGACCGCGTCGAGGAACCCGATCAGCAGGATCGCGGCGGTCAGGTGCCAGAGGAAGACGGTCAGCACCACCAGGTTGACCCCGATCACGAGCTGCCACGGCCCGGTGCGGCGCAGCAGCCGCTCCGCCGGGCCGCGTAGCAGCAGGATCACCCCGAGCTGGCCGGCGGCGACGGCCAGCAACGCGAGACTGGGCGGCGCGGCGTTGTCGAGCCGCTCGTCGGGCACCTTGAGCATGGCCACCGGCCAGGGGCCGAGCACGGTGAGCAGCAGCACCGCGCCCAGCCCGCCGGCCAGGAAGACCAGGCCGGCCCGGCGGGAGGTGGGCAGCCGCCGTCGGCGTACCCCCGCACGGTCGGGAGTCGACGGCCCGGCAGCGTCGGTCTCCGCGGGTGGTGGCGCGGTCTGAGCGGTGGTATCGGTCTGCGTCTGCGGTGGCGCGGTCTGACCGGCGGGTGGCGGCACGGCGCGGGTGTCGTGCCAGGCGAAGCCGAGCTGGTGGACGGCCAGCCAACCGAACAGGTAGTTGCCGTAGCTCAGCCCCTCCGGCCCGCTCAGCCGGCCGAGGTCGCCGAGGCCGACCAGGACGACAAGTCCCAGCGGTACGGCCAGGCCGAAGCGGCGGTGCAGCGCGTACATCGGTGGGGTGAGCGCGACCGCCGCCAGGTAGGCGACCAGGAACCAGAGCGGAATGGTGGCGAACCAGAACACCTCGCGGATCCGGGTCGGGTCGGCGCCGCGCAGCCAGGCGACCGCCGCCGAGGCGGTGAGCACCAGCAGCAGCGTGCTGGTGGGGCGGACCAGGCGGGCACTGCGGTCGACCAGCCAGCTGGCGGCGTCCCCGCCGCGGGCCCGCAGCCGGGTCAGCGAGGCCGCGTTGGCGTAGCCCCCGACCAGGAAGAAGACGGGCATCACCTGGGCCAGCCAGGTCAGCGGGTACGCCCAGCGCAGGTTGCCGAGCGCGGAGTGCCCGGTGGCCTGCCCGGCGTCGTCCCGCTCGATCACCGTGACGGCCCAGTGTCCGAGAACGACCATGGTGATGGCGAGCGCGCGGAGCAGGTCGACATACCGCTCCCGCCCAGCCGGGGTGCGCTCGGCCAGCTGGCGCAGACGGCGCATCGCCCCAGGTTAGGCGACCCGACGGCGGCTGGTGGTGATAACGGTTCGACCGTCAGGACTTGAAGTCCGGGCCCGGCTGTCGTAGAAATCCTTCAGCAACAGAGCATGAACTGAAGAGAATCACCGAGCCTCGCGCGGTGGACGCCTCCCCCTCACACCGGCGATCCGCCCGACCCGACCCGAGGAGAACCCATGAACAGGCGTGACATCCTGCGGCGCAGCGCCGCCGCCGGCCTCCTGGCCACCCCCGCCGCCGGTCTGCTCTCCGGCTGCGCCACCAGCGGTGGCGGTGACAAGAACGATGCCGAGACGTACCAGGGCACCAAGAGCGCGCAGAACCCGCTCGGCGTGAAGGAGGACGCCCCACTCGAGGTGGTGATCTTCGGCGGCGGGTTCGGCGAGGAGTACGCCAAGGCCCACGAGGCCATGTACACCGAGAAGTACCCGAAGGCGAAGATCAAGCACTCCTCCACCCAGGAGATCAGCAAGACGCTCCAGCCGCGCTTCGTCGACGGCACCCCGCCGGACGTGGTCAACAACTCCGGCTCCAGCCAGATCGACTTCAACGGCCTGGTCAGCCAGAACGCCCTCGCCGGCCTCGATGAGCTGCTGGCCGCCCCGAGCCTCGACATCCCCGGCAAGACGGTCAAGGACACCCTGCTGCCCGGCGCGGTCGAGGTCGGCTCCTACGACGGCAAGTTCCTGGTGCTCAACTACACCTACACCGCCTACGGCATCTGGCACTCCGCCAAGCTCTTCGCCGACCGGGGCTGGTCGTACGCGAAGACCTGGGACGAGCACATCGCGCTCTGCAAGCAGATCAAGGCCGCCGGCATCGCCCCCTGGACGTACGCCGGCCTGCACCCGCGCTACATGAGCTGGCCGCTGATCTCCACGGCGATCAAGTTCGGCGGCCCGTCGGTGGCGACCGCCATCGACAACCTGGAGCCGAGCGCCTGGAAGTCCGACTCGATGCGCGCCGCCGCCGACGCCTGGCACCAGATCGTCAAGGACAAGTACATCCTGGACGGCTCGTCCGGCCTCGACCACAAGCAGTCGCAGACCGCCTGGTGCCAGGGCAAGGCCGCCTTCATCTCCTGCGGCTCCTGGCTGGAGAGCGAGCAGAAGGACGTCACCCCGGCCGGGTTCAACATGACCATCGCACCGACGCCGAGCCTGGGCAGCGGCGACAAGCTGCCGTTCGAGGCGATCCGGGGCACCGCCGGGGAACCGTTCATGGTGCCCGCCAAGGCCCGCAACGTCGCCGGCGGCCTGGAGTACTTCCGGACCATGCTCTCCAAGAAGGGCGCCCAGGACTTCACGAAGAAGGTCGCCAGCCTCACCGTGGTCGCCGGCGCCACCGAAGGCGTCGAGCTGCCGTACGGGCTGAGCACCGTGGTCAAGGCCCTCGACGCGTCCGGCGCCAACGGCTTCAACTGGGTCTACAACAGCTTCTACCGCAAGTTGGAGCGCAACCTCGTCGACGCCGCGTGCGGCGAGTTCTTCAGCGGCCGGATCGGCCCCGCCGAGTTCCTCCAACAGTGCCAGAAGGGCGCCGACTCGATCGCCCAGGACAGCTCGGTCAAGAAGTACAAGCGAGCGGCCTGACCGCCCGGCCGGTGGGGGAGCGGTCCGCCCCCACCGGCCGTACCCCAACGGAAGAGGTCCCTCTCGTGAAACATGGCAAGTGGCCGCTGATCGTCACGTTCCTGGTGCCGCCGGTGCTGCTGTACGTGTTCTTCGTCGTCTCGCCGTACCTGCAGGCGTTCCAGATCTCCACCACCGACTGGCTCGGCTACTCGGCGGACGCCAACCCGGTCGGCCTGGCCAACTTCAAGACCCTCTGGCACGACGACTACGTGTGGAACGCGCTGAAGAACAACGCGATCCTGCTGGGTCTGGTGCCGGTGCTGACCATCGTGCTCGGGCTCTTCTTCGCCACCATGCTCGCCATGGGTGGGCGCAAGGGCAGTGCCGGCGTGACCGGCGTACGCGGCGGCGCGCTCTACCGCACTGTCTACTTCTTCCCCCAGGTGCTCTCTGTGGTGATCATCGCGCTGCTCTGGAAAGAGGTGTACCACCCCAACCAGGGGCTGCTCACCAGCGCCGTACACGCGGTCGGCCTGCCCGCGCCGACCTGGCTCGGCGACCCGGCGACCGCCTTCTGGTGCGTACTGGCGGTGATGGTCTGGAGCAACGTCGGCTTCTACGTGGTGCTGTTCGGCGCGGCGATGTCGGCCGTACCGAAGGAGATCTACGAGGCGGTGCTGCTCGACGGCGCGTCCCGGTTCACCACCCTGCGCCGGGTCACCCTGCCGCTGCTCTGGGACACCGTCCAGGTCGCCTGGGTCTACCTGGCCATCTTCGCCCTGGACGGGTTCATCCTCGTACAGCTGATGACCAACGGCGGGCCGAACTTCTCCACCGACGTGATCGGCGTACGGATGTACGACACCGCCTTCGGCAGCGAGACCAAGTTCGGCTACGCCTCGGCGATCGGCGTGGTGATGTTCTTCCTGACCCTCTCGGTGGCGGTGTTGTCGCTGCGGGTCGGCCGGCGCGAACGGATCGAGTACTCGTGACCACTCTGGACCAGCCCACCGCGATCGTCCCGACCCCGGTCACCAGCGGGGACCGCCCGGTACGTCGGGAACTCGGCGTGGCCAACGCCCTCTCGCACGGCTTCCTGCTGTTCTGGGGCCTGCTCACCGTACTGCCACTGCTGTGGATGTTCGTCAGCTCGTTCAAGACCAACGGTGAGATCCTCGCCGACCCGTGGGGGCTCCCCGGCGCGCTGCACCTGGACAACTGGGCGCGGGCCTGGACCGGCGCGCACATCGGCCGGTACTTCCTCAACAGCCTGGTGGTGGTGACCGGCTCGGTCAGCCTCACCATGCTGATGGGCGCCACCGCCGCGTACGTCTTCGCCCGGTACGAGTTCCGCGGCCGCCAGGTCGTCTACTACCTGTTCGTCGGCGGCCTGATGTTCCCGGTGTTCCTCGCCCTGGTGCCGCTCTTCTTCGTGGTCCGCAACGCCGGCCTCTTCAACACCTGGCTCGGGCTGATCCTCGTGTACGCGGCCTACTCGCTGCCCTTCACGGTGTTCTTCCTGACCGCGTTCTTCCGGACCCTGCCGACCTCGGTGGCGGAGGCCGCACTGGTCGACGGCTGCGGTCACTTCCGGCTCTTCTTCCGGGTGATGCTGCCGATGGCGCGTCCGGGACTGATCAGTGTGGCGCTCTTCAACTTCCTCAGCCACTGGAACCAGTTCCTGCTGCCGCAGGTGCTGTTGCAGGGCGACGAGTCCAAGTGGATGCTGGCGCAGGGGCTGTTCGCGCTCTCGGTCAGCCAGGGCTACGCCGGCGACTACGCCCGGCTCTTCGCCGGACTGAGCATCGCGGTGCTCCCGGTGCTCGCGGTCTACGTGGCCTTCCAGCGGCAGGTGCAGGCGGGCCTCACCGCAGGGCAGCTCAAGTAACACCCACCCACCCCTGACCGATAACGATTGCCATCCTCCTTGATCGTGCTCGATCCTGGATGTCGTCCCCTCCTCGCGGGGTGAGGCCACTACATCCTGGTTCGAGCACGATCTTGTCCGGGCGCGATCAGGCGCGGCGTCGGGCGCTGCGGGGGGTCAGGGGGTGGGGAAGAGGCGGGCGTGCAGGGCGGCCGCGTCGGTCACCTCGGGTAGGCCGCGGGCGGCGAGCCAGGCTGCGGCGGCGGCCCCGTCTCCGGCGGTACGCAGTGGCGCGTCCGACCAGTGCCGCGTGATTTCGGCCCGGACGGCGGCGGCGAGCGGGGTGTCCGCGGTGAGGAGGCCACCGCCGAGCACGACAGGTGTCACCGCCCCGGGGGTGCGGATGCGGCTCACGCTCTCGGTGAGGTGCGCGGCGGCTTCGGTGATCAGCGCGGTGGCGACCGGGTCGCCGTGGGTGGCGGCGTCGACGACCAGCGGTGCGAGCCGGGCCAGTTCGATGGGGGGTCGACGGGTCACCGTCTGGATGGCGGCGTCGACGGTGTCCCGGGGGCGGGCGGCGATGTCGGCGCTGCCCAGGAGTTCGGTGAGCACGGTAGTGGTCAGCGCGCCAAGACCACGTCCGGCGTCGAGGTCGGCGAGCAGTCGGCGCACCGCCTCGCGACCGAGCCAGAAGCCGGAGCCGGCGTCGCCGAGGAGCCAGCCGTGACCGTCGGCGATCCGGTCGAGTCGCAGCTCGTGGACCTGGGCGGTGATCGCCCCGGTGCCGGCGATGAGGATGGTTCCGTCCGGGGCGGCGGTGCCGGAGGCGTAGGCGACCAGGGCGTCGCCGTGCACCTCGTACGGGCAACGCAGGCCGGCGTCGTGCCAGGCACTGTCGAAGGCGGCCCGGCCGGCCGGGTCGGCGAGCAGCCGGCCGGCTCCGGCGAGCCCGATGGTGCCGGCGGCCACCCGTGTCGGGTCGACGTCGGCGAGCGCCTCGCGCAGCGCGGTCAGCAGTTCGGCGGCGGCGCGTTCGGCGCCGTGACTTGTGGGGTTGCCGCCGCCGGCGCGGCCGGCGCCGACGCGTTGCCCGGTGAGGGTGAGGACGGTCGCCCGGGTGGACGTACCGCCGACATCGAGACCCACCACGACGGTGTCGGACATCGGCACGGGTCTCCTTGCGTGAAGCGGCGATCTGGCGTGTTCATGCTGGTCGGCGGCGTCGTGCGGGGCAAGTTGGGCCGGGCGCGAGGGGCTGTGCAGCAGGTAACAGTTTGAAAACTTCGCCCACAGTCTTGACACAGAGGGCCGTTCAGTAAGAACTTTTACCACTAACAGTTAACAGTCTTTTCGGAAAGCTGAGGCGACCCATGGTTGATCACGAGGTGGACACCGCCGCGGGGACCGCGGTGGTCGACGCCGACCTGATCGACCGGCGGACGGCCTCCGACGGAGTGCTGGCTCGGGTCCGCAACGGGCTCAGCGAGTTGACAGGCGCCCTGCGCCGGGTCGCCGAGCACGTGCTCAGCGACCCGGAGGCCGCCGCCCGCTCGACAATCGTCGAGCTGGCCGAGCGCAGCGGCACCTCACCGGCGACCATCACCCGCTTCTGCCGGGCGATGGGCTTCGAGGGGTACGCCGACCTGCGGCTGGGCATCGCCTCCGAAACCGGCCGCGCGCGCTCGGCCGGTTGGACCATCGACATCGGACGGGAGATCCAGCCGAGCGACCCGCTCGCCCGGGTGCTCGACCAGATCATGGCCGCCGACACCCGGGCCATGCACGACACCGCAACCCTGCTCGACCTCACCGAGGTGGAGCGGGCCGCGGTGGCGATCGCCGGCGCCAACCGGGTCAACATCTTCGGCGCCAGCGGCAGCGCCCTGGTCGGCGAGGAGATGCAGTTCAGCCTGCATCGCATCGGTGTGGCGGCGTGGGCGTGGAACGACGTGCACGAGGGCCTGGCCAGCGCCGCGTTGCTGCGATCGGGGGACGTGGCGCTCGGCATCTCGCACACCGGGCAGACCCGGGAGACGATCGAGATGCTCGCCGAGGCGGGCAGCCGGGGCGCCACCACGCTCGCGCTCACCGGCTTCCCCCGCTCACCGCTGGCCGAGCTGGCCGACATCGTGCTGCTCACGGCCAGCCAGGCGACCACCTTCCGGCCGGACGCGCTCTCCGCCCGGCACCCCCAGCTGGTGGTGCTCGACCTGCTCTACATCGCCGTCGCCCAACGCACGCACGACCGCGCGCACGCGGCCTTCCGGCGGACCGCGCAGGCCGTCGACGGGCACAAGGCAGCGAAAGGGGTCCCTTCATGATCAGCGCCCAGGGGTACGCGGACGCGGTCCGCCCGGTGCTCGACCGGCTGCTCGACTCGGAGGCCGACGGGATCACCCGGGCCGCCGACCTGATCGCCGACAGCCTGCGCGACGGCGGGGTGCTCCAGGCGTTCGGCGCCGGGCACTCGGAGGCGTTCGCCGCCGAACTGGTCGCCCGGGCCGGCGGGTTGGTGCCCACCAACCGGCTCTCGGTACGGGACCTGGTGATGCACGGTGACGCCCCGCGCGACGTGCTCTCCGACCCCAAGCTGGAACGTGATCCCTCCATCGCCCACCAGATCTACGCGCTCGCGGCGCCCCAGCCGCGCGACGTGTTCGTGGTGGCGTCCCAATCCGGCATCAACGGCTCGGTGGTCGAGCTGGCGGCGCTGGTCACCGAGCGCGGTCACCCGTTGATCGCGGTCACCTCGGTCGAGCACACCGCACGGGTGGCTACACGGCACCCGTCCGGGCATCGGCTCGCCGACCTCGCCGACGTCGTGCTGGACAATGGCGCGCCGTACGGCGATGCACTGCTGCCGCTCGAGGGCGGCGGCGCGGTCTGTGCGGTCTCCTCGGTCACCACGGCGCTGCTGGCGCAGCTGCTGACCGCGGAGGTCGTACGACGGTTCCACCAGGCCGGGGAGGTACCCCCTATCTACCTCTCCGCCAACGTCCCCGGCGGGGACGAGCACAACCTCGCCCTCGAGTCGCGGTACGCCGGACGTCTCCGGCGTACCGCATGACCCGAATTTCACAAGGAGAGACGACGATGTCGATTACCCCCGAACACCCGGCCGCACTCGACCGTCGCACGGTGCTTCGTCGTGCCGCCGCCGTGGGCATGCTCGCCACTCCGGCCATCGGCCTGCTCGGCGCCTGCGCCACCAGCGGCAGCGACGGTGACAACGAGCAGGTCGCCGGCGGCACCAAGAGCGAGAAGAACCCGCTGGGCGTCAAGGAGGACGCCGCGATCGAGGTGGTCATCTTCAACGGTGGCTACGGCGAGAAGTACGCCACCGACGTGCACGAGCCGCTGTACAAGACGGCGTTCCCCAAGGCAGAGGTCAAGCACCAGGCCACCCAGGCCGTCTCCACCGTGCTCCAGCCGCGGTTCGCCTCCGGTAACCCGCCGGAGTTCGTGAACAACTCGGGCGAGAAGCTGATGGACTTCGGCGCGCTCGTCGCCGACGGTCAGCTCCAGGACCTCACCGAGCTGTGGGACGCGCCGTCGGTCGACGACCCGGCCAAGAAGGTCCGCGACACCGTGGTGCCGGGCACCATCGAGGCCGGTTCGTTCAACGGCAAGCCGTTCGTCCTGTACTACGTCTCCACGGTCTTCGGCATCTGGTACTCGGGCAAGCTGTTCAAGGACAACGGCTGGGCGCCGGCGAAGAGCTGGGACGAGTTCATCACCCTGCTCACGAACATCAAGGCCAAGGGCATCACCCCGTACGGCTACGCCGGTGCGAACGCGGCCTACTACCAGTGGAACGTGATCCTCACCCAGGCCGCCAAGATCGGCGGCACGGACGTGCTGAAGAACATCGACAACCTGGAGGACGGCGCCTGGAAGCAGGACGCCGTGAAGCAGGCCGCCGCCGCGTGGGCCGAGGTCGGGGCGAAGTTCAGCGACAAGAGCTTCGAGGGCCTCAAGCACACCGACGTGCAGCTGCGGCAGAACCAGTACAAGGTGGCCCTGTACCCCAGCGGTGACTGGCTGGAGGGCGAGCAGAAGAAGGACACCCCGGCCGGCTTCGACTACCAGCTCATGCCGGTGCCGGGCCTGACCGCCTCGGACAAGCTGCCGGCCACCGCGCTGCGCGCCACCGCCGGTGAGGGCTACTTTGTCTCGGCAAAGAGCAAGAACCCCAAGGGCGGGCTGGAGTACATGCGTCAGATGCTGTCGAAGGCGGGCGCGAAGGGCTTCACCGAGGTGGTCAAGGCCCCGACCGTGGTCACCGCCGGTTCGGAGGGCTTCGCCTTCCCGCCGGGTGTGGCCAGCTCGCAGGCCGCGCTCAAGGCGGCCGGTCAGGACGTGTTCAACCTGTACTTCGACGGCTGGTACAAGGAGCTCGACACGGAGGCGCGTACCGCCACCAACGAGCTGATGTTCGGCCGGATCAACGCGGACGCCTTCGTGGAGCGGATCCAGAAGCGCGCCGACGCCATCAAGAAGGACAGCTCCGTCACCAAGTTCAAGCGCTGATCGATCGGAGCTAGGGTCATGCGGCACGGCAAGTATCCATTCGTGATCGGGTTCCTGTTCGCCCCGGTCGCGCTGTACGTGACATTCGTGATCTGGCCGTACGCGCAGGCGTTCCAGATCTCGATGACCAACTGGCGGGGGCTGTCCGCCCCGCAGTGGGTGGGCTTCGACAACTACCGGAGGCTGCTCGACGACGGCGCCTTCTGGAAGGCGGTCCAGCACCACGGCGTACTGCTGCTTGCCCTGCCGCTGATCACCATTGCCATCGCCCTGTTCTTCGCCTTCCTGCTCAACGTGGGCGGCAAGAGCAGCGGCGGGCAACGCCAGGGGGTCTGGGGGGCGAAGTTCTACCGGGTGGTGTTCTTCTTCCCCCAGGTCCTGGCGGTGGCCATCATCGCGGTGTTGTTCCAGATGGTGTACCGGCCGAACGAGTCCGGCCTGATCAACGGCGTGCTGATGAAGTTCGGCCTGGAGCCGGTCCTCTTCCTGGTGAAGCCGAACCTGGCCCTGTGGTCGATCATCGCGGTGCTGGTCTGGCAGGCGGTCGGCTTCTACGTGGTGCTCTTCTCGGCCGGGATGGCCTCCATCCCCGGTGAGATCTACGAGGCCGCCGAGATGGACGGGGCGACGAAGGTGACCCTGTTCTTCCGGGTCACCCTGCCGCTGCTGTGGGACACCCTCCAGGTGGCCTGGGTGTACCTCGGGATCGCGGCGTTCGACGCGTTCGCCATCGTGGCGGTGCTCTCGGTGGACGGTGGCGGCCCGGACGGCGCCACCACAGTGCTGGCCATGGAGATCTACCGCAACGCGTTCGTCTACTCGAAGTACGGCTACGCCTCGGCGATGGGCGTGGCGCTGTTCTTCCTCACCCTCACGTTCGCGGCGCTGACGCTGCGGCTCACCAAGCGGGAAAGCGTGGAGTACTGATGAATCCGCAGTCGACGCTGCCGCCGACCCCGGCGGCGCTTCCGCCGAAGACCGGTGACCCGTCCGCTCCCGCCGGGCCGGGAAGCAAGGGCCCCCGCTCGGAGGTAAAGCTCTTCTCCGGCCTGGGGCACGTCGCGCTCGCCGTGTGGGCGGTGATCGTGATCGTGCCGATCCTCTGGACCTTCCTCGCCGCGTTCAAGAACACCAGCGAGATCTTCAGCAGCCCGTGGACGCTCCCAGCCGAGCTGCGCTGGGAGAACTTCGGGCGGGCCTGGACCAAGGCGCACGTCGGGCGGTACTTCCTCAACAGCGTGATCGTCGTGTCGTGCAGCACCTTCCTCACCATGCTGCTCGGCTCGATGGCCGCGTACGTGCTGGCCCGTTACAAGTTCTGGGGCAACCGGGCGGTCTACTTCCTCTTCGTCTCGGGGTTGGCCTTCCCGGTCTTCCTGGCTCTGGTGCCGCTCTTCTTCGTGGTGAAGAACCTGGGTCTGTTGGACACCCACACCGGCGTGGTGCTGGTCTACACCGCGTACTCCCTGCCGTTCACCGTGTTCTTCCTGGCCGCGTTCTTCAAGACGCTGCCGTCGTCGGTGGCCGAGGCGGGGATGATCGACGGCTGCGGGCACAGCCGGCTGTTCTTCCAGGTGATGATGCCGATGGCGAAGCCGGGCCTGATCAGCGTCGCGATTTTCAACATCATCGGTCAGTGGGCGCAGTACCAGCTCCCGTTGGTGCTGCTCTCCAACGCCAAGGACAAGTGGGTGCTCACCCAGGGCATCGCCGACATCTCGGTCAACGCTGGCTACGAGGCGGACTGGTCCGGGTTGTTCGCGGCGCTGACCATCGCCATCCTCCCGATGATCATCGTGTACGCGGTCTTCCAGCGTCAGATCCAGGCCGGCCTCACCTCCGGCGCGGTGAAGTAGGGCGCCTCACCGCTCGTCGACGCGGGTGTGCCAGGAGCGCCACAGGGCGGCGTAAGCGCCACCGGCAGCGACCAGCTCGTCATGGCTGCCGATCTCGGTGATCCGGCCGTCCGCGAGCACGGCGACCCGGTCGGCGTCGTGCGCGGTGTTGAGCCGGTGCGCGATCGCGATGACGGTCCGCCCGACCAGCACGGCGGCCAGCGCGCGTTCGGTCCGTCGGGCGGTGGACGGATCGAGCGCGGCGGTCGCCTCGTCCAGGATCAGCGTGTGCGGGTCGGCGAGCACCAACCGGGCCAACGCCAGCTGCTGGGCCTCGGCCGCACCGAGCTGACGGGCCCCGTCGCCGAGCTGGGTGTCCAGGTCGTCGGGCAGCTCGGCGAACCACTCGGCGCCCACGGTGAGCAGCGCGGCGCGCATCTGTGCGTCGGAGGCGTCGGGCGCGGCGAAGGAGAGGTTGTCGCGGACCGAGCCGATGAAGACGTGGTGCTCCTGGGTGACCAGGGCGATCCGGCGGCGTCGCTCGGCCGGGTCGAGGTCGGTGACCGGGCAGCCGCCGATGCTGACGACGCCGTGCCGAGGCGCGTCGATCCCGGCCAGCAGTCGGGCCAGTGTGGACTTGCCGGCGCCGGACGGACCGACGATGGCCAGCCGCTCACCGGGCTGCACCTGCAGGTCGATGCCGTGCAGCACGTCCGGCCCGTCGTCGGAGTAGGAGAAGCGCGCCCCACTGACGACGAGCCGCTCACCGTGTGACGAGGCCGTCGTGCCGGGCGGTTCCGGTGGGACCATGCCGACGCCGAGCACCCGGGCGTACGACGCGAAGCCGCGTTGCGCCTGCTCCGTCCACTGCAACAGCCGGTCCAACGGGTCGATCGCCTGTTGCAGGTAGAGCGCGGCGGCGACCACCGCGCCGAGTGACACCATGTCTCGGGAGAGCAGGTAGCCACCGACGAGCAGGACCACGGCGACCGGCAGCGGATAGCTGGCCTCGACGACCGAGAAGAACACGGTACGCAGCGCGAGGGTCGCCCGACGGGCCCGCCACACCAGTGTGATGCGGCTGGTGCCGTGCCGGATCCGGTCGTCGGCCAGGCGCAGCGCCTCGACCGTGCGGGCGCCCTCGGCGGTGGTGGTCAGCGTCTCGGTCAGCTCGGCCGCAGCCGCACCCTCGGTGAGGTACGCGGAGCTGGCCCGGCGCAGGTACCAGCGGGTCACCGCCACGATCGACGGGAGCCCGGCCAGCGCGGCCAGCCCGAGCAGTGGGTGCAGCAGGAAGACCGCCCCGAACAGCAACGTCAACTGCACAGTGGCGATGACGATGGTGGGCACCACGTCCCGGACGGTGGTGCCGACCGTCGACACGTCGACCGAACTGCGGGTGGCCAGGTCACCGGAGCCGGCCCGTTCGACGACCGAGACGGGCAGCCCGAGGGTCCGGGAGACGAACTGCTCGCGCAGCTCGGCGACGGCGCGTTCGCCGAAGCGGTGGCCGGCGTACTGGGCGTATCGGGAGAGCAGGGCACTGACCAGGACACAGCCGGCGATGGCCAGCGCCAGCCGGTCCACGGTGGCCACGCCCGCGCCGGCGGTGACCCGGTCGACGATGGTGCCCAGCAGCCACGGCGGGGCGAGCCCGGCGACCGCGGCGGCGCTGTGCAACGCCAGCACGACCCCGACGGCGCGCCGGTGCCGGCTGATCATGTCGCGCAGGGCCCGGCGTACGGTGCCGCGGTCGGCCACCGGTAGTCGGCTCACCGGTACGCCTCCTCGGTGTCGGCGGACTGCGTCGGATCGGGGTCCTCGCTGCCGCGGGCCACCAGGTGCCGGTAGGCCGCTTCGCGGTCGAGCAGGTCGGCGTGGTCGCCGGTGGCGGTGATCCGGCCGGCGCTCAGGTGCGCGACCAGGTCGGCTCGGCCGAGCAGCAGCGGTGACGTGGCGATCACCACTGTGGTCCGCCCGGCCCGCGCGGCCCGCAACCGCTCGGCGATCCGCGCCTCGGTGTGCGCGTCCACCGCCGATGTCGGGTCGACGAGGATCAGCACCTCCGGCTCGCTGCGTAGGGCCCGGCCCAGGCGGACCCGTTGGCGCTGACCGCCGGAGAGCGTCCGGGCTCGGGCGTCGATCGGGGTGTCCAGCCCGGCGGGCAGGGCGTCGACGATGTCCTGCGCCGAGGCGGTCCGCAGGGCCTCTCCGAGGCGCTCGTCATCGTCGTCGGCCCCGGCGCGCAGGATGTCGCGCAGCGTGCCGGCGAAGAGGTACGAGTCGTGGTCGGCGACGAGGATCCGCGCGCGGACCTCGTCCAGGGCGACCTCGCGCAGCGGCACGCCGCCCCAGGTGACGCCGCTGACGACGTACCGGCCGAGCCGGTCGGCCAACGCCACGGCCGCCGCCGGATCGTCTGCCGCCACGCCGGTCAGCCGGCCGGCGCGCACGGTCAGGCCGGTCACCGGGTCGTGCAGGTCGGCCGGGCCGTCCGGCGCGCCCGGGCCATCCGGCCGGCGTGCCTCCGGCACGGAGCCGAGCCGGCGTGCCTCCGGCACGGCATCCGGCCACCGGCGACCCGGGCCACCGACGTCGTCAGGTGTCACGGTGAGCAGGTCGGCGATCCGCCGGGCGGCGACCCGACCCCGGATGAGCTGGTGGCTGCCCTCCAGCAGAAACCAGACCGGCACGATCAGGGTCGCCACGTAGCCGTAGACGGCGACCAACTCGCCGATCGTGACGTCACCGGTCACCGCCATCCGGGCCGTCAACCAGACCACCGCTGCCAGGAACAACCCGGGGATGGCGACCGTCGCGGCGTCGATCCAGCTGTTGACCGCCCCGACCCGGTAGCCCTCGGCGCGCAGATCCTGGGACCGGGCGGCGTACCGCCGGGCGAACAGGTCCCGGCCGCCCACCCCGGCGAGCACCCGCAGCCCGGCCACGATGTCACCGGATCGGGCGGTGAGCGCGCCCTGTTGCCGGCGGTAGACCGATTCGGCCCGCTCCAGGCGGCGCAGCAGCGGCCCCACGACCAGACCGACCACCGGCACCCCCACCAGCACGCAGAGCGCCAGCATCGGGGAGATCGACCAGAGCACCACGGCGATCACCCCGTACGCGATGATCGCGCCGACGCCCGGCCCGGTCAGCGTCAGCACCTGCGCCGTCCAGTCGATGTCGGAGCCACCGATGGTGGACACCTCGCCCGCCCCGACCCGGCGGGGCAGCACCGCGCCGATCCGGGACAGGTGACGCAGCAGGACCTCCGCCGAGCGGGCCTTGGCGTCCTCCCGGATGAAGGTCATCGTCCGGTGCCGCATGATGCCCAGGTAGGACAGGGCCACGCCCGCGACGACGATCGCCGCGACCCATTGCGCCAGGGCGTGGGTGTCGCCGGCGCGCAGCCCGTCGTCGACGGCACGGTAGATCAGGTAGGGCCGGGCCGAGAGCCCGATCATCCAGGCCGTGCCGATCAGGCTGCCGCGCAGCACCCGCCAGGGCTGGCAGCGGACCAGCCACCAGAGGTAACGCATCGGACCGCGGGTGTCGGGGGTGCCAGGATCGGGATGCGGGATCTGCGGAGGCACCTGGTCACGCTACCGACCGGCCCCGACACCCTGCCGACCCGATCATGGTGAGGTGTGCCTCCGTTTCTGTCGCAGGGAAGAGGCAGAATCACGTTCGTGCTGGTGGCGGTGGTGTCCGACGAGCGGGGCGGGGGAGTGCTGTGCCCGCTCGACGCCGCCGGCCGGCCGACCGGCCCGCCCGAGGTCGTCACCGACCTGGTCGCCGCGGTCGCCGCGCGCGAGGCCGCCGGGCACCCGCGCTGGGTCTGGTCGACCGCTCCGGCGGTCTACCCGACGCTGCTGCGCGCGGGCGTCCGGGTCGATCGCTGTCACGACGTGGAGTTGACCGAGGCGTTGCTGCTCGGGCACGCGGGCCGCTGGGGCGAGCCCCGCTCGCTGGCCGCCGCCTGGGCCCGGCTGACCGGCTCGGCGGTGCCGCCCGACCCACCGCCGCGCGCCGCCGCGCCGCCCGGGCACGGCCAGGGCGCGCTCTTCGACACCCTGCCCGGTCCGCCGGGCCCGGGCATCGAGGCACTGACCCGGGTGTACGCCGACCAGCTCGCCCGCATCACAGCGACCGAGCACCCCGGTCGGTTCCGGTTGCTGGTGGCCGCCGAGTCGGCCGGCGCGCTGATCGCTGTGGAGATGGGCGTCGTCGGGCTGCCCTGGCGTGCCGACGTGCACAACGAGATCCTGCACGAGCTGCTCGGTGAGGCGTCCCCGGTCGGTGGGCCGCCACGCCGACTTGCCGAGTTGGCCGCCCGGATCGCCGACGCGCTCGGCGTACGCCGCCTGCACACCGACTCCCCGGCGGAGCTGCTGAAGGCGTTCGCCCGGGTCGGGGTGGAGCTGCCCAACACCCGGGCCTGGGTGCTGCGCGGGGTGGACCATCCGGCGGTGCCGCTGGTGCTGGAATACAAGGAGCTCTACCGGATCTGGACGGCGCACGGCTGGGCCTGGCTCGATCAGTGGGCGCGGGGTGGCCGGTTCCAACCGGAGTACGTGCCGGGTGGTGTCGTCTCCGGCCGGTGGGCCACCCGGGGCGGTGGCGCGTTGCAGATCCCCAAGGTGATCCGGCGGGCGGTGGTGGCCGATCCGGGCTGGCGGTTGGTGGTCGCCGACGCCGGCCAGTTGGAGCCTCGGGTGCTGGCCGCGGTGTCCGGCGACGCGCGGCTGGCGGAGGCGGGCGGTGCCGGTGACCTCTACGCCGCGCTGGCCCGGGACTCGTTCGGCGGTGACCGGGCCAAGGCCAAGGTGGCCCTACTCGGCGCGATGTACGGGCAGACCGGTGGGGCTGCGGTGCCCGCGTTGGCGGTGCTGAAGCGCAGCTACCCGACGGCGTTCGGTTACGTCGAGGCGGCCGCGCGTACCGGCGAGACGGGTGGCTTGGTGCGGTCCTGGCTGGGGCGGACGTGCCCGCCCGGCTCGGCCGGGTTCGGTGATCTCGACGACGAGCCCTCCGACCCGGAGGGGGTGGCCGACCCGCACAGTCCGCGGGCACGGGCCGCGCGGTCCCGGGGGCGCTTCACCCGCAACTTCGTCATCCAGGCCACCGCCGCGGAGTGGGCGTCAACGCTGCTGGCCACGCTGCGGACGGAGTTGTCTGGCACCGATGCCGAGCTGGTCTTCTTCCAACACGACGAGGTGGTCGTGCACGCGCCCGCCGCTCAGGCTGACGCGGTCGCCGAGGCTGTCAACCGGTCCGGCGAGCGAGCCTCCGCGCTGCTCTTCGGTGCGACGCCGGTCCGGTTTCCGCTGGACCTGTCCATCGTCGACTGCTACGCCGACGCGGCCTGACCGACGGAAGGTCCCGTGTCGGAAGATGCCGGCCGTGTAACGGTTGTGCTATTTCTCCTTTTCGCCCCGCCACCCTCGGCTGGCCGTCCTCGTTGCAGTGTCCGTAGGAGGGGACGGATCGGTCACGGTCCGTCCCGTGCTGGAGGGGGCGCAGCTGAACCGGATCGCAGGAATGATCATCGCCGCAGGCGGGGGACGACGGATCGGTGGTCCGGAGGCGCTGCTGCACCAGGGAGACAAGCCCCTGGTCAATCAGATGATCGACACGATGACCGAGGCGGGCTGCGAGCAGATCGTGGTCGTACTGGGTGCCGCCGCCGATCAGGTCCAGAAGACCGCCGACCTGGGCAAGGCCATAGTCGTGATCAACAAGGCGTGGGGCACCGGCGTCGGCTCGTCGATCCGGGCCGGCCTGGCCGCCATGGACGACGAGGGGATCGAGGCGGTGGTGGTGGTCCCGGTCGACATGCCGGGCCTGAGCGCCACGGCGGTCAGCCGGGTGGCCGCGCTGCCGTACCCGGACGTGCTGGTCTGCGCCACCTACGACGGGCTGCGCGGCTACCCGATGCTGTTCGGCCGCCGGCACTGGCCCGGCATCGCCACCCTGGCCAGCGCCGACGTGGGCGCCCGGCCGTACCTGCTGGCGCACAAGGACCAGATCGTCGACATCGCCTGCGACTCGGTCGCTGACGGCAGCCGGATCGACACCCCGGAGCTGATGGAGCTCTACGGGCTCACCGTGCCCCCGCAGCGGGTCGGGGTCTGAGGGGCCCGTCCTGCCAGGCTCCCCGATGTGGGTGATGCCGGTGAGTCAACATGATGACCCACCGGCAGCACGCTCTTCGTCAGTCCTGTGCCTGGTCCAGCTCGCCGGTGGCGGCGAGGCGCTGGTACCAGTGGGCGCTGTCCTTCCAGGTGCGTACCTGGGTGTCGTAGTCGACCCGGATGATCCCGAAGCGACGGTCGTAGCCGTAGCCCCACTCGAAGTTGTCCAGCAGTGACCAGACGAAGTAGCCGCGCACGTCCGCGCCCTGCGCGCGGGCGTCGGCCATCGCGCCGATGTGCCGACGCAGGTAGTCGATCCGCCGCTCGTCGTGGATGCGGCCGTCGGCCGACACCACGTCGTCGAACGCCGCGCCGTTCTCGGTGATCATCATGGGCTGGCTGGGGTATTCGCGCTGGAGGCGCAGCAGCAGCTCGGTCAGCGCCGGCGGGTCGATGTTCCAACCCATCGCCGTGTACGGGCCGGGCTGCGGCAGGAAGTCGACGTTGTCAGCAGCGACCCACGGCGTGGAGGTCGACGCGCCGTGCCCGTCGGCGTCGGAGCGGGCCGACACCCCGTCCCAGGCCCGGACCAGGGTGCTGGAGTAGTAGTTGACCCCGAGCACGTCCAGCGGCACCGCGATCAGCTTCTCGTCGCCCTCGTGGACGAACGACCAGTCGGTGACGGAGGCGGTGTCGGCCAGCAGGTCGGCCGGGTATTCCCCGTCCAGCATCGGGCCGAGGAACGCCCGGTTCGCCAACGCGTCGATCCGCCGGACCGCGTCCTGGTCGGCAGCCGAGTCGGACGCGCCCCGGATGACGTGCAGGTTCAACGTCACTGACAGCTCGGCGGACGGGGCCAGCTCCCGGACCACCCGGCCGGCCAGGCCGTGCGCGAGGTTGAGGTGGTGCACCGCGGCCAGCGCCGCCGCCGGCTCGGTCCGGCCCGGCGCGTGCACCCCGGAGGCGTAACCCAGGTACGCGGAGCACCACGGCTCGTTGAGCGTCGTCCAGGTGTGCACCCGGTCGCCCAGCGCGCCCACGATGCCCGCCGCGTACTCCTGGAAGCGCAACGCGGTCTCCCGCGCCGCCCATCCGCCGGCGTCCTCCAACTCCTGCGGCAGGTCCCAGTGGTACATGGTGGCCACCGGGCGGACGCCCCGCTCCAGCAGCCCGTCCACCAGCCGCGAGTAGAAGTCGATGCCCGCCTGGTTGAACCGGCCCGAGCCGCCCGGCTGCACCCGGGGCCAGGAGATGGAGAACCGGTACGCGCCGAGCCCGAGGTCGGCGATGTGCCCGAGGTCGTCGGCCCACCGGTGGTAGTGGTCGGCGGCCACGTCACCGGTGTCACCGTTGAGGGTCCGACCGGGGGTGTGGCTGTAGGTGTCCCAGATGGACGGTCCGCGCCCGTCCTCGGTCGCCGCGCCCTCGATCTGGTACGCGGCCGTCGCCGACCCCCAGACGAAGCTCTCCGGGAAGTGGTGTTGCGTCATCGTTCCGTCCCCTGGATCTCGCAGATGTAGCCCGTCGAGGTGCCGGCGACCAGTTCGGCACTGGCCGTCCCGCCCTCGTAGCGCACGTCGAACTCGGCGCCCGGCCCGTTGCCGGGTGACGGTACCCGTACCCGGGTGCGCTGCCCCTCGGTCGGTGCGTACACCCGCAGCCGCACATCGTCGGCCCACTCGTAGTCCGGTCGGTCGGTGCGGGAGCCGAACGGGATGACCGCGCCCGGTCGGGCCAGCACCGGCAGGCTGTCGAAGCCGTGCTTCTCGGTCCGCCAGGCCGGGCCGGTGACCTGCGCACCGGTGACCAGGTGCGTCCAGGTACCGGCGGGTACGTAGTACGTGACGTCGCCGTCGGCGCTGAGCACCGGGGCGACAAGCACGTCCGGGCCGAGCATGTACTGCCGGTCCAGGTGTGCCGTCGCCGGGTCGTCCGGGAACTCCACGAACATCGGCCGCATCACAGGTGTCCCGTCGCGGTGTGCCTCCTGGGCGGCGGCCGCCAGGTACGGCATCAGGCCGAGCTTGAGGTGGGTGAAGTGCCGCAGCACGTCCACGGCCTCCTCGTCGTACGCCCACGGCACCCGGTACGAGCCGGACCCGTGCAGCCGGGAGTGCGAGGAGAGCAGCCCGAAGGCGACCCACCGCTTGAACACCGCCGGGTCGGGAGTGCCCTCGAAGCCGCCGATGTCGTGGCTCCAGTAGCCGAAGCCGGACGCCGCCAGGGACAACCCGCCGCGCAGCGACTCGGCCATCGCGACGAACGTCGACTCGCAGTCGCCGCCCCAGTGCACCGGGAACTGCTGCCCGCCCGCTGTGGCCGAGCGGGCGAACAGCACCGCCTCGCCCTCGCCGCGCTCGGTCTCCAGCAGCTCGAAGACCGCCTTGTTGTAGAGGTACGAGTAGTAGTTGTGCATCCGCTGCGGGTCCGAGCCGTCGTGCCACACCACGTCGGTCGGGATGCGCTCGCCGAAGTCAGTCTTGAAGCAGTCGACGCCCATGTCCAGCAGCGCCTTGAGTTTGCCGGTGAACCAGCGAACCGCGTCCGGGTTGGTGAAGTCGACAAGCGCCATGCCGGCCTGCCACTTGTCCCACTGCCAGACCGAGCCGTCCGGGTTGCGCACCAGGTAACCGGCCTCGCGGCCCTCCTCGAAGAGGTACGAGCGCTGCGCGATGTACGGGTTGATCCAGACGCACACCTTCAGGTCGCGTTCGTGCAGCCGGCGCAGCATCCCCTCCGGGTCGGGGAAGGTCGCCGGGTCCCAGACGAAGTCGACCCAGTGGAACTGACGCATCCAGAAGCAGTCGAAGTGGAACACCGACAGCGGCAGCCCGCGCTCGGCCATCCCGTCGACGAACTCGGTCACTGTCTTCTCGTCGTACGAGGTGGTGAACGAGGTGGACAGCCAGAGGCCGTACGACCAGGCGGGGATCCGGGCCGGCCGGCCGGTGAGCGCGGTGTACCGGCGCAGCACGTCCTTCGGCTGGGGCCCGTCGATGACGTAGTAGGTGAGCGACTGTCCCTCGACGCTGAACTGGGTCTGCGTGACGACCTCGGAGCCGACCTCGAACGACACGTGCTCCGGGTGGTCCACGAAGACCCCGTAGCCGGCGCTGCTGAGATAGAACGGCACGTTCTTGTACGCCTGCTCGCTGGCGGTGCCCCCGTCGGCGTTCCAGATGTCGACCGTCTGCCCGTTCTTGACGAACGGGCCGAAGCGCTCGCCCAGCCCGTACACCGTCTCACCGACGCCCAGCGCGAGCCGTTCGTGCACGTGCCGGCGGCCCTCGGCGTCGGTGACGACGCCGATGCTGCGGGCGGTGGACGCGGTGACCAGCCGGTCGCCGTGCAGGAAGTCGACCCGCCACCCGTCAATGAGCGCGACCCGCGCGGTCAGCTCGCCGGTGGTCAGCGTCGCGCTGAGCCCGGTGACGTCGACGGTGACCGGGTGCGTCTCGTCGGTGCTCAGCCCGAAGTGCGGCTCGCGGGGCAGCCCTCCGGTGTGGTGGGCGATGGTCACCCCGATGACGCCGGGGGCGGGGGAGAAGAACCGGACGGTGACCAGGGGCCGGTTGAGGGTGTCGCCGCGTCCGGTGATCTGACCGGTCGGTGCGAAGACGGTGAAGCCACGCTCGTCCGGTTCGACCGACTCCACGGTGCCGGGGCGCAGGACGCTGACGCCGGCGCGCAGCTGCCAGTACCCGTCGGTGAACTTCACTTCTCGGCTCCTGCCGTGATGCCGCGCGCCAGAGTGCGCTGGAAGATGAGGAAGAAGAGGATGGCCGGCACCAGGCTGATCAGCGCGCCGGCATTTGTGGTCGGCGCGTCCATCAGCCGGTCGCCCTGCAACGACGCGAGCGCGACCGGAATGGTCTGCGTCTGGTTGTCGATCAGCATGACCAGCGGGATGAGGAACTCGTTCCACGTCCAGATGAAGAAGAAGATGAGCAGCACCGCGAGGGTGGGCCGCAGGTTGGGGAAGACCACCCGCCACAGCACCGTCCACTTGCCGGCGCCGTCCAGGGCGGCGGCCTCCAGCAGCGAGCGCGGGAACGTGCCCATCACCGAGGCGAGCAGGTAGGTGCCGAACGCGCTCTGGATCACGGTGAAGATGATGATCACCGCGAGTCGGGTGTTGTAGAGCCCGACCTCCTTGGCCACGTAGTACAGCGGGTAGATCAGCGCCTCCTGCGGCAGCATGTTGGCCAGCAGGAAGAGCCCGACGATCCACAGCCGGCCACGGACCCGCCCGATGCCCAGCGCGTACGCGTTGAGCAGTGAGACGGCGACGCCGAGCACGGCCACCGAGCCGGCGATGACCGCCGAGTTCCAGAACTTGAGCGGGAAGTTCACCTCGGTCCAGTACGTGCGCAGACCCTTTGTGTAGAACTCCGTCGGCCAGCTCAGTGGGCCGCCCGACGAGTAGTCGCCGGGCGACTTGAACGCGTTGAGCAGCATGAACGCGAACGGCACCAGCATGACGAGCGCGCCGAGGATGACCAGGGCGAGTACCACCCAGCGGCTGACGCCGCGGTGGTGTCGATCGCGGACGAGCCGGGCCGGCGTCACCGGCGCGGTGCTCGGTGTGAGCGTGACGGCCATGTCAGAACCCCCGGTCCCGGCGCTCGCTGCGGGCCTGCATCCAGATGAAGACGCCGGCCACCACCACGATGATCAGTGTCAGCACCGTGGAGATCGCGGAGCCGTAACCGACCTGCAGCTTCTTGAAGAACGTGTAGTAGGCGAAGTACGACGGCACGTTCGTGGCGTTGTCCGGGCCGCCCCGGGTCAGGGCGAAGATCGGCCCGAACACTTTCAACGCGGCGATGGTGCAGGTCAGGGCCACCACGAAGGTCTCCGGCCGGATCTGCGGAAGGGTGATCGCCCGGAACCGGTGCAGCCAGTTCGCGCCGTCGACCTCGGCCGCCTCGTACAGCTCGGGGTCGACCCGCTGCAACGCCGCCATGAAGACGACCACCGGGTAGCCGATCTGCACCCAGATCATCACGGCCATCACGGCCGGCAGGGCGGTGCCCGGGTCGCCGAGCCAGTCGTGGCGTAGCGCGCCGAGACCGACCGCGTCGAGGAGGCTGTTGAACGCGCCGTCGGGGCGGAGGATCCAGCCCCAGACGATGCCGGCCACCACGACGGGCAGCACCTGCGGGAGGTAGAACGCGGCCCGCAGCGCGGCGGCCGTACGGGGCTTGAACCGGCGGCCGATGACGTCGAAGAGCACCGCGGCGAGCAGCAGCCCGAGCACTGTGGGCACCACCACCATCGCGACGAGCATCCAGACCGTGTTGCGGAACGACGCCCAGAACACGTCGTCCTGCAGCAACTGCTGGTAGTTGTCCAGGCCGACCCACCGGGGGTCGCCGACGCCTGACCACTTGGTCAACGACAGGTAGAGGGTGCCGACCAGCGGCGCGCCGATGACCAGGAGGAAGAGCACCGCTCCGGGGAGCAGGTAGAGCCAGTACGCCGCGTTGCGGCCGCGGCGTCTGCGGCTGGGCGCGGGCGGGGTGGGGGTCGCGGCCGGCGGTGTGGCGGCGACCGTCTCGGAGACTGCCATGGAAGATCCTTCCCGGCGGGGCGGGCGGGCGCGCCGGTCGTGCCGGTCGCGCCCGCCGCTCGCCGTGTCACTTGCCGGTGATCTCCTTGACGCCATCGGCGTACGGCTTGGCGATCGTGTCGAGGACCTGGTCGGGCGACTTCGAGCCGTTGATCAGACCCTGGAAGCCGGAGACCAGCACGTCGTAGTAGCCGGGGACCGGCCAGTCCGGGTAGAAGGCGAGCCCGTCGGACTTGCTGACCGTGTTGAAGTCCTCGATCAGCTTGCGGTCCTTCGGGTCGCTGATCTTCGACGCGTCGGCGGCGACCGGAACACCACCGTTGTTGCCGATCAGGTCCTGGATCTCCGGACGCAGGGTGATGTCGATGAAGTCGTACGCCAGGCTCTTGGCCTTGCTGTTCTCCGGGACCACCCAGAGGTTGCCGGAGGAGCCGGCCTGCAGGGTGTTGCCGGGGAAGAGGAAGGTGTCCCAGTTGGCCTTCATCTCGGTCTTGAAGCGGCCGTACCACCAGCTACCCGAGACGATCATCGGAACCTTGCCGCCGATGAAGGCGGTGCCCATGTCCTCGGCCTTGAGGCTGGCCGAGTTCTTCGCGACGTAGCCCTTCTGCACCCACTGGGCGAAGGTGTCCGCGCCGTACTTGAGCGGGTCGGCCTTGAAGTCGACAGGGTTCTTGTAGAGCTGGTAGTTGTCGACGAACTGCCGGTCGCCCTTGGACAGGGCGAGCTGGTAGAAGAGCTGCCCGGCAGGGTACTCGGCGCCGGCCATGCCCAGCGGGGTGACGCCCTTGCCGACGAAGGTGTCCATCGCGGCGGTCATCTCGGCCATGGTGGTCGGGACCTTGACGCCGTTGCTCTGGAACAGGTCCTTGTTGTAGTAGACCGTGACGTACTCGCCGTAGTTCGGCACACCGAACCACTTGCCGGAGCCCATCACGCCCTTGTCGCTGTACCGGGCGGTGGTCTGCAGGCTGGGGCTGAGCTTGCCGGCCCAGCCGCGCTTGTCTGCCTCGCTGCTCAGGTCGGCCAGCAGGCCCTGGGAGGAGAGCAGCCCGGCGGTCGCGTTGCCCTTGTTGTACTCCATGATGTCCGGGCCCTCGGACGAATTGATGATCATGCCCGCGTTCTGCTGGATCTGCTCGAACGCCTTGCGCTCGAAGCGCACCTCGACGCCCGGGTGCTCGGACTTGAAGAGCTCGATAGCCCGGTTCCAGCCGACCCCCATGGCGCTGTTCTCGCTCTCGTAGTGCCAGAGCTTGAGAACCTTGGCGTCGTTGCTGTCCCCGTTGTCACCACCGCCACAGGCGGCCACGGTGGTCGTCGCGGTCGCTGCCAGGGCGATCGCGGCGACGAGCCGGCGGAATCGCTGCATTACTATCCTCCTCGTTGAGTACTAGCCGGTACTTCACGGGGCCCGTCGTCGCGTTGCAGCGCGATGGCGGGCCGTTTTCGCTGGTCAGCCGCCGTCGTTCGACGACGGACCAGAGGTGGCCAGTGCCGCCCGCCGGGGTGCGGCGGTCGACCCGCGGATCTCCAGCGCGCACGGCAGCAGTTGCTGGTGACGCTGGTCTGCGGGGCCATCCAGGTGGCGCGTCAGCGCCTCGATCGCGATCCGGCCGAGCGCCGAACCGGGTGACGTCATCGCGGTCAGCGCCGGGGTGGCCAGTTCGGCGACCTGCGGCGAGGTGACCATCGAGACGACGGATACGTCGTCGGGCACCGACAACCCGCGGCCGGTCAGCTCGCCGAGGATGCCGAAGATCGCCGTCTCGTTCATGGCCAACACCGCGGTCAGCTCCGGGGCCCGCGCGAACGCGGCGGCCAGGGCGGCCCGCCCGCCGGCGGCGCTGTCCTCGGCCGCGATCATCACCGGCTCCAGGCCGTGCCCGGTCATCGCCGCGGTGAAGGCGTCACGGGTACGCAGCGCGGGCCCGTAGCCGCTGGCCAGCGTGGCGGCCGAGTGGTTGACGTAGACGATCCGCCGGTGCCCGAGGCCGACCAGGTGCGCGACGGCCTCCCGGACGGTCTGGTCGAAGTCGATGTCGACGTAGGAGAGCGTGCTGGTGTCGCCGGTACGGCCGATCAGCACCAGCGGCACCCCGGCCTCCTGGAGTACTGTGACCCGCTCGTCGGCCAGCTGGACCTCCATCAGCACGACACCGTCGAGCATCCGCTGGCTGGCCAACCGACGCAGGTCGTCGAGGTTGCCCCCGCCGACCGGCGAGAGCACCAGGTGGTAGCCGGCGACGCTGGCCGCGGCGGCGGCGCCGGTGACGAAGGCGGTCTCGGTGGCGCCGAGGCCGCGTTCGTCCATCGGCATCAGCAGGCCGAGGATCCGGCTGCGGCGACTGGCCAGCCCTCGGGCCATAGCGTTGGGCTGGTAGTCGAGCTGGGCCATCGCGGCGAGCACCTTGTTGCGGGTGGCCTGGGAGATTGGCCGGGTGCCGGTGAGCACGTACGAGACGGTGCTGACCGAGACCTGTGCGAGGCGGGCGACGTCGTGCATGGTGGCCACCGCGCACCTCCTCCGGCCTGGGGTGGGACCGCTCCCGAACTTCGTCGAAGCGTTTCGACGAAGCGGTTCGACAGGACGCTAGGCCACCTGTTACGGCGACGTCAATAGCCGATGTCGAAAAGAATTCAACAGAGTCGCGCAACGAGCAGACCGCGCCGATCTTGCAGTTCCTGTTGCCGACATGGCTGGATATGCACCTTGTGTCGGGACAGAAAGTGCAAGATCGCGGAGCCGATGGGGCGGCGGTCCTGGGTCAGGGCAGGTCGAAGAGGGCGGCGGCGTTGTTCCAGCAGACCGCGCGTAGCCAGTCGTCGCCCAGGTCCAGTCGGGCCAGCCCGGTCACCTGCTCGGCGTACGGGTACGGGATGTTCGGGAAGTCGCTGCCCAGCAGCACCTTGCCGGCCAGCCCCAACTCGCGCAACCGGGGCAACTCGTCGGCGGGGAAGGGGACGAACTGATCGAAGAAGGGCGTGAACGCCATTGTGGTGTCCAGCCGGACCCGCTCGTACGTCTCGGCGAGGTCCAGGAAGGCCCGGTAGTCCGGGGCGCCCATGTGCGCGACCACGGCGGTCAGCCGAGGGTGGCGGGCGAGCAGGGCGGCGAACGGATCCGGCCCGGTGTGGGCGGTCCCCACCGGGGCGTGCCCGGCGTGCACCACCACCGGCGTCCCCGCGTCCGACAGCATCCCCCACACCTGGTCCAGCGCCGGATCGGTCGGCGCGAAGCCGCCGACCTGCAGGTGCAGCTTGAACACTCGGGCACCTTCGGCGAGGGCCGACTCGACGTACCCGGGGGCCTCCGGCTCGGGGTAGAACGTGGCCGAGGCCAGGCACCCCGGGGTGTCGCGGGCGAAATCCAGCGTCCAGCGGTTGAGGTCCGCCGCCATGCCCGGCCGGTGCGCGTACGCCAACGCGCTGAACGCCCGCACACCGAGCCGGCGCAGGTGCGCGACCCGGTCGGCGTCGCTCCACCGGTAGAGGATCGGCCACTCGGTGCCGACCAGCGGCCCGGCGGCGTCGAAGTAGGCCCACACCCGACGCAGCAGTCGCGGCGGCAGGAAGTGCACGTGCACGTCGGCGAGGCCGGGCAGCCCCAGCGCGCGGCAGAACTCCGGTACGCGCTCGTCCGCGACCGGCGGGACTGCCGGCGCCGGATCGGTCATATGTCGATGTCGAATCGGCTCAGCACCGAGGGCGCGATCAGGCCGACGGTCGCGAGCGCCGAGACGACTGTCAGTGCGATGCGCATCCCCACCACTTCGGCCTTGCTGCCGACGCGCAGGGCGATGCTGTTCGGCAGGCCGATCATCATCCACATGCGGCGCTTGATCGGGATCGGCCAGAGGATCGGCACGCCGGCTCGGGTGATCATGTCGCCGAGGATGTGCACGAAGCAGCCGACGCCCAGTGCGGTGCCGATCAGCGGATAGCCGCGTCCGCCCGGCAGGTTGGCGAAGGTGAACCAGGCCGCCCCGGCCGACGCGAGAGTGATGATCACCCACCCGGCCCGCTCGGCCCAGTCGTCGAACAGCCCGCGCAACGCCAGGCCGAACATGAAGAAGAGGATGGTGATGACCGCCCACTTGCCGTACGCGGCGCAGAGCGCGGTGGTGCCCCAACCGACAAGCACTGTGAACGGCAGCGTGTGGGTCAGCGTCCGGTGCCCGTTGTTGCGCCGCGGGTCCTTGCTGAGCTTGGTGGCGTAGTAGACCCCGAGGGAGATCTTCTCCATCACCTCGGCGGCGAAGAGTGAGAAGACCCCGAAGGTACGGGCCACGGTGGCCCCACCCTGGTTCTTGGTCACCTTGCCCGACATGTCGAGGTCGGGAAAAAGCGCGCCACCGGCGCACACAGCGGTGCCCACCGCCAACGCGAGCGGCGACTGGTGGTAGTCGGCGAACTGCTCCAGTGCCCAGGAGCCAGCCAGCCACACCGCCGCGCCGGACAGCGCGTGTTGCGGTCCCATCATCTCGGCTCACCCTCCCCAGGGATCTTGAGCGCCCAAAACTACGCCACTGTAGTCAGCGTCGGCGCCGCAGGGGCATCACCCGGAAGGTCCACATCGGACCGTGTCACAGGGTGGGGGTGAAGCTCTGCCGGATCATCGGCAAGTATGCCGCGTTGACCTGCCAGTCGAACTCTTCTGTCAACCACGAGACGGTGTGGGAGCGGTCGGCCGAGGTGTTGGCCAGCAGCCGGAAGCTGTGCACCGGAACGCCGAGGGCGTTCTGCCAGCCGCACTCCCACACCGCGCCACCCTCGAAGATGTCCATCGCGGAGATGTCCACCTTGCGATAGTCCGGTAGCGCCTCACTCGCGGTCAGTCGAGCCTCCTCGGCCTTCCAGTGCGCCACCGGGTCCGCGCGGGCCGGCCCGGCCTCCACGCTGAGCACCCGGGACCCACCGGATTTCCGGAAGCAGGTCACCGGGCCCTCGGTCCAGCGTGCCCAACCCACCGGCGCGGCGATCCGGAACCCGGTCGGATCGTCGTACCAGGTCCAACCCTCGCGCAACCCGTACTTCGCGTCGGCCGGGGGTGACACCGCCACCACCGGGGTCGCCGACGATGGCGGGAGCGACGCGCAGGCGAACGCCGCCGGCCGGGAGGTCGGCGCGCCACCACCAGAGCCGGACGGTGGCGTCCGCTCATCGTGCCGGTTGACCAGGGCCAGCGTGACGCCTCCCGCGACGAGCAGGGCCGTGGCCGCGCCACCGAGCGCGATCAGGCGCCGACGCCGGCGCTGCGGGCGCGGGATCGGCGTCGCCGGCTCGTCCGACGGGGCCACTGGTTCGACCGGGTGGGACGCGATGGCGCGGCCGGCGCTGCGGACCGCCGCGACCGCCGAGGACCGACCCGACCCGGCGGGCTCGTCGTGGCTCGCCGCGGCGCTGCGCAGCAGCGGCTCCGCCTCGACGGCGGTCAACCGCCGCCAGGGGTCGCGCTGCAACAGGCCGGTGAGGACGGGGCGCAGCGGGCCGGCCCGCCGCATCGGATCCGGTGGTTCGGTGGCCAGCGCGCTGAGCGTCGCCATCGCGCTGGAGCGTGCGTACGGTGACTTTCCCTCGACCGTCGCAAAGAGCGTCGCGCCCAGCGACCACATGTCGGTACGCGCGTCGGACACCCCTTCGCGGGCCCGCTCGGGGGCGACGAACTGCGGTGAGCCGAGCACCGTGCCGGGCCCGGTCATCGCACCGTCGCCGCCGTCGAAGGTGGCCAACCCGAAGTCGGTGAGCACCACCCGCCCGTCGTCGGCCACCAGCACGTTGTGCGGCTTCACATCGCGGTGCAGCACTCCGGCGGTGTGCGCGGCGCGCAACGCGGCGAGCACCGCCAGCCCGATCCGGGCGGTGCGCTGCGGGCTCAGTGGTCCCTCGGCGCTGATGATCTGCTGCACCGACCGGGACGGCACGTACTCCATCACGATCCACGGGCTGTCCCGGTCGTGGACCACGTCGTAGAGGCGGACCACGTTGGGATGGTTGAGCCGGGCGGCGGTGCGTGCCTCACGCAGGGTTCGTCGCCGCAACTCCTCGCGCTCGGTCTCGGCCAGCCAGGACGGCGGCACGACCTCCTTCAGCGCCACGTCGCGATGCAACATCTCGTCGCGAGCAAGCCACACCCGGCCCATTCCGCCGGTGCCGACCAGGTCGAGCAGCCGGTACCGACCCGCGATCAGCAACTGATGCACGGTCGCTCCCCCTCGGTCACCCCGGGATCCACGATAGCCACCAATGTCGG
Source organism: Micromonospora ureilytica (assembly GCF_015751765.1). Lineage (NCBI taxonomy): Bacteria > Bacillati > Actinomycetota > Actinomycetes > Micromonosporales > Micromonosporaceae > Micromonospora > Micromonospora ureilytica. Next base: position 725,628 of record NZ_JADOTX010000001.1, read on the forward strand.
CTTCCTCATCCACTGAGCGGCCTCGATCCACGCCGGACGGTGGTCCCGATCATGGCCATACGGTGCAGGTCAGCGGGGTGGTCGGAAACTCTTTCGCACCAGATCCCAGTCGGCGGCGGCCCCGGCCCAGTCCTCGTCCCGGGTGATCCAACCCAACGTCCAGCGGTTGGCGCCGAGGATCTGTTGTCGGGCGCGCAGCCACGGCCCGTGCGGTGTCTGCCAGCGGAGCTCCCACTCGGCTCCACCATCGCCCGCGGCGAGCCGGATCTCGTCGTACCCCGGCAGGGCGCCGGCCCCGGCTGCCGCCTCGCGGGCGGTCCGCAGCCGCTCCAGGGGATCGACGGCGCCGCCCTCGGCGACGCTGAAGGCCCGGCCGGTCGCCGGGTCCTGGAAGCACGCCACAGTGCCGTCGCGGGAGGTCACCCATCTCGCCGGTACGGAGACCCGGAAGCCGGCGGTGTCGGCGTGCCACACCCAGCCGGGCGGTGGCCGGAACTCTTCGCCCGAGTTCGGTGTGCCGGCCTGGACGGCTGTACCGGCGATGTCCGGACGGACACAGGCGAACGGGGGCGGGGGGACGTCCCGCCCGTTCGGCGGCGGGCCGGGCGGCGGGCCGGGGCCGAACGGCCCGCCGTTGGGCGGACGGTTCGGCGGCGGGGAGGACCAGCCGGTGGTGTCACTGGGCTTGTCACCAGTGACTGTCAGCGCGGTGCCGACGCCGGCCACGACGGCGACCAGCAGCGCCACGGCGACCACCGCCACCCGACGCGCGGTACGCCCGGCGGCTGCCGGATCCGGGGCCGGCGTGGGGGAGGCGCCGCCGGCTGCGGCCGGGGCGTCCGGGTCGGGCAGCGGAACGGTGGGATCCTGGTCGTCGGGGTCGTCGGCCGCAACGGGCTGGCCAACCGGTCCTGGGGCCGGCCCGTCGGCCGAGGACCGGTCGGTCGCCGACGCCCCGTCGGCACGGCCGGTCGCGGCCGTTCTGAGCAACCGACGGGCCGTGTCGTGGTCGAGGCGGTCGCGCGGGTCGCGGCGCAGCAGCCCGTTGAGCACCGGCGCGAGCGCCCCGGCGTGCGGGGCCGGATCCGGTGGGCCGGCGGCCAGCGCGCTCAGGGTGGCCATCGCGGTGCTGCGGGCGTACGGGGACTGCCCCTCCACGGCGGCATGCAGGGTCGCGCCGAGCGACCACAGATCGGCGGCCACAGTGGACACCCCTTCGGCGGCCCGCTCCGGGGCCACGTACTGCGGGGAGCCGAGGACCATGCCGGGCCGGGTCATCGCGCCGTCGCCACCGTCGAAGGTGGCCAGCCCGAAGTCGGTGAGCATCACCCGCCCGTCGTGCGCCACGAGCACGTTCTGCGGTTTGATGTCGCGGTGCAGCACCCCGGCGGTGTGCGCGGCCTGCAGCGCGTCGAGCACGGCCAGGCCGATCCGGGCCGCGCGGGCCGGCTCCAGGGGCCCCTCGGCGTCCACGACGTCCTGGAGGGTGCGGGACGGGACGTACTCCATGACGATCCATGGGCTGCCGTCGACCGCGACGACGTCGTAGAGCCGGACCACCGCGGGGTGGTTGAGGCGGGCCGCGGCGCGCGCCTCCCGCATGGTGCGCGAGCGCACCTCGGCCCGTTCGCGATCGTCCAACCAACTCGGTGGGACGATCTCCTTGACTGCTACCTCGCGGTGCAGCATCTCGTCGCGGGCGCGCCACACCCGACCCATGCCCCCGCGACCCACCAGGTCGAGCAGTCGGTACCGACCGGCGATCAGCACCTGTGCACGCTCCTCCTCAGCCGCTGTCCGGGCTACACCCTAACCAGCGGATCGGAAGTCACCTATCGGTCGTCCGACTCAGCTCAGCATGCGGCGTGCTCGGCGGCGGCGGCGAACAGGTTCCCCTCCGGGATGGCGATCCTGGTCCGTCCGCCGGCCAGTCGGGCGGCGGCGCGGCGGGCCTGCACGGGGCCGTGTTCGCGTCGGGCGGTGGCGTAGCTGGCGGCGGTGCGGGCCGCGATGGTGGCCCAGCCGTACCGCTCGCCGACCATCGTGCGGGCCCGGCGGGCCAGCCGCCGGGCGAAGACCTCGTCGCCGAGCAGTTGACCGACCGCGCCGGCGAGCGCGTCCGGGTCGCTGTGCGGGAACGTCACCCCGGTCACGCCGGACTCGACGATCTCGGCGAGGCCGCCGGTACGGGCCACCGCCAGTGGCGCTCCGGCGGCCGCCGCCTCCAGTGCCACCATGCCGAACGGCTCGTAGAGGCTGGGGACCACTGTCGCGTCGGTGGCGCCGAGCATCGCCGGCAGTTGGGTGGAGTCGAGGAACCCGGTGAACCGGACTGTCGAGCTGAGCGCCAGCCGGCGGGCCTCGGCCTCCAACTCGGTGCGGTACGGGCCGTCTCCGGCGATCACCACGCGCAGCCCGGGGTGCCGTTCGCGGAGCCGGGGTACGGCGTGCACCAGGTGCTGGACGCCCTTCTCGTAGACCAGCCGCCCTGCGTACCCGACCAACGGGCCGTCCCCGGCGAACCGTGCCCGGGCTGACGCGACAGCTCGCGGACGGGCCCGCCAGGCCCGGTCGTCGACCCCGTTGGGCACCACGTCGACCTGGGTGGCCGGTACGTCGAACAGTGCGGTCACCTGGTCGCGCATGTATCCGGAGCAGGCGATCACCCGAATGGAGGAACTGCTGAGCCAGTGTTCGACGCCGTGGATGGTGCGGTTCATCTCCTCCGGCAGCCAGCCCTGGTGCCGACCGGCCTCGGTGGCGTGCATGGTGGTGACCAGGGGAAGGTCCAGGTGCTCGGCGAGCGTGACGGCCGTGTGGGCGACGAGCCAGTCGTGGGCGTGGATGACGTCGTAGGCGCCGGCCTGGGTGGCGCGCAGGGCGGTGCGGGTGAGGGTGTGGTTGAAGGCCATGGTCCAGGCCAGCAGTGAGCCGGTGGCGAGGGGGAAGGCGACCGGGTCTTCGGGGGCGCGCAGGATGCGGACGCCGTCGGCGTATTCCTCGAGGGGTGCGCCTTCGCAGTGGCGGGTGACGACGGTGACCTCGTGGCCGGCGGCGGCGAGGGCGACGGAGAGGGCGTGCACGTGTCGACCGAGACCGCCGACGAGCACCGGCGGGTACTCCCAGGAGAGCATCAGCACCCGCAGCTGCCGGGCGGGGTTGATGTCGATCACGTGGGCGTCGAGTGCCATGCGGCCCCCTTTGAGTTGTCCCCGGGCGCGCGCCGACCGACACCGGAATCGATGTCGCCGTCGCGTCTGGATCGGGGCCAATCCTGCCGGGATCGCGATAACCAGCGGCGACACCACCGTTGCGGTCGTGTAAAGCGCTACTGGCTCTTTCGCCGCACCCGCAGCAGCTCGGCCACCGACCATGCCTGGAACGGGCAGCCGGTAGCGGTGTGCGGCGCGAGGCCATCGGCCGTCTCGCTCACCGAGCCTAACCCATATTCCATCAAATGGGACTCAATGCCGACGAATGCGTCATCGACGGACATCTTTCCACGACGCGCGGCGTCCACGTACGGGCCGAGCAGCCACGGCCAGACCGTGCCCTGGTGATAGCCCCCATCGCGGTCGGCCGGACCACCCCGGTGCCGGCCCACGAACTCGGTGGAGTCCGGGGCGAGACTGCGTGGCCCGAGCGGGGTGAGCAGCCCGTCCGCGATCCGCCGCAGCGTCGCCTCGTCCGGCTCCAACGGCGCGTACGGCAGCGACCAGGCCAACAGCTGGTTGGGGCGCAACGCGTCGTCGTCGTGCAGGGCGGCGCCACCCAGCGGGTACGCCGGCGCAGGCGCGTCCAGCACGTCGTGCAGCCAGCCCGTCGGGGCCGGGAACCGCCCCCGGAACGAGGCGGTGGCCTGCCCGTGGCGTCGCCACAGCTCGTCCGCGTCCTGCCCGGCCAGCTCGGCCAGCTCCGCGAGCCCGGCCAGCCCGTTGATCCACAGCGCGTTGACCTCGACCGGCTTGCCGGTACGCGGGGTGACCGGCACCCCGTACACCCGGGCGTCCATCCAGGTCAGCGCCGTGCCGGCGGCGCCCTGGGTGAGCAGCCCGTCGGCCGGGTCGACGCGGATCCCGTACCGGGTGCCGGCCACGTGGGCGTCGATCACGGCACGCAGCGCGGGCAGCAGCTCGTCGCCGAGGTCGGTGTCGCCGGTGACGGTGACGTGCCGGCTCACCGCGTGCAGGAACCACAGCGTGCCGTCGACTGTGTTGTACTCCACCCGACCGGTGTCGGCCGTGTTGGCGAGCATCCCCTCGGACAGCGTCGCCGCGTACGCCCGCAGCAGCTCCCGCCCCTCGTCGGCGCGAGCCGTGCAGAGGAACAACCCCTCGTACGAGATCATCGTGTCCCGCGACCAGGCCCCGAACCACGGGTACCCGGCCACCACGTCCACCGCCGCCTGGTCGGTGCGCACCACGAACGCGTCGGCGGCCAGCGTCAGGGTGGCGTCCACGTCGTCGGCCGGCTTCGCCGCCGCCACCACCCGCCGGTTGCGTCGTCGCGCCGCCGCCACGATCTCCGTTGCCGGCGGCGGCTCCTCGTCGAGTCGACCGGCCCAGGCCCGCACCGACACCGTGTCGCCGGGGCGTTCCAACTCGCCGGCGAAGCGGCCCGCGTACCAGAGGTCCTCGTCCGGGTGCAGCCCTCGGTTGGCCTCCTCGCGGTGGTGCACGCCCAGCCACCACTGCCCCTCGGGCGCCCAGCCCGGCCCGGCGAGCCGGTACGCGCCCTCGACGACCGCGCCATCGGCCACCGCCTCGACCTGCGGAATCGGGCCGTCGGCCCGCCGCTCACCGTGTGCGTCCCGCCAGGTGCAGGCGGCCGACAGCTCCAGTCGGACGGGACCACCGGCGACCAGCCGGTGCACCACAGCGACGCAGGAGCGGCCGGGCAGCATGGCCAACTCCCGTTCGATCACCACAGCGCCGATCCGCCACCGCCACCGGGGCAGCCCGTCGACCAGGTCGAAGCGCTCCAACAGCTCGAACCCGCGCGGGTCCACGTCGCCGGAGGCCCACTCGTGCGCGCCGAGGCGCACCCGCGCGCCGGACGGCAGGGTGACCGCCGGATCGAGACTGGCCAGTCCCACCTGCCGGGACGCCGGCGTTTCGCCGGGGACCACCAACAGACCGTGGTACCGACGTGTCCGCAGCCCTCCGACAGTGCCCATCGCATAGCCGCCGAGGCCGTCGGGCACCAGCCACTCCCGGCCGGCCGCGCTGGTCAGGTCGCCGCAGACCTGCGGACCGAAGTGAATGTCGATCAATTTTCCTCCAGCGGCGGCGGGGTGTAACACGCCACGACGAGAATGGCCGCTGTGGTCAAGTACCGCGGCGACGTCAAAGATGTGCACGTGATCACTGACCGATCGTCCTCCGACGCCTCGCCACCCGACGCTGAGCGGCTCCGGCTCGCCCAGGCCGACTCGGGGGAGCAGGACTGGCGTGCATGGGGTCCCTATCTGTCCGAACGGGCGTGGGGGACGGTACGGGAGGACTACAGCGAGCACGGTACGGCCTGGGACTACTTCCCGCATGACCACGCGCGGTCCAGAGCCTACCGGTGGAATGAAGACGGGATGGCCGGCGTCTGCGACGAACGACAGACCTTCGCGTTCGCCCTGGCCCTCTGGAACGGCAAGGACCCGATCCTCAAGGAGCGGATGTTCGGCCTCGGCGGCGACGGCGGCAACCACGGCGAGGACGTCAAGGAGTACTGGTGGTACGAGGACTCCACGCCCACCCACTCCTGGATGCGCTGGCGCTACCACTACCCGCAGGCCGCCTTCCCGTACGACGAACTCGTCGCGGTGAACGCGTTGCGCGGCCGCGACGACACCGAGTACGAGTTGGTGGACACCGGGATCTTCGACGACGACAGGTACTGGGCGGTGACAGTCGACTACGCCAAGGCGTCCCCGACCGACCTCTGCATGGTGGTGACCGTCGCCAACCGCGGCGACCGGGCGGCGACGCTGCATGTGCTGCCCACCCTGTGGTTCCGTAACACCTGGTCCTGGGGCCTGCCCGGTGGTGACCGGATCCCGAAGCTGACCGGCCAGGGCACCCGGCTCGTCGGCGAGCACCGGGTGTTCGGCCAACTACTGCTGGAGGGCGACGGTGGGCCGGTGCCGCTGCTCTGCGACAACGACACGAACGCCGAACGGCTCTGGGGCCTGCCCGGCCGCTCGCCGTACCCGAAGGACGGCATCAACGACCACGTCGTCAACGGCGCGGCCACTGTCAACCCGGCCCGGGAGGGCACCAAGGGCGCGTTGCACTACGTGCTCGACGTGCCCGCCGGCGGGCAGCGCCAGATCCGGCTGCGGCTCACCCGTACCGCGTCGCCGCCGGCAGCCGCGCCGCCGCCCCCGGCCGACCTCAGCGACGGCTTCGAGGCCGTGGTCTGGGCGCGACGGGCCGAGGCGAACCGGTTCTTCGCCGGAGTGATCCCGCCGGCCGCCACACCCGACGAGGCGCTGGTCGCCCGGCAGGCCATCGCCGGGCTGATGTGGGGCAAGCAGTTCTACCACTTCGACGTCAAACGTTGGCTCGAAGGCGACCCGGGTTCGACACCACCGCCGGCCGGGCGTCGGCACGGGCGCAACAGCGCCTGGTGGCACATGACCAGCTTCGACGTCATCTCCATGCCAGACCCGTGGGAATACCCCTGGTACGCGGCCTGGGACCTGGCCTTCCACTGCGTGAGCATCGCCCGGGTCGACCCGGGCTTCGCCAAGGAGCAACTGCTGCTCCTGCTCCGCGAGTGGTACCTGCACCCCAACGGGCAGATCCCGGCGTACGAGTGGGCGTTCGGTGACGTGAACCCGCCGGTGCACGCGTGGGCGGCGCTGAAGGTGTTCGAGATCGACGGCGGTCGGGACTACGAGTTCCTGGCCCGGGTGATGCACAAGCTGCTGCTCAACTTCACCTGGTGGGTCAACCGCAAGGACACCGGCGGCAACAACGTCTTCGAGGGCGGCTTCCTCGGGCTGGACAACGTCGGGCCGTTCGACCGCTCGGCGGCGCTGCCGGTCGCCGGTGTGCTGGAGCAGTCCGACGGCACCGGCTGGATGGGCATGTACGCGCTCAACCTGCTGGACATGGCGATCGTGCTCGCCGAACACGACAGGACCTGGGTGGACACCGCCACCAAGTTCTTCGAGCACTTCGCCTACATCGCCGCCGCCGCGTACGAGCAGGGTTTGTGGGACGAGGAGGACGCCTTCTTCTACGACGTACTGCGCCTCGCCGACGGCACGAAGGTGCCGCTGAAGGTCCGCTCCGTCGTCGGGCTGCTGCCGTTGGCGGCCACCACCCGGCTCACCGCGAGGACCCTGCACCACCTACCGGAGTTGGGCGCCCGCCTGCGCTGGTTCCTGACCAACCGCCCGGAGTACGCCCAGGTGATCGGCACCCGCCGCCTCGGCCCCGACGGTCGGCAGCAGCGACTGCTGTCCATGGTCGGCCCGGAGCAGGTCGTCCGTCTGCTCGCCCGGATGCTCGACCCGGACGAGTTCCTCTCCGACTTCGGCCTCCGTACGCTGTCGCGCGCGCACCTGGACAAGCCGTTCTCGGTGACCCTCGGCGGGCAGGAGTTCTCCGTCGGCTACGAGCCGGCCGAGTCGACCAGCGGGCTGTTCGGGGGCAACTCGAACTGGCGCGGTCCGATCTGGATGCCCACGAACTTCCTGCTGATCAGCGCGCTGCGTGACTACGCGGCGTTCTTCGGCGACGACCTCCAGGTGGAGTACCCGACCCGCTCCGGGGTGAAGCACACCCTGGACGAGATCGCCGACGACCTCTCGGCCCGGCTGATCGCGCTCTTCACCCAGGACGACTGGGGTCGACGCCCGATCTACGGCGCGTGCCAGCTCTTCCAGACCCACCCGGACTGGCGCGACCTGGTCGCCTTCCCCGAGTACTTCCACGGCGACAACGGTGCCGGCCTGGGCGCCTGGCACCAGACCGGCTGGACGGCCCTGGTCGCCGACCTGATCCTCACCCTCCGCCGCTGACCCCGCCCGCCCCGCGCCTCGCCCGCAACTTCCCTGATGTTGTTGTCTCGGGGCCGTCGGAGGCAGCACCATCAGGGGAAGTGCGCGGATCTTGCGGGCCGTGGTCAGGTCCTGCCGTCGTACCCTCGTTCACTATCGTGAATGCCCATGCGGAAGTCAGCGCAACCGGTGGGGGAACTCGTCGTCCTCGGGCAGTCCCGGGTCTGGCCCACCATTGCGCTACCCGGCGTGGTCGTGATCCTGGTGGCCGTCGTCGGGGTGCTCCTCGATTACGTCGTCTGGAGCGCTGTGCTGTTTGGCCTGGCCTCGATCATCATCGCGGTGACACGCCGGCAAGGCGCGGTCTTCGCGGACGACCTCGGACTGCTCGTCCGCGATCGTGGGGGCCTGCGGCGTTCGTACGCCTGGGACGAGATCGAACGCATGGGCTGGGCTGATGCGGGGATGATGTGGGGAAGTTCCGTGGCGGTCTACCCCCGGGGCGGCCCCTACGACGTCCCGGGGCCCAACGCGTCCGTCAACGTGGGGCACGTCTGGGGTTCGGGCCGTCGACGCTCCGCGGACCCCATACCCGAGCTGCTCAAGGCCCACGGCATCAAGGGATTGTTCGATAAGTGAGCCGTTGACGAGGGCCCACTGTTCCAGACCCTGCGCCCGCTCGCCGCTGGCCACGGCATGATCGTGCTCGATCCATGTTGTAGTGGTGTCGCCGACGCCGGGAGGCCACTCGATCCTGGATCGAGCACGATCATGTGGGCGGCAGCCCCGGGTGAAATGTCGGAAATGGCATAACTTGCACCCTTCTGCCTCGTTCGCTCGTTGACGGGTGCCAACACGCCGAGCAGGCCCGTCAGTCGAACTGAACGGGGGAATCGGTGAGTTCTGTCCTGCGAAGAATCACGACCGCATCCACGGCGATGCTGGTCGCCGGCCTGGCGACCCTGGGAGCGGGGACGCCGGCTCGGGCGGCACCGGGTGACGCGAACGCCAGAGGTGTCGTCGTCGACCTGTCGGCGGAGGTGCTCGGCACGGCTGTGATCACCGCCGACGCCACGATCGGCACGGCCACCGCGCCGGCCGCCGGCGGCACCGACACCGAGACGCTGCTGGCCATCTCGACGCCCGGGGCGCTCGGGGTGACAGCCGGCGGCACCGTCGAGGAGGTCACCGCCACCCGGGCGGCGGCCTCGTCGTCGGCGTCCGCCAGCGTCGACGGCTTCAACCTGACCGTGCTCGGCGTCGACGTGCTGGACGCCACCGAGGTCACCGCCGCCGCGACCTGCCCGCAGGTCGGCGCGACCAACGCCGCCACCACGCTCGTCGGGCTGGAGCTCTTCGGCTCGCCGGTGACGCTGACGGCGAATGACCCCGCCGTCGTGGGCAGCGCGGCCGTGGTCGTACCGGGTCTGGTGGGGGCGAGCCTGAACGCCTCGTTGACCCGGACCGAGACGACCACCGCCACCGGTGCCACAGCGGTCACCGTGCGAGCCGTCCTCACCCTGTCGGGCACCATCCTCGGCGTGCCGACGACCATCCCGGTCGGCACCGTGATCGTGGCCGAGGCCAACTGCGAGCGTCCGCCGGCGGCGCCCACCGCCGCGACGATCAGCCCGGATGAGGGCCCGCAGTCGGGCGGCCAGACGGTGACGATCACCGGTACGGGCTTCATTCCGGGCGGCACCACTGTCACGTTCGACGGCGTACCGGCGACCGGGGTCACGGTGGCGCCCGCTGGCACCTCGTTGACGGCGGTCACGCCGGCCGGCGCGGTCGGCCCCGCATCGGTCCTGGTCAGTACGGTGAACGGGACGGCACCACCGCTGGGCTACACGTACCTGGCCGACGGCAGCGCGGCCGTGATCACCGGTCTCACGCCTCCGTCCGGGCCGACCGCAGGCGGTACGACGGTGACGATCACCGGCACCGGCTTCAACGGTGTGGCAGCGGTTGACTTCAATGGCCTGCCCAGCACCGGATTCACAGTCGACCCGGCCGGCACCACGATCAGTGTGGTCGCCCCGCCGAACCCCGCCGGGCCGGCGCTGGTCGAGCTCGTGTTCCCGGCGGGCAGGGTGACCGCGCCGACGTTCACGTACATTGCGCCGACGATCACCTCGATCGTGCCGAACACCGGCCCGAACACCGGTGGTACGACGGTGACGATCACCGGGACCGGCCTCACCGGGGCGACCGGCGTGAACTTCGGCGACAACCCGGGGACCAACCTCGTCGTGGACCCGAGCGGCACGTCGCTGACAGTGGTCACCCCGCCCGGCCTGCCTGGCCCGGTGGACGTGACGGTGCTGATCCCGGGCGCGGACGCGACCGCGCCGGACGGGTTCACCTATGTGTCGGCGGCTCCGGTCGCCGCATCGATCACACCGGACGAGGGTCCGGAGTCGGGTGGTCAGACGGTGACGATCACCGGCGCTGGCTTCGTCCCCGGTGGCACGACCGTCACCTTCGACGGGGCGCCCGCCACCGACGTCACGGTCAACGCGGGGGGCACGTCGTTGACGGCGGTGACCCCGGCCGGCGCGATCGGCCCCGCGGTGGTGGTGGTGACCACCGGAAGTGGTTCGGCGGCGCCACTGGACTACACGTACCTGGCCGACGGCAGTGACGCCGACGTGACCGGGCTGACCCCGACGTCCGGGCCGACCTCCGGTGGCACCACTGTCACCATCACCGGGACCGGCTTCACCGGGGCGACCGGAGTGACAGTCGACGGGGTGTCCGGCACCGGGTTCACCGTGAACCCGGCCGGCACCACCATCACCGTCGTGACTCCGCCGAACACCGCCGGATCAGCGGTGGTGCGACTGGTCTTCCCCGCCGGCACCGCCGCCGCACCACAGTTCACGTACCTCGCACCGACGATCACCTCGATCGTGCCGAACACCGGCCCGAACACCGGTGGTACGACGGTGACCATCACCGGGACCGGCCTCACCGGCGCGACCGGCGTGAACTTCGGCAACACGCCGGGGACCAACCTCGTCGTGGACCCGAGCGGCACCTCGCTGACAGTGGTCACCCCGCCCGGCCTGCCTGGCCCGGTGGACGTGACGGTGCAACTGCCCGGTGACGACGTCGTCGAGTCGGACGGGTTCGCCTACCGGGTCGCCCCGCCGGTGATCGACGAGCTGACCCCGGGTCAGGGGCCGACCGGTGGCGGCACGACCGTGACGGTCGGTGGTTCCGGCTTCGTTCCAGGTCGGACCGTGGTCACCATCTGCGGCCAGACCATCGCGGCGAGCCTGGTCACCGTGGCGTCGGACGGGCGTTCGTTGACCTTCCGCACGCCGGCCTGCGCGGCCGGAAACACCACTGTCGTCGTGAGCACCGACGGGGGAGCCTCCAACGAGCTCACTTTCCGCTACGTGCCGCGAATCCTGCCGGTGACGGGTGACACCGTTGCCGCGCCGCTGGGCGTCGGCGCGATGCTGGCTCTCCTCGGCATCGTCCTGGTGCTGCTGGGCCAGCGCCGGCGACGTGCCGGCGGCATCGGCTGACCAGCTGTCCCGGCCAGGGCCCGACCCGGGCCCTGGCCGGGGCGATCAACGCGGCGAGCGCCCGTTCAGCCGGCCAAGAACACGGTGAGCGCCGCCAGCGCTCACTGATAGCCGATGTGGACGAGCAGCTTGCCCTCTTTGGGGTCGGCCCCCACGTAGACAGACGCGGGGTCGAAGAGGGTCGGCGGCAGACTCAGGTCCTCGGAGAGACCCATCTGGCGTGCCAGGTCCTCCGGGGACTGCCCCGCAGCGGGCACCACGGTGATCGTTCGCCAGCATCCACCGGAGGCGCACTCCATGCTCTCGTCGGCGATCGTCGCTCCGGACGGCACCTCCGGCATCCGCGACTTCGGCGGCAACGATCCCTCGGTCTTGAACACCTGCAACCACAGGAACGACAGGACCCACAGGCACGACAGCAAGCCCAGCGTGACGGACACGGCCACGAGAACGTGCTTCGTGCGTCTCCTCAGCGGGGTCCGTGACGTCATCGCGCGAGGATAGCGGGGCACCGTCGGCCAGCCGGGGCCGGAGTGGGCCCAGGTCAGCCGGTGAAGGGTTCGGGCCCGAGGCGGCCCCAGGCCACGAACGCGGCCACCGCGAGGTAGAGCAGATTCAGCCCGATGAACTTCGCCTCGCCGTGGCGCAGGTGGGTGATCATCGCGCCGACCATCAGCAGGACCCAGCAAATGGCGGTCACCGGCACCAGCACCGGTGCGATGTCCAGCACGGCGGGCAGGATGAGACCGACCGCGGCCAGGAGTTCGAGGACACCGAGGGTCTTGACGAAGCCGACGCTGGCGCCGTCGGTCCACCCGCCGCCGTTGGCCGCGGCCAACTTCTCCTTGGGTACGAATGTCTTGGTGATGCCGCCGGCCAGGGCGAGTGCGGCCAGCAGCCCGGCCGCGATCCACAGTGCCAGGTTCATGAGTCTTTCCTTTCGTGTCGGGGTCGCCCACCAGACACCGCCGGCCCGCTCGCCGTGACGCCTCGGCACACGTGACACGCCGCACGGGGCCGGAGCGTCACAGAAGTCGGGGGAGTGGTGTCCTGTGGGCGACGCGGACGAGACCGACGAGACTGGAGAACGCATGGACGCTGGGGCGGACACCGCTGTCGACGCATTCGTCACCCACCGGAACCTGCTCTTCACCGTCGCGTACGAGATGCTCGGCTCGGCCGCCGACGCTGAGGACGTACTCCAGGAGACCTGGCTGCGGTGGGCGGACGCGGATCTCTCGACGGTGCGGGACAAGCGTGCGTACCTGGTCCGGATCACCACCCGCCAGTCGCTCAACCGGCTGCGTGCGGTTGGCCGGCGAAGGGAGTCCTACGTCGGCTCCTGGTTACCCGAGCCGCTGTTGACCGCACCGGACGTCGCCGACGACGTCGAACTCGCCGAGAGCGTCTCGATGGCGATGCTGCTGGTGCTGGAGACGCTGGCGCCGACCGAGCGGGCGGTGTTCGTACTCCGGGAGGTCTTCGACCTTGGGTACGACGAGATCGGCGAGGCGGTCGACAAAAGTTCGGCAGCGGTCCGTCAGATCGCGCACCGTGCGCGGGCGCACGTAGCCGCGCGCCGGCCCAGGGGGACGGTCTCACCGGCGGACACCCGACGGGCCTTGGACGCGTTCCGGCTGGCGGTCGAGACCGGCGACGTGCAGGGCCTGCTCGACGTCCTCGCGCCGGATGTCGTGCTCCTCGGCGATGGCGGCGGGATCAAGCAGGCCGTGCTGCGGCCTGTCGCCGGGGCCGACAAGGTGGCCCGCCTGCTGTGCAGCACACATGCCAGGGTCGCGACCATGTCGCTGCACCCCGCCCAGGTCAACGGTCACCCGGCGCTGGTTCTGCGGCTCGACGGCGCGGTCGACACGGTCCTCGCGCTGCGGGTCGACGACGGTCTCATCAGCGGGGTCTACGCCGTGCGAAACCCGGAGAAGTTGTCGCACATGCGGAGCGAGACGGCGCTGCGCCGCTGATCGACCGCCTGGATTCGCCCGGGTCCGCTCTCAGGGGTAGGCCCGGGTGTTCCCGGATATGTCCGTCCCGCCCGCTGGTTCAGGCTCGATCTCGACGAACTGTTCCCAGGGGGGTCGGGATGAAGCGAGTGCATCGGGCGTTGGTAGCTGTGACGACGGCTCTGGCGGTGATCGGGGTGCCGGCCGTTGCCGGCGCCGCATCGAAGGAGGCGGATCGCGGCGCACTGCAGAAGCGGCTGGACGAGGTCGTGGCCGCCGGGGCGGTGGGTGCGTTGGCGGAGGTGCGTGACGAGCATGGCCTCTGGCGAGGCGCCAGCGGTGTCGCCGAACTGGGCGAGCCACGGCCGGTCCCGCTGGGGGGCCGATTCCGGGTGGGCAGCACCACGAAGACGTTCCTCGCCACCGTCGTCCTGCAACTCGTCGACGAGGGGTCGTTGCGGCTGGACGACACTGTCGACCGATGGCTGCCCGGAGTCGTACCGGACGGTCACCGCATCACAGTGCGCCAGCTGCTCAACCACACCAGCGGCCTGTACGACTATCTGCGTACGCTGCCGCTGCCGCCGAAACCGGAGTTCCTGAACAACCGGTGGCGGACCTGGAGCCCGGCCGAGCTTGTTCAGCGGGCGGTGGCCAACCCGCCGGTCTTCGACCCGCCGGGTTCGGCTTTCGCCTACTCGAACACCGCCTACCTCCTGCTCGGCCAGATCGTCGAGGAGGTCACCGGCCAGTCGTACGGCGAGGAGATCAAGCGCCGAGTCATCAAACCGTTGCGGCTGTGCGACACCTCGGTGCCGGGGGCATCGTCGCGGATCGCCGGCCCGCATCCGCACGGCTACGTGCCGATACTGCAGAACGGCGAGACGAGCCTTGTCGACTACACGAGGATGAACCCGTCGGTGATGGGCGCAGGTGGCGAGATGATCTCCACGACGGGCGACCTCAACCGGTTCTTCGCCGCACTGCTGGGTGGGCGCCTCCTGCCGGATCACCTGCTCAAGGAGATGAAGACACCGGGCGTCGAGGGCGGCAGGTACGGGCTGGGGCTGGCCTGGTGGCGGGACACCTCCTGCGGGGTCCGCGTGTACGGCAACGACGGCGACGCTCTGGCGTACCAGTCCTGGTCCTACCTGACCGAAGACCGGCGCCGCCAGGTCACGGTCGTGCTCACGCCCGACTTCGATGGCGACCCGGACGACGCTGTCGACGCGTTCCTGAACAAGGCCTTCTGCGGCTGACCAGCGCTTCGACACAGGCCTTAGTACGGGGGCGTGGGCGTCTCCGGCGACCGGTGGCGAGATCGCCGCGCGTCCGCTGTGGCGACGCCGAGCAGCACCACGGCGGCGACTGCGCCGGCGGTGAGCGGCTGGAGGTGCAGTGCCGCCGGGATCAGCAGGCCGAAGGCCAGCAGGCCGGCCAGCCGGGACCGGGAGACCCGACCGAAGACCTGGTATTCGAGCGCCGATCGTCCGGCGAGGAAGAGCACCGGGCCGCCGAAGATGGCGATGAGCCAGGCCGCCGGGAGGTGCCCGAGCGGCTCGGCGATGAACAGCTCGAAGCCGACGCCGGTCAGCACGATCCCCGCGATCATGACCATGTGAGCGAACGCCATGTCGGTCGCGAGTCGGGCCGGGTTACGGGAACGGTCGACGGCGGAGCTCAGCATCCCTCCCGCCACGTGGAAGTAGATCCGCCAGAGCAGGACGGTGCTCGCCAGCGCCAGGACGAACCCACCCGTCTGGTCGGTGCGGAACTCGCTGCCGCTGAAGGCGAGGCCGATGACGAAGATCGCCTCGCCGAGAGCGATGAGGAGGAACTGTTGGTACCGCTCGGCCAGGTGCTCAGCCGCGATCATCTGGACGCCGAGCCGTTGCGCGCCGAGTCGGGGGGTCGGCCAGCCGAGGAACAACCCGGCGTAGTCGGTCAGCACGGCGAGGGTCCAGAGTGCCCCTCGAACCGTGCCGTCGTTTACCAGCCCGCCGACGACCCAGAGCGGTGCGCTCAAGCCGAACCAGAACAGGATCCGGATCGACTGTTGGGGGTCCGGCCGGCCGTGCCCGGCGACGTGGAAGAACACCACTCGACCGATCTGGAGGGTCACCAGGGTGATGGCGAAGAGGGAGGCCCGTGTGCCGAAGCCCTGTGGCACGGCGACGGCCATCGTCATGGCGCCGACCAACGTCATGATGATGACGGTCTGGACGATCGGGGCGTCCGGGTCCAGCCAACTTGTCGACCAGACCGTCACCGACCAGACCGCCCACAGCGCCAGGAACAGCAGCAGAGCCTGGCCGAGGCCCGTGTACACCCCGCGCTGGCCGTCGGTGAAGTCGGCGATCAGCCGCGCCGAGATCCTGGTGAGGGCGAAGACGAAGACCAGGTCGAGGAAGAGTTCCAGAAAGGTGGCCCGCTGGCGGGTGGCTTCGCTGCGCAACAGTCTGTCGGGGGTGCTCCTCATCGGCTCGCCGCGCGCCGGTGTCGCCGAACCACGTGCCCTCCCGTCGTGGTGATCTCCTCGCCTAACGAGCCAGGGGGTGGCTGTGGCACGTGGAGCTAAGGGGCCGGCGACCCACAACAGTCACCAATCTGTCACCCGACCGCTACGGCAGGTGTACGCCCTTACGCTCGTGGACGTGCCCGGA
Source organism: Micromonospora ureilytica (assembly GCF_015751765.1). Taxonomy (NCBI): domain Bacteria; kingdom Bacillati; phylum Actinomycetota; class Actinomycetes; order Micromonosporales; family Micromonosporaceae; genus Micromonospora; species Micromonospora ureilytica. Next base: position 741,787 of record NZ_JADOTX010000001.1, read on the forward strand.
CCTGCCGAGAAGGCCACTGAACAGGACCGGCGTGACCTTATCGTCACGGTCGCGCGAGAGTTGGCCGAGACGGAGGGCTGGGCGGGTGTGACCACCCGGCGGCTCGCCGAACGGACCGAGATCGACATGTGCGACATCTATCGGCACTTCGCCGATCTGGATGCGCTGATCGCCGCGGTCGCGGTGTGCGCCTTCGCCGATCTGGCCGCCGACCTCGCCGAGGCGCACGCGGAGACCGCCGGGAGCCCCGAGGGGGTCTGGCCGGCGGTCGCGACCGCGTACCTCGACTTCGCGTACACCAATCCGGAGGTCTATGACGCGATGCTCGCGCTGACCCCCGACCTGGCCCTCGGCGTGGATGGTGTGCCGGCCGCGCCGCGGGCGGTCTTCGCCGAGCTGCGGGCGGCCCTGACCCCGCTGGCCGAGGGCCGGGACCCGGACACCCTCGCCGAGGTGGGTTGGAGCCTGCTGCACGGCGTGGTGATGCTCACCCGTGGCGGCCGGCTCCGACCCGAGGGGCAGGAGGACCGCGAAGCGTTGATCGCGCAACGGCTGCTGCGGTGGCCGTGACCAGGCCGCCGCCGACGTTTCGGCAGTGGTCAGTTGATGGGCTTGCGGTCGGCCGGGCCCTTGTCGGTGAACCGGAACGTGGTGTTCAGCTTCGAGTTGCCCAACTCCTTGAGGACCAGGCCGTTGCCGGGAAGGTGCTGGAGGAAGCGGGTCTCGCTGCCGATCGCGTACGTGCCGTTGCCCTTGGCGATGATGGTGAACCGCTGGATCGGGTCGTCCGGGTCGCAGACGACGCCGCCGATCGTCAGTTCGGGCTCGATGTCCAGGCCGTTCACCTGCCAGCAGGACGGGTCGTCGTTGGCGGGGTGGTCGTCCTTCGGGCCGAATGCCTTGATCACGTACCTGTCGCCGCCGATCGGTGTCGGCACGAACAGGAGGCGACCGCCGGTGTCGCCGCCCTCCTCGATCCGTCCGCCGAGTTCCAGCGCCTTCCCCGAACCCTGCACCCGGGTGATCGTGACCTCGCGCTTGCCGGACAGCAGCGGATCGGTCGCCGCCGCCGATGAGGTGGCTGGCGCCGCTGCCGTCGGCGTGCTTGTCACGGCGCCCGACGGCGTCGGCGTGCCCGCCGCGGTGCGCGGCGCCTTGTCCGCGCCACCCTGGCACCCCACCAGCGCGCTGGCGCAGGCCAGCATCGCCACGCCGGTGACCCACTTCATGGTGAACATGCCGCACTCCTCAAGAGCCGTCCCGAAGCTGTCGAGCGGAAAAATCATGGGAATCGCCGTTTGTCTGCCGCCTATCCTGTCCCTCGGCCCATCGGGCGGTGGGCGCGGGGAGGGAATGGCATGACGGTCGGCGTGGCGGCGCGACGGCAGGCACAAGTGTTGATCTTCGACGCGGACGACACGTTGTGGGAGAACAACGTCGTCTTCGAGCGGGTGATCGACGACTTCCTTAAATGGCTGGACCACCCCACCCTGGACCGGGCCGAGCTGCGGGCCGTCCTCGACGACATCGAGCGGGCCAACGCGGTGGCGCACGGATACGGCAGCAAGGTCTTCCTGCGCAGCCTGGGGGAGTGCCTGGAGCGGCTGCGCGAGCGGCCGGCCACCGACTCCGAACGCCAGGAGATCGACCGGCTGGCGCTGGCCCTCGTCGAGCACCAGGTGGAGTTGATGCCCGGGGTGGCCGACGCGCTCGACGAGCTGGCCGGCCGGCACGAGCTGCTGCTGCTGACCAAGGGCGACCAGGAGGAGCAGCAGCGCAAGCTGGACGCCTGCGGCCTGCTGCACCACTTCGGGGCCGCGCACATCGTCGCCGAGAAGAACGTCGACACGTACCGGTGGCTCACTCGGGAGCACGGCTTCGCGCCGGCCGGCGCGTGGATGATCGGCAACTCCCCGAAGTCCGACATCGTGCCGGCGCGGGCGGCCGGGCTGAACGCGGTGTTCATCCCGAACGCGAACACGTGGGTGCTGGAGGACGACGAGCTGGACCCGACCGACGACGGGGTGTTGCGGCTCGCCGCGTTCCGGGACCTGCTGCGGCACTTCTGACCGCACGGAAGCCAAACAGCGTCGGCGATCATGGTCGCGTTACGTCGACGTGCCCGATTTTCACAGTGAGATCAGTCCTGCCCCCGGCCGCCCGACGCGGCTTGTCCGGCCGGTCGGAGCCCGCCTAACCTGGTCCGGCGCTCACGGCCCTTCGGGGTGTGTCGGGGCGCGTCGGCGTTCGGCGGGTGAGCACCGTGGAGCTGAGTGCGGAGTGGCCGGCTCACCCCGTTGCGGCGCGTGACGTCGTGCCACGCCCGCGCGGCGGGGTGCCGGAGCTGTCCGCTCCTCCGCCGGACGGCCGAGGGTCAGGGCCGGGTAGTTGCGGACCCGGTCCTGACCCGCCCCGCGAATCGTTCGACACTGCCGAGCGGGGCACACCGCGCGTCGGTTCGACTGTCAGGATGGCGGCATGAAGCGCAGATCTCTCCTCCTCGGCGCGGCGGCCGGTCTGGCCGCCCCGGCCGTGCTCACCCCGGCCGCGCCCGCGCTCGGCGCGAGCGGGCCGCTGCGGCCGGGCTGGGGCACGGTCCCGATGCCGCGACCGTGGCCGGGGCGGCGCCAGAACCGGGCCAGCGAGTTGACCACGCTGCCGGCGGAGACGAAGCAGGTGATCATCGTCGGCGCCAGCAGCTACACCACCACCTACGCCACGCTGGAGGCGTACGTGCGGACCTGGAACGGCTGGCACCCCGCGTCGGCGTCGTTGCCCGCCCGGATCGGCTCGAAGGGCTTCAGCGACAACCACGTGGAGGGGGTGCCGACCACGCCGACAGGCGTCTACTCGATCGGCCCCACCATGTACGGCATCGCCGCCAACCCGGGCGTGCGATTCCCCTACCACCGGCTGGTCAGCGGTGACTGGTGGAACGAGAACCCGTCGTCGGCGTTGTACAACACCTTCCAACACAGTGCGACCAACCCGGGTGGGGCCAGCGAGGCACTGTGGAAGGAGGTCCCCGCGTACACGCACTTCGGGGTGATCACCTACAACATGGCGCCGAACGTGCCGAAGCCGGTGCCGAACGCGGGCAGCGGAATCTTCCTGCACCAGTTCAGCACCAGCGCCGGCAACGCCACCGCTGGCTGCGTCTCCCTCGCACACGGTCACCTGGTCGACGTGCTCACCTGGCTGGACCCGGCCCTGTCACCGCGCATCGTGCTCAGCCCGTACGCCCAGCTCGGCCGATACTGACAAGCGCTGCGGCTCAGCCGGCCTCGCGCCGGACGATCGCCACCGCCACCCGGCAGAACTCGTCCATGTCCGGGTTGAACCCGGCGGCGATGTCGGGATGCAACCCGGAGCGGGTCTCCTCCAACAGTCGCTGGCAGACCTGCTCGACAGGTTCGCCGGCGTAGTCGGCGCCGACCCGGTCGATGGCCGCCTGAAGCGCCGAGGTCAGCTGCTCCTCCAGCGGGCCGCGCAGCTTCTGCTGCACAGGGTCGAGCCCGCGGGGGTCGAGCGTGACATGTGGCTCCGACATCGGTGCTCCCTTCGTCGGCGTCCGCGATACCCCACCGCGGACGTCGGTCAAACCCCGGTCGGCACGGCGGCGACCCGCACCTGGTACGAGAACTCCTCGGCCGGTTCCTCGTGGTACGACAACCGGCGGATCTGCCGGTCGTCGTCGTAGAGGGCGACGTCCACCAGCACGCCGAGGTGCGCGAGGCCGATGGTCGACACCCGCTTCTTGTCCTGCAACACCGCGCAGACGCCGCCGAGCAGGGTGCTGGCGTCGGACGTACGGTGCCCGGGCGGGCAGCGCAACACCAGGTCCACCTCGATCGGCCCGGGCAACGGCGTCCAGCCGGTGCGCTGGGCCGCGGCGAGGGCGGCCTGGAGCAAAGTGCGGACCCTCGTCGCCTGCCGATGCCCGGCGGCGAAGATGGACAACGCTTCGGTTTTGACCGGTGGCAGGCCGCTCACCTCGAACGTCAGGGCGAGAGCGCGGGTGTCCTGCACGACGGCACCTCCTCGTTGGGACGATCCTGCCGAACCGAGGGAGCGGCGGTGGGACGTTCCCGCGATTACCAACCGATCGGACAGGCATGGGGTCGGCCGGAGGCGTGTCGACGGCAGCGGCGAACGCGCCGGCTACGGCGCTACGAAAACGCTAGCCGACGACGCCCGCGCTCGGTAGTCGGTCGTTCACCCGGTGGGGCGTGGTGCGAAGGCGCAGAACTCGTTGCCCTCCGGGTCGGCCAGCACCCACCACCAGTGCGCTTCGTCGAACGGCTCCCGCAGCAGTGTCGCGCCCGCCGCGATCAGCGCCATCGGCTCCGGGTCGACCAGGTCGACGTCCCAGTGCAGGCGATTCTTGACCGTCTTGGGCTCGGGCACCCCGACGAACACCCAGTAGTCCCAGGGGAACCCGGACGCGCCGACCACCGACGAGGTGGTCGACCCGTGCTCGACGGTGCCGCCGACCACCCCCGCCCACCAGGTCGCCTGCGCCGCCGGGTCGGTCGACTCGACGACCAGCGCGAACGGGCCGGGCTGGGTGCCCTCGCGGGCCGGGAACGCGCAGAACTCGTTGCCCTCCGGGTCGTCCAACACCCACCAGGTCCCGTCGCTGGCCGGCTCGCGGACCAGTCGGGCGCCGTCCGCGAGCAGCGCCGCCGGGTCCGCGTCGGCCAACCGCAGATCCAGGTGTACGCGGGTCTTGCCGACCCGCGGCTCCGGCACCTTGTTCACCCAGATCGACTCGGCGTTGGAGCGCGCCGAGCGCGGGTCCACCCGGGTGTCGTCGTCACCGGCATCGGCCACGTCAGCGTCGAGCATCCGGGCCCAGAAGGCGCCGAGCGCGAGCGGGTCGGTGGCGTCCAGACAGAGGTCCTTGAAACGCGCGATCATCGTCCCAGCATGCCTGGTCCGAGCGGGCCGCCCGTGGAACGAGCGCCGCGTGGCGGAGTCAGTGCCGCTCGGCGCCTGGTCGATCATGGAGTTGTGGTGGGCGACAAAGTCCGCGCCAAATCTGGCACCATAACTCCATGATCGGCCGGACCCGGCCGGTCGGGGCGTGTCTTCTCCGAGTTCCGCGTTCAGTGCTGTTTGGCGTACTCGACGAATGCCTTCCAGGCCGTCGGGTTGACGTGCAGGGTGCCGCCGTCGCGGTCCTTGGTGTCGCGTACCAGCACCACGCTCGGCAGGTTGTCGGCGACCTCGACGCAGGACCCGCCGTTGCCGCCGGACCGGGTCGACTTCCGCCACTGTGGGGTCAGCATGCCCATGACTTCGCCACTTCCTTGATCAGCTCGGTTGACTGCCGGCGGGGGAGCGCCTCGTTCCGCACGATCTCCCACGTCTTCGCCAGCTTAGCGACGTCGGTCGGCGCATCGACGAACTGCGCGGTGAGCTGGTTGTCGGCGTGAGCCACCCGCTCACCGTCCGGCATCTCGGCGATGATGAACTGACCGGCCAGCCCCAGGTACATCCCAGCATCCGTCGGGACGATGTGCACCTGGATATGCTCTGCCGCCGCCAACTCGGCCAGGTGCTCGCACTGCTCGACCATGAGGCCCGGCTGGTCGAGCACCGGCCGGCGCAGCACCGCCTCGTCCAGGACGGCGATGAGCTGCGGCGGGCGCGGGCGTTGCAGGATCGCCTGCCGCTCCAGCCGGGAGGCGACGATCCGGTCCACGTCCTCGGCGTCGAACCGGCCACCGGCCAGCGTCGCGCGGGCGTACCGCTCGGTCTGGAGCAGGCCCGGCACGTAGGCCAACTCCAACCAGCGCAGCCGGCCAAGCTCGCCCTGCTGACGGAGTACCGGACCAGCCGACCGCACTGCTGATCTACCTCGGCACTCTGATGCACGAGGCGACGAACCAGCTCACCCAGCTCCACCCGGATCATCCGCCGGCCCGGATGACCGAGCGCTTCCTCTCCTGGGCGAGGGCCCGGAGCTGACGCTCGGCCCGCCGTCGTTCATCCCGGAAAGTGGATCAGTGGCACCCCGTCGGAGTATCCGGGCCCCTCACTGGTCAGCACCGCGGCGTCGTGGGTCAGGCCCGCCACGGCGGCTGCGGCCAGGTCGAAACGGCGGGTCCTGCGCTGCCAGAAGGTCAGCTCCGGTAGATCCTCCGCCTGCTCGGGCAGCAGCGCGCAGGAAGTCAAGGCCAGCAGCTTGTGCAGCAGGGCCAGGTCCTTGCCGGTTGCCATGGTCAGCGCCTCAGTCGCTGCCACCACCGGCACTCCGAACTGCACCCCGTCCTCGATCACCTCGTGGACGGGCTCACCCACGTGCACGGTCCGGAGGACGGCGTATCCCAGCAGGGCCGACCGGTCCAGGATGAGCCGGACTGGTGGTGTTGTCGGCGATGTCATGCGGCGTCGGCGCGGGGTGCCGTGTCATCACCGTTCATCTCGGCCTCCATGGCGGCGCGGATCTTGGCGCGCTCCGCCTCGAACCGCTCCGAGGGCCACTCGGCCTCCACCGCCAGGCGGCGGGCTCGAGCCTCGGCGACACCCTGGTCAGTGACGTGAATGCCGGAGGCGAGCAACAACTCCTTGTGCTGTTCCACCCGCCTGCGCCGACGCACCGATTCGGTGACGTAGGCACTGGCCATGCGGTTGCCCTGACTCTCCAGGATCTGACTCACGTCCGGGGGGACGGAGATCGTGAAGCGACGCTGAGGCTCTGTCATACGGGCAGCTTATCCCTGTCATACTGTTGCCGTCGTCGGGGCTTGCGGTCACGCCTCCTCCAGGGGCGGCCAGACCAGGAGAGCGAGTCGATCACGCGCGTGGCGTCGGCGCAGGCGAAGGCGGCCGGTTGCTGCGCGCTCCCGTTGTGACGGCCAGGTTTCGCGGCTTCACGGGTGGGGCAGAGTAGCCGCTACAGAGCATCCGGGCCGGAGTTTCCGCAGCTTGCCGGCTCGGAATCGTCTCGCCGTGCGCCGGGGCACGGATGCCCTCCCCGGTCTTTCGCCGAGGAGAGGGGGAGGGCGATGACGGACCCCGAAACGGCTCGACACCGACGCCGGCCGGTTGTTCGGCTGGGGGCGGCGGCTGCCACGCTGGCGCTGGTCGCACCGCTGGCCGCGTGCGGCGCGGACGACGCTGGTGGCCCACCGACGATCAACCTGTACTACCCGCCCGAGCAGAACCTGCAGAAGGTCGTCGACGACTGCAACGCGCAGGCCCAGGGACGGTACGAGATCGCCTACCGGGTGCTGCCCCGGCAGGCCGACGACCAGCGGGTGCAGATGGTGCGCCGGCTGGCCGCCGAGGACAGCGGGATGGATCTGCTCGGGCTGGACGTCACTTGGACCCAGGAGTTCGCCAGCGCCGACTGGATTCGCGAGTGGACCGGTCAGGACAAGGCCGAGGTCGAGCAGGGCACCCTCGCCGGGCCGTTGGACACCGCCCGGTACGAGGACAAGTTGTACGCGGCGCCGAAGAACACGAACGTCCAGTTGCTCTGGTACCGCAAGGACCTGGTGCCGCAGCCGCCGACCACCTGGGACCAGATGATCGGCGCGGCCCAGCAGCTCAAGGACCAGGGTAAGCCGTACCAGGTGCTCACCATGGGCGCCCAGTACGAGGGCCTGGTCGTCCTCTACAACACGCTGGCCGAGAGCGCCGGTGGGAAGATCCTCAGCGACGACGGCAAGAAGGCCGTGATGGACGACGGCACGGTCCGGGCGTTGGAGCAGCTGAAGAAGTTCGCCACGTCGGGCGTGACCTCGCCGTCGTTCAGCAACGCCACCGAGGACCCGGTCCGGTTGGAGTTCCAGTCCGGCTCCGGCGCGTTCCAGGTGAACTGGCCGTTCGTCTACCCGGCACTGCAGGAGGCGAACCCGGAGCTGGCCAAGCAGGTCGGCTGGGCTCGAATCCCGGGCATCGACGAGGGCACCCCCAGCAAGGTCACCATCGGTGGGGTCAACCTGGCGGTCAGCTCCTACTCCAAGCACCCGGAGCAGACCTTCGAGGCGGCCCGGTGCATCCGCAGCGCCGAGCACCAGAAGTTCTCCGCCATCAACGACGGCGTGCCACCCACCATCGAGGCGGTCTTCGACGACCCGGAGATGACCGAGGCGTACCCGATGAAGGACACCATCCTGGAGGAGCTGAAGGAGCCGGCGACGCGTCCGCTGACCCCCGCCTACCAGAGCATCTCCACAGTGATGTCGGCGATCCTGTCGCCGCCGTCCGGGATCCGTCCGCAGCAGACCGCCGACGAGCTGCGCGGCGCCATCGCCGACGCCCTCCAGTCGAAGGGGGTCCTGCCATGACCCGGCCCGCCACCACCGAGACACCTGAGCAGACCGACGGCCAGCGCGCCACCGTGCCCACCCAGCGCGGCGGCCGGCGCAAGCCCCCACTGAGTGAGAACAAGAAGGCCGAACGCAAGCTCGGTCTGCTGCTGTGCGCGCCGGCGGCGCTGGTCATGATCGCGGTGACCGCGTACCCGATCATCTATTCGGTCTGGCTGTCGTTGCAGCGTTTCGACCTGCGCTTCCCCGACCAGCGTGAGTTCATCGGGTTGGAGAACTACGTCACAGTGCTCACCAACGAGTTCTGGTGGACGGCGTTCGGGGTGACCATGCTGATCACGGTGGTCACCGTGGCCGTCGAGCTGGTCCTCGGCATGGGCCTGGCGATCATCATGCACCGCACCATCATCGGCCGCGGCCTGGTCCGGACCTCGGCGCTCATCCCGTACGGGATCGTCACAGTGGTCGCCGCGTTCTCGTGGCGGTACGCCTGGACGCCCGGCACGGGCTACCTGGCCGACCTGTTCAGTGACGGCGCGCCGCTGACCGAGCGGGCCAGTTCCCTGGCGATCATCATGCTGGCGGAGATCTGGAAGACCACGCCGTTCATGGCGCTGCTGCTGATGGCCGGGCTGGCGCTGGTGCCGGAGGACCTGCTCAAGGCGGCCTCCACCGACGGCGCGACCGCCTGGCAGAAGTTCACGAAGGTGATGCTGCCGGTGATGAAGCCGGCGATCCTTGTCGCGTTGCTGTTCCGCACCCTGGACGCGTTCCGGGTCTTCGACAACATCTTCGTGTTGACCGCCGGCGGCAACGAGACGTCGTCGGTGTCGATGCTCGCCTACAACAACCTGATCCGGGGTCTCAACCTCGGCATCGGTTCGACGATGTCGGTGCTGATCTTCATCACCGTGGCGATCATCGCCTTCGTCTTCGTGAAGCTGTTCGGCACCGCTGCTCCGGGCAGCGACGACGGAGAGAGGCGCTGACATGGCTGTCGAAACCACTACCAGGGCAAAGCTGCGCTGGGGTCTGCTCGACGTCCTCGTGGTCGTCTTCGCACTGGTCCCGGTGCTGTGGATCGCGTCGCTGTCGTTCAAGACGCCGGCCACCCTCACCGACGGGAACTTCATCCCGCGGGAGTGGACGCTTGACAACTACCGGACCATCTTCGACACCGACCAGTTCGTCCGGGCACTGGTCAACTCGATCGGCGTCGCGCTGATCGCCACGCTGGTCGCTGTGGTGCTCGGCGCGATGGCCGCGTACGCGATCAGCCGGCTGGACTTCCCGGGCAAGAAGCTGCTGGTCGGCGTCTCCCTGCTGATCGCGATGTTCCCGCAGGTGTCACTTGTGTCGCCGCTGTTCGAGATCGAGCGTCAGCTCAAGATCTTCGACACCTGGCTCGGGTTGATCCTGCCGTACATCACCTTCGCGCTGCCGCTGGCGATCTACACGCTGTCGGCGTTCTTCAAGCAGATCCCGTGGGATCTGGAGAAGGCCGCGAAGATGGACGGCGCCACCCAGGGGCAGGCGTTCCGGCGGGTGATCGCGCCACTGGCCGCGCCGGGGCTGTTCACCACGGCGATCCTGGTCTTCATCTTCTGCTGGAACGACTTCCTGTTCGCCATCTCGCTGACCTCGACCGAGCGGTCCCGCACGGTGCCGGCGGCGTTGTCGTTCTTCACCGGCGCGTCGCAGTTCGAGGACCCCACCGGGGCGATCTGCGCCGCCGCCGTGGTGATCACCGTGCCGATCATCCTGTTCGTCCTCTTCTTCCAGCGTCGCATCGTGTCCGGTCTGACCTCCGGCGCAGTCAAGGGATAGGTGAGTAGTCATGGCTGACATCGTGCTGGACAAGGTGAGCAAGAGCTTCCCGGACGGGACCGTCGCCGTGCAGGACGTCGACCTGGAGATCGCCGACGGCGAGTTCGTGATCCTGGTCGGGCCCTCGGGCTGCGGAAAGTCCACCACCCTCAACATGATCGCCGGGCTGGAGGACATCAGCTCCGGTGAGCTGCGCATCGCCGGGCAGCGGGTCAACGACAAGGCCCCCCGGGACCGGGACATCGCCATGGTGTTCCAGTCGTACGCGCTGTACCCGAACATGACAGTGCGGGAGAACATGGCGTTCCCGTTGCGGCTGGCGAAGCTCGACAAGGAGACCATCGAGCGCAAGGTCGACGAGGCGGCGAAGGTGCTGGAGCTGACCTCGTTGCTGGACCGCAAGCCGGCGAACCTCTCCGGTGGCCAGCGTCAGCGGGTGGCGATGGGCCGGGCGATCGTCCGCCAGCCGAAGGCGTTCCTGATGGACGAGCCGTTGTCCAACCTCGACGCCAAGCTGCGGGTGCAGATGCGCACTGTGGTGTCCCGTCTGCAGAAGCAGCTCGGCACCACCACCGTCTACGTCACCCACGACCAGACCGAGGCGATGACCCTCGGCGACCGCGTGGTGATCATGCGCGGGGGCGCGGTGCAGCAGGTCGGGCCGCCGCAGGAGCTGTACGACCACCCGAAGAACCTCTTCGTGGCCGGCTTCATCGGCTCACCGTCGATGAACTTCCTGCATGCCGCCGTGCAGGACGGCGAGCTGCACACCGCCCTGGGCACGGTGCCGATCGGTGACCGGGTCCGCCGGGAGTTGGAGGCGGCCGACGCGCCCCGTGAGCTGATCCTCGGCATCCGCCCCGAGCACTTCGAGGACGCCGAACTGGTCGACGACGACACCCGTCGGCGGGGCATGGAGTTCGAGGCGCCGGTGGACATCGTCGAGTCGATGGGTTCGGACAAGTACGTCTACTTCACCGTCGAGGGTGAGAAGGCCAGCGCCGCCGAGTTGGAGGAGTTGGCCGCCGACGCGGGCGCCGCCGACTTCGCCGGCGCCGGCGGCAACCTGGTGACCCGGCTGTCCGCCGAGTCCCCGGTCGCCGAGGGGCAGACGCGCCGAGTCTGGTTCAACCTGGAGAAGATCCACCTGTTCGACCCGGCGAACGGTCGAAACCTGACCCTGCACGAGGGTCGGGCCGCCGGCGCGCTCGCCGACTGACAGCCCATTTCGCGCCGATCTTGCACTTTCGGTTGTCGACATGGGATGGATTGCCCCTTGTGTCGGGACAGAAAGTGCAAGATCGGCGCGGCGGGGGCGCGGGGGTGCGTGCCCTGCGGCGTGCGGGCGGGCGTGGCAGGGTGGTTGCAGGTTTCGTCGTGAAGCGGGGGGCCGGATGAACCGACGATTGGCCGCGCTGGCCAACGCGCACGGTGTTTCCACCTGGTACGAGGACTGGCGGCACCGCCGCGTCGCTGTCGCGCCGGAGACCGTGGTGGGCGTGCTGGGGCTGCTCGGCGTTGACGCCACCAGCCCGACGGCCATCGCCGACGCGCTCGCCGCCGCCCGCGCGGTCGACCGGGACGCGCTGCCGGAGACGGTCGTGCTCACCCACGGCCGCAGCCGGGCGCTACCCGGCCCGGGTGTGGTGACCCTGGAGGACGGTGGCCGCCGCGCGGTCGACGGTGAGCTACCGGCGGACCTGCCGCTGGGTTGGCACCGGCTGGCCTGCGCCGACCGGGAGGTGACACTGGTGGTGGTGCCGCGCCGGCTGCCGGTGCCGCCGCGGACCTGGGGGTGGATGCTCCAGCTCTACGCGCTCACCTCGGAGCGTTCCTGGGGCATGGGCGATCTCGGTGACCTCGCCGAGTTCACCGGGTGGGCCGGTGCCAACGGGGCGGGGCTGGTGCTGCTCAACCCGCTGCACGCGGTCGGGCCGGCGCACCCGGTGGCCACCTCCCCGTATTCGCCCGCCAGTCGACGCTTCGTCAACCCGCTCTACCTGCGGGTCGGTGACACCGCTGCCTATCGGGCGGCGGACCCGGCGACCCGTGCGGTGGTCGACGCGTTGCGTCCCGACCGTGGTCCCCTGATCGACTACGACGAGGTGTGGGCCGCCAAACGGCACGCCCTGGAGTTGCTGCACCCGTACGCCCAGCCGGTGGATCTCGCCGCGGACCCGGCGCTGACCAGCTTCGCGACCTGGTGCGCGCTCGCCGAACGGCACGGCAACGACTGGCGTGCCTGGCCGGCGGAGCTGCACCACCCCGACGCCCCGGCGGTCGCCGAGCAGCGTCGGCAGCTCGCCGACCGGGTCAGCTTCTACGCCTGGCTGCAACACCTCTGCGACGAGCAGCTCGACGCCGTCACGGCGGCGGCCCGCTCGGCGGGGATGCCGGTCGGTGTCGTGCACGACCTGGCCGTCGGCATCGACCCGGGCGGCGCGGACGGGTGGCAGCTCGCCGACGTGCTGGCCCAGGGCGTGCGGGTCGGCGCGCCACCTGACGACTTCAACCAGCTCGGCCAGGACTGGGGGCTCGCCGCGTGGCGCCCGGACCGGCTCGCCGCCACCGGCTACGCCGCCTACCGGGACATGCTGCGCCGGGCCCTGCGGCACGCGGGTGGCCTGCGGGTCGACCACGTCGCCGGCCTGTGGCGACTGTGGTGGGTGCCGCCGGGCGGCGGCGCGGCCGAGGGCACCTACGTGCGCTACGACGCCGAGGCGATGCTCGGCATCCTGGCCTTGGAGGCGCACCGGGCCGGCGCGGTGGTGGTCGGTGAGGATCTCGGCACGGTCCAACCGGCGGTGACCCGAGGGTTGCGGGGGCGCAACATGCTCGGCTCGACAGTGCTGTGGTTCGCGCGTGACGAGGCCGGGGACTTCGTTTCGCCGGCCCGGTGGCCGCGTAACGCCCTCGCCACGATCTCCACCCACGACCTGCCCACTGCTCCGGGCTTCCTGACCGGTGAGCACGTGCGGGTGCGTGACGAGTTGAAACTGCTGGGCACCGACGTGGCGGTGGAGCGGGCCCGCGCGGCTGCCGATCGGGACCGGCTGCTCACGATGTTGCGCGCCGAGAACCTGCTGCCCGAGCCGGCTGCGGGGTCTGAGTCGGCTGAACCGGCGGAGACGCCCGACGACGGCGAGGTGGTGGTGGCGATGCACGCCGCGCTCGCGGCCAGCCCGACCCGACTGCTCGGCGTCTCCCTCTACGACGTGCTCGGCGAGGTGCGCCAGCCCAACATGCCGGGCACTGTGGACGAGTACCCGAACTGGCGGCTGCCGCTGCCGGCCGGTGTGGCGCAGATCCGCGCGGACCCCCGGGTGACCCGGGTCGTCGACCTGCTCAGCGCCGCCCGCCCCCGGCCGGCCAACCGGAGACCGGCCGCCGAGGAGTGACGCGACCCGGTCAGGTCAGCCAGTCGAAGCGGGCCGGCAGCCCGAGGAAGTCGGCGTAGCGCCCGAGCGCCTGCTCCACCCGGGCCCGCGCGCCGACGTCGAGCGTCGTGAGCGGCTGGACCCTCACGGTGACGGCGGTGCGGCCGATCTTGCGCTTCCACACGCCCACCACCCGGCCGGCGCGCACCACTGTGGCCTGGAAGATGCCGTTGTTGCCCGGCACCACGGCCGCCTGGTGGGCGGGGTCGAGCATCAACGTGCGATCGCGGAAGCCGAGCAGGTATTCGTCGAAGCCGGGCAGCGCCAGCACGTCGTCCGGTGCGGTGCGCGGCGCGTCGGCCACTGCCGCGTCGACGTACATCGGTGTGCCGTCGACCCGTACGGTGCTCAGCGCGTCGTCGGCGGCGGCCAGGCCGCGTCGGGCGTCGGTGAGGGTGAGGCCGCTCCAACCGGCGAACTCACGGTCGGTGACCGGGCCGTGGCCGCGAACGTAGCGGTGGGCGAGCAGGGCCAGCGCCTCGTCCCGTTCCAGCCGGTGGGGTTCGGGCGCCCACTCGTCGAGCAGGGCGAAGGTCTGCTCGGTGCCGACGTTCGGCGCCACGCAGGTCACGCCGCGAACGCTCGAATACCACAGCAGGTGGTAGCCACGCTGCCCGTCGGTGCCCAGGCCGGCCGCCCGCAGAGTGGCCAGGCACTGCGCGCGGGTGAGGCGACCGCCGCCGGCCAACGCGGCACCGAGGACGTCCACCGCGCGGTCCGCGTCGGCCTCGGTGAGCCCGAGCTGCGCCCGCCGGGTCGCCACGCCGGCCAGCGATCGTACGCCGGTCAGCTCCAGCATCCAGCGGGCGTCGGCGGGCGGGACGAGGTGCACGGTGCCCCGCATCGGCCAGGTGCGCAGCGCCTCGCGCCGCTCCAACGCCGCCTGCACGTCGGTCATGCCGCGACCGGGCAGCCGGGCGCCCAGCGACCACAGCCCGCTGGCCAGGTCCTGTGCCTGCATCGCGCCGAACCACTCGACCACCTCGGCGACGGTGCCGGGTCGGGTGTTCGGGTGTGGGCGCAGCAGCAGGCTGGTCATCCGCAGCGCCAGCGCGTCGGCCGCGCTGAGGTCGACAGGCATCGGCAGCCCTTCCCGAGGAGAGGGCCCAGTTTAGGAGCCGTCCGCATCGCCAGGGCACACCGGCCGGTACGCGGGCCGACAGCCGGAGCACCGCGTACGCGGCGGCATGTTCGCGCGTCGGGCGGGCACGCGAGGGCTCAGTTGATGAGGTCGAGGCCGGTCAGGTCCGCCGACAGAGCCCAGAGGCGGGCTGCCGCGCTGTCGTCGGTGGGGCTGGTGTCGGTGCGGCGGCAGTCCACGCAGTAGTCGCCGCCGTTCGCGTCGAGGTGAGGTGACGTGGCGGCCCAGACCTGGGTGGCCGCGCCCTGCTCGACGGTCTTGAACAGGCCCGGAGCGGAATTGCCGTCCGCGTCGATCCAGCCCGCTGTGACCATCTCCTCGATGGCGAGGTGTCGTTGCAGAGGGGTGCGGATCCAGCCAGGGTTGACGGAGAAGGCCCGGACGCCGTGCGGTCTGCCGAGCAGGTCGAGGTGTCGGGCGAACAGGACGTTCGCGAGTTTGGACTGGGTGTAGGCCTCCCACTTGTCGTAGCCGCGCTCGAACTGCACGTCGTCCCACCGGATTCGCCACGCCGGGTCGCGCCCGGAGGCGACCGCGACGACACGAGCCGTGCCGGCGGCGGTGAGCGCGGGCCACAGCAGGTTCGCCAGCGCGTAGTGGCCGAGGTGGTTGATCGCGAACTGCGCTTCCCAGCCGGGTCCCACCCGTGTCTCCGGGCAGGCCATGACGCCGGCACTCGCGATCAGGATGTCGAGGGCGGGATGGCTGCTGAGGAATCGTTCGGTGAACGCGCGGACCGAGGCGAGGTCGGCGAGATCGATCTTGTCGACCTCGATCTCGACTCCGGCCGCGTCGGCGAGCGCCCGCTGCGCCGCGTCCGGCCGGAGAGCTGGGACGACGACCCGAGCCCCGGCCCGGGTGAGCGCGAGGGTCGTGGCGAGACCGAGGCCGGAGTAGCCGCCGGTGACGACAGCGGTCCTGCCGGTGAGGTCGATTCCGGTGAGGACGTCTCCGGTCGTGCTGTGGGCACCGAACGTGGTGTGGGTCGTGTCGCTGGTCATGCCGCGGACGCTAGGTGCTAGACCGAGGTCTAGGTCAACGGGTTACCGTCGACGCCATGGCGGACAGGGGCCTGAGCATCGGGCAGGTGGCGCAGCGCACGGGCTTGAGTGTGCACACCCTGCGGCTCTACGAGCGTGAGGGTCTGCTGGCCAGCGAGGTTCGGCGGGACGGGTCGGGCCGGCGCGTCTACAGCGCCTGGGACGTCGAGTGGCTGGCGAACTGCGTCAAGTTCCGGGCCTCCGGAATGCCGCTCACGACGATCAGCCGCCTGGCCCAGCTCGTGCGCGCGGGCAGCGGCAACGAGGCCGAACGGCTCGAACTGCTGCGTGCACACCAGCGCTACATCACCGACCAGCTCGCGCAGCTGCGCGACTGCCTCGACCTCGTCAACGTCAAGGTGGCCAGCTACGAACGACACCTCACCGCCGGCGCCTCCGGAGATCCCTGGCACCAGCAACGCCAGCCCGCACCGGAAGAGCACCGGGTCGACGGGGCATAACGGGCCGCGCACGGGGGATGCGGCGGCCGGAAGTGCGCGCGTCGCGCGTGCGGAAGGGAGCGTCATGACTGCCGCAAGCGAGCCGGCCCGAGGTGCCGGCGTAACGGCCGGATCCCGCAGCCATCGGGGGGACGCCCGCGCGAAGACGAGCGCGGCCGCGACCTTCGCCCTGGTGTTCGGAGTGGCCGGTCTGTTCAGTGTGCTGACGGCGATCCTCGCCTGGTTGGGGCTGGTGCTCGGCATCATCGGGATCATCCTCGGCATCGTCGGCCTCAAGATGGCGCGCCGACCCGGGGTCACCGGTCGCGGCGTGTCGATCGGCGGCCTGGTGCTCAGCATCCTGGCCGTGCTGATCGGCCTCGGTCTGGCCGCCGGAATCACCACGTTCGTCAACAACGAGAACGCGGTGGACCGCCTGCAGACCCAGGTCGACAAGCTGCGCGACAAGATCGACTGACCCACGCGTGCCGCTCTGGGCCGGCCCGTCACCCGTCCCGGCCGGCCACAGTAGGGTGGGCGGCGTGCTCCGCCAGGTCACCGCGATCCGCTACGTCACCCCGCTGCGCGAGGGTGGGTCGCTGCCGGGCGTGGTGGAGGCCGACGACCTGGGCACCTACGTGGCGAAGTTCCGCGGCGCCGGGCAGGGGCCCAAGGCGCTGATCGCCGAGGTGATCTGCGGTGAGCTGGCCCGCCGGCTGGGGTTGCGGGTGCCCCCGCTCGTGGTCCTCGACATCGACCCGGTCATCGGGCGGGCCGAGCCGGACCAGGAGGTGCAGGAGCTGCTGCGCGGCAGCGGTGGCACCAACCTCGGGATGGACTTCCTGCCCGGGGCGCTGGGCTTCGACCCGGTGGCGCACCCCGTCGGCGCGGCGCTGGCCTCCCGGGTGCTCTGGTTCGACGCGTACGTGGAGAACGTCGACCGGAGTTGGCGCAACCCGAACCTGCTCGTCTGGCACCGGGAGCTGTGGCTGATCGACCACGGCGCCTCGCTGTACTTCCACCACAACTGGCCGCGCGCCGAGTCCGCCGTGCACCGGGCCTACCGCGCGGAGGATCACGTGCTGGCGCCGTACGCGTCGCGGCTGGCCGAGGCCGACGCCGAGCTGGCCCCCCAGGTCACCCCGGAGCTGCTCACCGAGGTGTTGGCCCTGGTGCCGGGGGAGTGGTTGACCGCCGCCGACTTCGAGACGGCCGACGCGGCCCGCGACGCGTACCTGGACCACCTGACCCGCCGCGTCGCCCGCACGGCCGACTGGCTGCCACCGGGGAGCGCGGCATGAGGCAACCCTTCGAGTACGCGCTGATCCGGCTCGTGCCCCGCATCGAGCGCGGCGAGCAGATCAACGTCGGGGTGTTGCTCTACTGCCAGCAGCGCGACTTCCTGGCCGCCCGGACGCACCTGGACGCCGACCGGGTTCGCGCGCTGGCGCCCGACGTCGACCTGCCGGCGGTGGCCGCGGTGCTCGACTCCTGGGACCGGACCTGCTCCGGTGACGGGCCGGCGACCCGGATGCGGCTCGGTGAGCGGTTCCACTGGTTGGCCGCGCCACGCAGCACGATGATCCAGACGGGGCCGGTGCACACCGGCCTCACCGTCGACCCGGCGGCCGAGCTGGACCGGCTGATGGCGACCCTGGTCCGCTGAGCCGTGGCGCGGGCGAGGCGGGGCACGGGAGCGGTGATCGTCCCCTGATCGCGCTACGCCAGCGCCGTTGCCGGCGGAGCGCGATCCCCCGTTCAGGTGCCCGGTGCGGGGCGGCGGCTCGATCCCGCCGGCACCGATGGCATCAGGATCGCGGTCCGCGCGTGGCCTCGGGCCGGAACGACCGGGAAGTTGCGGAAAACTTGAGCCGGCGGACCGGAATGTGGGAGCGCCTGGCCTGTCGTTAGAGCGCGTCCGCAGCGGGTAGTCGCGGGAGCTGATCCGCGACGAGAAGGGGACACTCTGATGGCTGCCCAGACCAAGGTAGCGGTGATCTACTACAGCGCCACCGGCATCACGTACCAGATGGCGCAGGCCGTGTGTGAGGCTGCCGGGGATGCCGGCGCCGACGTGCGCCTGCGCAAGGTGCGCGAGTTGGCGCCGGACGAGGCGATCCGCTCCAACTCCGGCTGGCAGGCGCACCGCCTGGAGACCCAGGACGTGCCCGAGGCGATGGTCGACGACCTGGCCTGGGCCGACGTGGTGATCCTCGGCGCGCCGACCCGGTACGGCATGGTCGCGGCGCAGCTGAAGCAGTTCATCGACACCACCGGCCCGCTCTGGGCCCAGGGCGCGTTGGCCAACAAGGTCTACTCGGCCTTCACCTCGACGGCGACCTCGCACGGGGGTCAGGAGACCACGCTGACCTCGCTCTTCAACGTCTTCTACCACTGGGGCGGTGTCGTGGTCACCCCCGGTTACACCGACACCAGCCAGTTCATCGCCGGCAACCCGTACGGCCCCTCGCACACCAGCAACAACGGGGAGATCGCCCCGGACGCCGTGGCGCTCGAGGCCTGCGCGCTCACCGCCCGGCGCTCGGTGCAGCTGGGTGCCGCGCTGAAGGCGGGCCTGGCCGGCTGACCGACGGACGAGGGCGACCGGTGGCGCGGGCGGGGGCTCTCGGCCCGTCCGCGCCACCGGTCGATCCAGCCCTACCCCGGGGTCGGGGCGACTATGCGCCCCCGCGCGTCGCGGACAACTCGTCGGTGCGCGACGCGGGCAGCAGATCGGTCACCAGTTCGCTCAGCACGGCGAGCCCGTCCGGGCTGAGCACCGACTCCGCGTGGAACTGCACCCCGGCGAACCCGCGCCCCCGCAGGGCGTGCACGGCGCCGTCAGCCGGGTCCCGGGCCAGCTCCACCGGCCCGTACGCGGTGGCGAGCCGGTCGGCCCCGGCGCGGGCGGTGAACGTCGAGTAGAACCCGACCCGGCGGGGCCGGCCGAACACCGCCACCTCCCGCTGCAACCCCTGGTAGGGCGCCTCCCGGCGGTGCAGCGCCAGCCCCAGCAGCGCGGCCAGCACCTGATGGCTGAGGCAGACCGCGAGGGTGGGCCGGCCGGTCGCCAGCAGCCCGGTCAGCAGCGTCCGCAACGCCACCATCTTCGGTTCGTCGACGCTGCCCGGGTCGCCCGGTCCGGGACCGGCCACCACCAGGTCGTACTCGTCGACCGGGCCGATCGCGTGCCACGGCCGGGTGGTCACCGCGAGACCCAACGCGCCCAGTTGGTGGGCCAGCATGCCGGTGAAGGTGTCCTCGGCGTCCACGATCAACACCCGTCGGCCGACCAGGCCGGGTAGTCCGGGCGCGTCCGGTGACCGCTGGTCCAGCCAGAACCGCGCCAGCGGTGCGTTGCGCGCGGCCAGCGCGTCGCGTACCGCCGGGTCGTCGGCCAGCCGCGCGACCGGCCCGCGGTCGCCGACGGACGCCGCCGGCCCGAGGCCGAGCGCGGCCAGCACACCGGCGGCCTTGGCGTGCGTCTCGGCCACCTCGCCGGCCGTCGTCGAGTGCCGGACCAGGGTCGCGCCGACCGGCACCCGCAGGCGGCCGGTGGGGGAGATCTCGGCCGTCCGGATCAGGATCGGGGCGTCGAGCGTCTGCCGGCCGGCCTCGTCGTGGCCGAGCAGCGCCAGCACGCCCCCGTAGTAGCCCCGGCCCCGCCGCTCGTGCCGGGCGATCACCCGGCAGGCGTTCTCGATCGGGCTGCCCGTGACGGTGGGCGCGAACATCGTCTCGCGCAGCACCTCCCGCACGTCCCGGGTGCCCCGCCCGGCCAGCAGGTACTCGGTGTGCGCCAGGTGCGACATCTCCTTCAGGTACGGCCCGATCACCTGGCCACCGTGCTCGGCGACGGTGGCCATCATCTTCAGCTCCTCGTCGAGCACCATGTACAGCTCTTCGGTCTCCTTGGGGTCGGCCAGGAAGCGCAGCAGGGCCGTCCGGTCCGCGACGCCACCGGGGCAGCGGAAGGTGCCGCTGATCGGGTTCATCATCACCAGTCCGTCGTCGACGCTGACGTGCCGCTCCGGGCTGGCACCGACAAGCGTCCGGGTGCCGGTGTGCACCACGAACGTCCAGTACGCGCCACGCTCGGCGATCAGCAGCCGGCGCAGCGCCGCCAGCGCGGCCCCCAGCGGCGGGCCCTGCACGGTGGCGCGCAGGGCGCGGTGGATGACGAAGTTCGCGCCCTCGCCCCGGCCGATCTCCTCGGACAGCACCCGCTGCACGGTCCGCGCGTACTCCTCGTCGCTGACGTCGAAGCCGGCGTCGCTGGTGCGCACGGGTTCGTCGGGCAGCGCGGCGAGGGCGTCGGCCAGCGCGATCCGCTGGTGCTCGCGGATCTGGAGGAACTCCAGCGGGGCGCCGTCGTCGACGCAGGCGAAGCCGCGCTCGGTGATCTGCCGGTACGGCACCAGGGCCAGCGTCCGTGCCCCGGGAGTGCCGGGCGGCAGCGGAAGGTCGGTGAGCGCTTCGACGGTGTCGACCGGGCCGGTGAACAGGTCAAGTTCGTCGGCGCCGTCACGGCGCAGCAGCGCGAAGGGGCCGGGGTCGACGCCGTGGGCGACGGCGGCGAGCAGGTCGATCAGCTGGGTCATCGGGGTCTCCGTCGGGCTGGGCGCCGCCGTCAGGCGGCCCTGGAGCCGGGAGATCCGGCGACCGCCTCGATGGCGGCCGCGTGGATGGAGCTACGCGCGGGAGATGGCCGCCGGTTCGGCGGGCCACCAACTGGTCAGATGCGCGAGCATGTGATCCACCCTACGCGCCCGTCGGCCGGCTGGCACGGGGTAACTTGACCGGCGATGAACATTCTCGCGCTCGACCTGGGCACCTCCTCGGTACGCGGGCTGGTGCTGGACGCGGACACCCAGCCGCTGCCCGGCGCCCTGGCCCGCCGCAAGGTCGACCTCGCCATCGGCGACGACGGCACCGGCACGCTGTCCGGTCGGGACTATCTGGCGAACCTGGTCGAGTGCCTGGACGAGCTGGCCGACTCGGGGCACCTGCACGACGTCGGCCAGGTGGCGGTCTCCGCCCAGTGGCACTCGGTCCTGCCACTGGACCGCGCCGGCGCGCCAATGGGCCCGGTGGTCACCTGGCTGGACACCCGGCCCGTCCCGGCCGGTGGCACCGCCGGGCCGGCGGACCCGGACGGCTTCCACCAGCGCACCGGCTGCTGGTGGCACCGGTCGTACTGGTCGATGCGGTTGCCCTGGTTGCGCGAGCAGTCCGGTTCTCCGATCGCCCGGTTCGTCGGTCTGCCCGAGTACGTGCTGGGTGAGCTGCTCGAGACGGCGCCCATGTCGATCTCCCAGGCCTCCGGGACGGGTCTGCTGGATCTGCGCACCCTGCGGTGGGACGAGGAGGCGCTGACGCTGGCCGAGGCGCGACCAGATGAGCTGCCGGCCCTCGGCGAGCTGGACTGGCAGGGCCGGCTCCGAGACGACCTGGCTCGTCGGTGGCCGCAGTTGGCGCAGGCCCGGTGGTCACCGCCGGTGGGTGACGGTGGGGCGTCGAACGTCGGCTCGGGCTGCGTCGACCCGAGCCGGGCAGCCGTCACCGTGGGCACCTCCGCGGCCGTACGACTGATGCAGCGGATCCCGGCCGGCGAACAGATGCCCCGCCTCCCCGAGCGGCTGTGGCGTTACCGGGTCGACCACGACCACGTGGTGACCGGGGCCGCGTACGCCAACGGGGGCAACCTGTTCGCCTGGGCGGACCGGGAGTTGCGGTTGCCCCGGGGCGCCGAGCTGGACGCGGCGTTGGCGCTGGTGCCGGCGGGAGGTGGCCGACCGGCGGACCCCCGTTTCGGTGGCGACCGGGCACCCGGGCTGGCGCCGGCGGGCAGCGGTGAGCTGCGTGGTCTCAGCTTCGGCACCACCTCGGTCGACATCCTGGCCGGGCTGATGCAGGGGCTGTGTGAGCTGGTCGCCGAGGATCTCCGGGTGCTGGAGTCCACCATTGACAAACCGGTCGGGGTGGTGCTGGGCGGCGGCGCGGTGGCCGCCTCGGTGTGGTGGCGGCAGGCCTTCGCCACCGCGCTCGCGCCGCGACCGGTGTCGCATCAACGCAACCCGGAAATCGGCGCCACCGGTGCCGCGTTGGTGGCGCTGGGGCGCTTCGGTGACGCGATCGAGCTCGCCGACATCGGCCGGACGGACGAGCTGGTTTTACCGACCACGGCAGGACGTTCCCACCCGCAGTATCCTTCCTGAACCTTGGCCTCGCCCGGGCCGTTGACAGCGGTACCGAGCCTGGTTGGATGGACTGCGCTCCCCCGACCGCGGTGGACGCGGTAGGACGGAGGAGTCAGGGTGGCGGCAGGTCCCGACCCGGCGAACGGCGCGGTGTCGAACCATCGCCGACGCCGCTTCGACGTCCGAGTCGTTCCGCATCGACGGCGGTCGCCGTTCCGGCTGCGCGACTGGCGGATGAGCACGAAGCTCGCCACCGTGCTGGTGGTGCCGTCGATGGCGTTCCTGCTGCTCGCCGGTGTGCAGACCAGCACGCTGGTGGGGCGGACGACGGCGTTGAACGACTTCTCCAGTCAGGTCGGCATCGGCCGGCAGATCACCGCGGCGGTGCACCAGCTCCAGCAGGAGCGCGACCGCTCGGCGGGGGAGCTGGGTGAGCTGCGTAAGGGTGGTGACCGGCAGGCCGCCGCGAACAACCTGAAGCCGTTGCAGGCGGCGACCGACAAAGCCATCGTGGACCTCAGTCGGGCCGCCGAGCCACTGGCGGACGCGGACGCGTCCTGGCGGGTCGCCTTCTCCGAGGCGCTGGAGACGTACGACCAGGTGGTCGACATCCGCGCGGCGATTCCGCCGGCGGTGCTCAGCAGCGAGACGATCCTGTCCAACTACCACCGGGCCGTCGGGGCGTTGCTCGACCTGCTCGCCGAGCCGACGCCGGGTCAGAACCAGCCGGCGTTGAACGACGCGGTGCTGCGCTACGTCCAGCTGGCGCGGGTCAAGGAACTCTCCTCCCGGGTGCGGGCCCAGCTCTACGCCGCCGCCCGCGCCGGTGCGTACGGCACCGATGACCGGGTGGTCCTCGCCGACCTGCGCGGGCAGCAACTCACCGCGCTCGGCGCGTTCCGGGTGGCCGCGACCACGGAGCAGATCCGCCGCTACGACGAGACCTCGGTGTCGCCGAGGTTCCTGGTCGCCACCGGTCTGGAGGAGCGCAGCCTGTCCTCCGGCGCCGCGTCGCCGCAGGTGCTGCCGTCGGAGCAGTGGTGGTCGGCCAGTCAGCAGCGTCAGGAGTTGCTGCGCCAGCTTGAGGCGGGCGTGCTCGACGACGCCGTACACCAGGCCGAGGAGGCCAGCGACGACCAGCTGCGCACGACCCTGCTGGTCGTCGGCGGGGTCGTCACGGTCCTGCTGGCCGCCCTGCTGATCTCGTTGCTCATCGGGCGGTCGGTCGCCCGGTCGATGCGGCTGTTGCGCAGCCAGGCGCTGCGGATCGCCCAGGTCGAGTTGCCGGACGCCCTGGACCGGCTGAAGACCGTGACCGGCGGGGTGCCCCGCATCGACGTCGCGCCGGCGGTGGTCCGTTCGCTCGACGAGATCGGCGAGCTGGCCGAGGCGTTCGTGGCGGTGCACCGCAGCGCGGTCACGGTCGCCGTGGAGCAGGCGCTCATGCGGCGCAACGTCAACGCGATGTTCGTCAACCTGGCCCGCCGCAGCCAGGTGTTGGTGGAGCGCCAGCTGGAGCTGCTGGACGACCTGGAGCGCGAGGAGAGCGACCCGGACCAGCTGGAGAACCTGTTCAAGCTCGATCACCTGGCCGCCCGTATGCGCCGTAACGACGAGAGCCTGTTGGTGCTCGCCGGCACCGACTCCACCCGCAGGTGGAACCGCCCGGTCGGCCTCGGCGCCGTGTTGCTGGCCGCCGCCGCCGAGATCGAGCAGTACCAGCGGGTCCGGATCGAGTCGGTGGCCGACGTGCACGTGGTCGGGCACGCCGTCGGCGAGTTGGTGCACCTGCTGGCCGAGCTGCTGGAGAACGCCACGGCCTTCTCCCGCCCGGACACCGTCGTGGTGGTGACCGCCCGGGTCGAGGCGGGGGCTCCGCTGATCGAGATCGTCGACCGTGGTCTGGGCATGAGCCCGGCGGCGTTGGTCCAGGCGAACGAGGTGCTGGCCAGCCCTCCGGCCGCGGACGTCGCGGCGGTGGAACGGATGGGGCTCTTCGTGGTCAGCCACCTGGCGGCCCGGTTGGGCGTACGGGTGCGCCTGGACGGCGGCGAGGACGGCCTGGTCGCCCGGCTCGGCCTGCCCGAGATGTTGCTGGCTCCGGCGGGCAACGTGGAGCTGGATGCGCCACCGTCGGCGCGGATGCTGGCGGCGAGCGCGGCGCGGGGGGTGGCGTCGCCGTCCGGTTCCGTCCGGCAGGCCGCTGCCCCGATGCCGGGCGGCGCGGTACGCGACCTGCCGGTGGCCGGCCGCCCGCCGGGCGTCGGCGTGCCGCGTCAGGGCCGCCCGATGCCGGTGCGCGCCGAGGACGTGTTGACCCCGGTTGCTGCTCGCGGCAACGGCGGCGGCTGGTATTCGCGGCAGGGACCGACCGCGCCGACGGTGCCCGCACCGGCGGCGCCACCGGCAGTCCCGGTGACTGCCGGCACCAACGAGCGGGGATTGCCGGTGCGGGTGCCCATGGCGCAGTTGAGCGCTGTCACCCGTTCGGCACAACCGATGTCGGCACCGACCCGCACCGACCCGGACCCGGAGGCGGTCGGCGGCATGCTCTCGCGGCTCTACAGCGGAGTACGGCGCGCCGAGGCTGAGGACACCACCGAGATACCCGTGCCACCGTCCGGAGGGCACGACGAAGGGGGACGACGACAGTGACGACGTTGAGCCAGGAGGCGCGTGACCTGAGCTGGCTGGTGAGCGCGTTCGCGGAGCGGGTGCCCGGTGTGGCGCACGCGGTGGTGGTCTCTTCTGACGGGCTGCTGGTGGCGATCTCCGATCACCTGCCCCGGGACAACGCGGACAAGCTCGCCGCGGTGACCTCCGGGCTGATGAGCATCACCGCCGGCGCAGCCTCGATGTTCGACGGCGATGTCGTCAAGCAGACGGTGGTCGAGATGGGCCGGGGTTATTTCCTGGTGATGCAGATCCGCGACGGTTCGATTCTGGCCACGCTGGCCGCCGGTGACGCGGACATCGGTGTGGTGGGCTACGAGATGGCCCGGTTGGCCAAGCAGGCGGGGGAGATGCTCACCCCGGCCCTGCGGGCGGAGTTGCAGCAGGCGCTGCCCCGCTGAGTGAGCTGGCCGAGGCCCGGACGGTCACCGGCTCACCCGAGCCGAGCCGTCCGGGCCCGGCCGTCCGGGTGGCGGCGCGTTCAGAAGCCGCCGGCGGCGATGACGGAGCGGTACCAGGTGGCGCTGCTCTTGAGCACTCGCCGCTGGGTGGGGTAGTCGACGTAGACCAGGCCCCAGCGCTGCTCGTAGCCCTGGTCCCATTCGAAGTTGTCCAGCAGTGACCAGACGTGGAAGCTCTCCAGCGGCACCCCGTCGGCGATGGCCCGGTGCGCGGCGGTGAGGTGGTCGCGAAGGAAGCTGATCCGACCCGTGTCCTGGACGGTGTCGTCCGCGGTCAGCGTGTCCGGTGTGGGCAGTCCGTTCTCGGTGATGGTGAGCGGGATGGGCCCGTAGTCGCGGGTGACCCGGGTCAGCAGGTCGTACATCCCCTCGGGGTAGATCTGCTGCCACTCGGCCTCGGAGGTCGCCCAGCGGTGTGCGGTGCCGCCGTCGGCGGTGACGTAGATCGGGGTGTAGTACTGCACGGCCAGCAGGTCGACCGGCGCGGAGATGATCTTCAGGTCGCCGTCGCGGATGCCCTGGACCATCCGGCTGTGCGGGCCCAGGTCGGCCAGCAGGTCCTCCGGGTAGCTGCCCCGGAACAGGGAGTCGAGGTAGAGGCGGTTCTCGTAGCCGTCGTAGAGGTGGGCGGCCGCGGCGGCCTGCGGGGAGTCGTCGGCGGGGTAGCAGGGGTGCAGGTTGAGTGCGGGGCCGATCCGGCTGTCGCTGCCGCTGGCTCGCAGCGCGCCGACGGCGAACCCGTGCGCGAGCTGCAGGTGGTGGGCCACCAGGTACGCGGCGTCCGGGTCCTGCCGGCCGGGGGCGTGGTGGCCGGTGAGGTAGCCGTTCTGCACGACGGTCTTGGGCTCGTTGATGGTGAGCCAGGCCGGCACCCGGTCGCCGAGGGCGCGGAAGACCACATCGGCGTAGTCGGCGAAGCGGTGGGCGGTGTCGCGCGACTCCCAGCCGCCGGCGTCCTGTAGCGCCTGGGGAAGGTCCCAGTGGAACAGGGTTGCCATCGGGGTGATTCCGCGCTCGTGCAGACCGTCGAGGAGTCGACGGTAGAAGTCGAGGCCGCGCTGGTTGGGCGTGCCGGTGCCGTCGGGCTGGATCCGGGGCCAGGAGATGGAGAAGCGGTAGCTGCGCAACCCGAGGTCGCGCATGAGGTCGAGGTCCTCGGCGTACCGGTGGTAGTGGTCGATGGCCACGTCGCCGGTGTCGCCGTTGCGGGTGCGCCCCGGGACGCGGCTGAAGGTGTCCCAGACCGACTCGCCGCGCCCGTCCTCCTTGGCGGCGCCCTCGATCTGGTACGCGGAGGTGGCCGCGCCCCAGCCGAAGTTGTCCGGAAAGCGCAGCGGGCCGGCGGGCCCAATAGGTATCGACATGGATTCTCCTCATGGATACGGGGCCACCGCCGAAAGATTCGGGAGCGCTCCCATGATAGGGCAGGCGCTGCCGGCCGGTCAGCCGGCCGTCAGAACGGCCGGGGGCTGGCGGGTGGGAGACGGGTGTGGCCCCGAGCAGCGAACGAGGCCGTCCGGGCGGCGCGGCGCGCCTGTCCCGTCGGCCTCTTTTCCTATCGTGTACGGGGGTTTAGTGTGGGGACGGGGGAGGGCAACCCCCGTCCCCACCGTAACTGCACACACACGGGCGAGATTTGGGTCCTGCCGTGCGTGTCGCGCGGGAGCCGGGCCACGCGAGTGGCTCTGGTTCCACCTCCCTCCCTGTGGCGGGACGATGGCTGACGACGGCGTCCGGGCTGGCCCGTCGTCGGCCCTCGGTTCGGTTCACTGGGCTCGTCAGAGACGACCCCAGCGATCTTCTTGTTGGAACCTTGTCGATGGAAGCGCTCCCATCGACCGATGTTGCGACTGTAACGCCCGTCACGCCTTTGTGAAAGCCCCAAAACGAGATCGAAACAAGGAGCTGATCCGCCGCTCCGTGCGCTTGTTGTGGGAGCGCTTCCATGGCACACTGTCGATTCGACGCGACAGGAGCCACATCGCGTGAGTGCGGGTCCACCGAGGGCAGCCGGCAGCACCAGCTCCGGTCACGGTCACCCGATCAGCCGGCGGGACCCCCTCCCGTGCGGGCCGCATCGCCCCAACCCCGGCCGGGCCCGGGGAAGACCACCTTCCCGGCGCCTCGACATCCCCGCGGACCACCACCCTCGCGGGCAGGCGCCTCGCCGGGGACCATCCCGGCCTGGTCCGAGGAGACACCGCGCACATGAGACAACTGGCAATACGCCGCCGCGTGGCGCTCGCCGCCGCCGCGCTGCTCGCCATCGGCGGGGTGACCCTGCCTGCGGGCGCCGCACAGGCCGCACCCGCCTGCGACGTGGTCTACGCGACCAACGACTGGAACACCGGCTTCACCGCCAACGTCACCATCAAGAACCTGGGCGACCCGGTGAGCAACTGGACGCTCAAGTGGACCTTCCCGACCAGCGGTCAGCGGGTCACCCAGGGCTGGTCGGCCCGGTTCAGCCAGTCCGGCAGCGAGGTCACCGCGACCAACGAGTCGTACAACGGCAACCTCGGCACCGGGGCCTCCACCACCATCGGCTTCAACGGCGCCCACACGGGCAGCAACCCGAAGCCCACCTCGTTCACAGTGAACGGCACCCCCTGCAACGGCACCCCGGCCAACCAGCCGCCGACTGTCTCGCTCGGCCTGCCGAGCGGGCCGTTCACCGCGCCGGCCGACGTGCCGCTGACCGCCACCGCCAGCGACCCGGACGGGACGATCAGCAAGGTCGAGTTCTACCGCAACGGCCTGCTGATCAACACCGACACCAGCGCTCCGTACTCCTACACGCAGGAGGACCTGCCGGCCGGCAGCTACACGGTGCAGGCCAAGGCGTACGACAACGCCAACGGCATCGGGGTCGACGAGAAGGCGTTCACCGTCGGGGCCGCCAACGGCCCGACGCTTGTCGCCACGCCGTCCGCGCTGAGCGTCGCCGAGGGTGGCACCGCCACCTTCAACCTGAAGCTCAGCGCCGCGCCGACGGCCAACGTGCCGGTCACCCTCACCCGCACCGGCGACGCCGATGTCACGGTCTCGCCGAGCACCGCCACGCTGACCCCGAGCAACTGGAACACCGGGGTCACCGTCACGGTCGCCGCGGCGGAGGACACCGACACCGCCGGCGGCGCCGCCACCATCACCGCCTCCGCCACCGGTCTCGCTTCGCTGGCGGTCAGCGCCACCGAGATCGACAACGACACCCCCGGCGGCGACAACGCCTACACCGCCAAGTTCCTCGAGCAGTACGGCAAGATCAAGAACTCGGGCTACTTCAGCCCCGAGGGCGTGCCGTACCACTCGGTGGAGACGCTGATCGTCGAGGCGCCCGACCACGGTCACGAGACCACCTCGGAGGCGTTCAGCTTCTGGCTCTGGCTGGAGGCCTACTACGGCAAGGTCACCCAGAACTGGGCCCCGTTCAACAACGCCTGGACGGTGATGGAGAAGTACATCATCCCCACGCACGCCGACCAGCCGACCGCCGGCTCCGCGGGCACCCCCCAGTACGCCGCTGAGTACAACCTGCCCAGCCAGTACCCGTCGGCGCTGAACCCGAACGTCTCGGTCGGCCAGGACCCGCTGCGCTCGGAGTTGCAGTCCACCTACGGCACCGGCGACATCTACGGCATGCACTGGCTGATGGACGTCGACAACACCTACGGCTTCGGCCGCTGCGGTGACGGCACCACCAAACCGGCCTACATCAACACCTTCCAGCGGGGCACCCAGGAGTCGGTGTGGGAGACCGTTCCGCAGCCCTCCTGCGACACCTTCGAGCACGGCGGTCAGTACGGCTACCTCGACCTGTTCGTCAAGGACACCGGCGCCCCCGCCAAGCAGTGGAAGTACACGAACGCCCCGGACGCCGACGCCCGCGCCGTGCAGGCCGCGTACTGGGCGCTGACCTGGTCCAAGGCGCAGAACAAGCAGGCCGACGTCGCGGCCACCATCACCAAGGCCGCCAAGATGGGCGACTACCTGCGGTACGCGATGTTCGACAAGTACTTCAAGAAGATCGGCAACTGCGTCGGGGCGAGCACCTGCGCCGCCGGCAGCGGCAAGGACTCGGCGCACTACCTGCTGTCCTGGTACTACGCCTGGGGCGGCGCGTACGACGCCAGCCAGAACTGGTCCTGGCGGATCGGCTCCAGCCACAACCACTTCGGCTACCAGAACCCGTTCGCGGCCTGGGCGCTGACCAACACCCCGGAGCTCAAGCCGCAGTCGTCGACAGCGGTCGCCGACTGGACCAAGAGCTTCGAGCGGCAGCTGGAGTTCTACACCTGGTTGCAGTCCGCCGAGGGCGGCATCGCCGGTGGCGCCACCAACAGCTGGGACGGTAGCTACGCCCAGCCGCCGGCCGGCACCAGCACCTTCTACGGCATGTTCTACGACGTCGACCCGGTCTACAACGACCCGCCGTCGAACCAGTGGTTCGGTATGCAGGCCTGGTCGATGCAGCGCATCGCCGAGCTGTACCAGCAGACCGGCAACGCGAAGGCCAAGGCGCTGCTGGACAAGTGGGTTCCCTGGGCGATCGCCAACACCACCCTCGGCACCAACTGGTCGATCCCGTCGGACATGGCGTGGACCGGTCAGCCGACCACCTGGAACCCGTCCAACCCGCAGCCCAACACCGGCCTGCACGTCGAGGTGATCAGCAAGGGTCAGGACGTCGGTGTCACCGCCGCCTACGCCCGGATCCTGATCGCGTACGCGGCCAAGTCGGGCAACGTGGCGGCGAAGGACACCGCCAAGGGGCTGCTCGACGCGTTGTCGGCCGCCAGCGACGCCAAGGGTGTCTCCACGACCGAGAAGCGTGGCGACTACCGGCGCTTCGACGACGTCTACAACGCGTCCACCGGGCAGGGCCTCTACGTCCCGTCGGGCTGGACCGGGACGATGCCGAACGGCGACGCCATCGCCGCCGGCAAGAGCTTCCTCGACATCCGGTCCTTCTACAAGAACGACCCGGACTGGCCCAAGGTGCAGGCGTACCTGGACGGCGGTGCGGAGCCGAGCTTCAACTACCACCGGTTCTGGGCGCAGGCTGACGTCGCCATGGCGTACGCCGACTACGGCAGCATGTTCCCGAACGGCTGAGACGACCCGGGGTGGGTGGCGTGGACCGCCCACCCCGGGGTCCGGCCCGGGTCCGGGGAACGACGGACCGGGGCTGGCGGGACGGCCTGACACCCACGGTCAGGCCGGGGTGGGCCGGCCATCTGGCCGACGCAGCGGATCGGTCGGCCCACCCCACCGCCCGGACTGAAGCCAACCGCGAAAAAGCCCAGAAATTCGGGCCGCTGCGGGATCACACCGAGGTCCGTGACGGAGTAACGTACGTCACCGGAGAGGCCGCTCCCCCCGTGGCGGCCTCTCCACTTTTTTGCCCCGAGTCCGGCCGCCTTTCCGCCCCAGGTTCGGCCGCGTTCGGCCGGTCAGCGCGGCGGCGCGACCGGGTGGCGCAGACCCGGGTGCCCGGCCGGCAGCGAGTGCCGCAGCACCACCCAGCTCAGCGCCAGCGCCGCGGCGACCAGCGGCCAGGTCAGCGCCACCCGGGCCACCACCAGCGCGAGCACCTGCCCACCCAGGTAGAGCGGCACGAACACGGCGAGCCGCAGCAGGTAGGTAGCGGTCCACACCCAACTGGCCCGGCCGTACCCCCGCAGCAGCGCCGGGTCGCGCCGCCACCGGGCGCGCTGGCCCAGCACCCCGCCGACCAGCACGCCGAGCAGTGGCCAGCGGATCAGGATGCTGACCGTCCACGCCAGAGCGCTCGCGGCGTTGGACAGCACCTGGATCAGAAAGAAGTTCTCGGCCCGGCCGGTGCGCACCGCGATCAACGCCGCGACACAGACGGCCAGCAGCCCGATCAGCACCGAGCGCGGCCGGTCACCCCGACGCAGCCGTACGCCGGCCACCACCGCGCCGACGGCCAGCGCCGCGCCGACCCCGCCCCACAGCGACTCGCCGCCCAGCAGCCAGCCCGCGGCGAACGCCAGCGGCGGCAGGGTCGCGTCGACGGCACCGCGTCGCCCGCCGAGCAGATCCGCCAGCGACTCGGTCCGCGCCGGCTCTCCCGGACCGGTGGCGGCGCCGGCCGAGGTGGGCAGTCCCGACCCCCGGTCGTCGCCCCCGCCCTGCTCCGAACCGGGTTCGGCCGGGCCGCTGTCGCGCTCCGGTGTTCCGTTCACCACCGCCTCCTCGCCTCCGGCACAACCTAACCGGCCATTGGCGGCGGGCCACCGCTTGGACCTCCGACACCTGCCGCTACGGTGTGCGGATGCGCGCGACGGCACGGGGTTGGACCGCGGTCTGGTTGGTCGTACTGGCCCTTGTCCAGGCGGCCGCCTTCCTTGCCGTGTGGCGGGTGGCCGTGCACTTTGAGATCGGCCAGTGGGTGGACACTGTCGCCCTCACCGGCAACCGGATCGGACAGGACACCATCGACGGTCCGGTGGACCGGATCCTCAACGCGATGTCGGTGGTTTCGCTGCTGGCGGCCACCGCGATGATCGGGTTCATCGCGCTGATTCGGGGGCGGATCGCCCTGGCGATCACCGCGACCCTGCTGATCGCCGGAGCGAACGTCACGACCCAACTGCTCAAGTACGGGCTGAACCGGCCCGACTACGGTCTCGACCCGGAGCGCGCCGCGGTGGGCAACAGCCTGCCCAGCGGGCACACCACTGTTGCCGCCTCGGTGGCGGTCGCGCTGATGCTCGTGCTGCCGCGCAAGGTGCGGGCCGCCGGCGCCTTCATCGGTGCCGGCTACGCCGCCGTCGCCGGGGTCGCCACCCTCTCGGCCGGCTGGCACCGGCCCAGTGACGCGGTCGCCGCGTACCTCGTGGTGGGCGTGTGGGCGGCGTTGGCCGGGCTGCTCCTGTTGGTGGCCCAGCGGGAGCAGGCCGAGATCGCCCCCGGCGACGCGCACCGGACCGCGGCTCTGGTGCTCGGGCTCGGCGGTGTGCTCGCCCTGGTCGCCTGCGGGCTCGCCCTGTCCTGGCTGATCGACCTGCGCGACACCGGGCCGGAGGAGCTGACCCGCCGCCCCCTGTTCGTCGGGTACGCGGGCAGCGCCGCCGGGATCGCCGGCACGATGGCCGTGGTGATGGCGCTGGTGCTCACCGTCGTGCACCGGTTGGTGCCTCGGGTCAAGGGCTGAGCCGTCCGGTGCGGCCGGTCCGGGCGGCGTTCTCCGCCGAATGCGGGCGGCTCAGCGAGATCCTGACCGAGCTGACCGACGATGATCTCGTCCGGCCCACCGACTGCCCTCCGTGGAACGTCCAGGACCTGATCGCGCACATCCGCACCGGGGTCGGCCGGCTGACCGACATGCTCGCCGCGCCGGCTCC
The DNA here is from genome assembly GCF_015751765.1 of Micromonospora ureilytica. Lineage (NCBI taxonomy): Bacteria > Bacillati > Actinomycetota > Actinomycetes > Micromonosporales > Micromonosporaceae > Micromonospora > Micromonospora ureilytica. Next base: position 774,658 of record NZ_JADOTX010000001.1, read on the forward strand.
GCCACGCGCCGAGGTGGACGCCGCCGGCTACTTCGGTACGGCGAAGTTCACCGCGGAGGTCGACGCCGACCGGATCGCCGGCGGCCAGCGGGAGGCGCTACGGGTGGGCCGGGCGGCGCTGGCGACCGAGTTCGACAGGGCATGGCGGGCCACCGAGGCGGCGATCGCCGCCGCGCCGCCCGACCGGGTGGTGCGAACCCGGCACGGCGACGCGATGCGCCTCGGCGAGTTCCTGCGGACCCGGGTCGTCGAGGTGGGTGTGCACGGGTTGGATCTGGCCGCCGCGCTGGGCCGGCCGCCATGGCTCACCCCACCGGCGGCCGTGGTCATCGGTGACCTGCTCACCGGCGGGCGACCGACACCGGCCGGGTTGAGTTGGGACCGGCTGACCCTGATCCGTAAGGCCACCGGCCGGGCGGTGCTGACCGCCCCGGAACGGACCGTGATCGACGCCGCCGGCTTCCGTTGGCTCGCCTTCGGCCGCTGACCCCGGCTCTTCGCGGGACCGCAGCCGTTCGGGGGCGCCGGTCCCTTGCGGCTGGCGCTGACCGATCAGGTCGCGGAACGTGGCGCGGGGACGTGCGGCGCGACACCGCGCAGGTGCGTCAGCACCACCGGGTCGATCCGCCCCGGCACCAGCCGCTCCTCCAGGTTCTCCAACCCGGCCCAGGAGACCAACGCCGCTTCCGTGCCGTCCTCGTGCACCGAATGGCCCAGCGCGCCGAGCAACGCCGCCACCTCGGCGGCCACCGCGCCGCTCAGGTCGAGCAGGGTCGCCGGGTCGGGCCGGCCGAACAGCATGGTGTGCACAGTGAGCAGGCGACCCAGCTCGGCGACCGGGTCCGGGTGGTCGTCCACGCGAAGGTCCACCACCACGTCGCTGGTGCCGCCGTACCCGCCGCCGCGCTCGACCACCAGCAGGCCGGCGCTCTGCCGGCCACGCCGGTCCCCGCCGGCCTCGTCGCCGGCCCGCAGCGCGGCGACCAGCCGCTCGGCGAACGGCAGCGCCGTTCCCGACTGCCAGGCCGCACCGAGGGCGTCGACGACCTCCGGGCCGGTGAGCACGTTGCCCTGTGCGGCCCAGCCGTCGCCGGTCCGCCCGCCGGCCCACGGATGGCAGGCCGGCCCGGTCCAGTTGGCGCCCGTTCCGCTGGCCCCCACGACGCCGAGCTGGCGGTGCTCCCGCTCGGGGTCGGCGGCGATCAGCCCGGCCACCACGTCGGCGGCGGCCACGCCGGTGCGCAGCAGGCTGAGGCCCTGCGGGCGGTAGGCGACGTTGACGTGCGCCTGGGTGGCCAGCGCGCCCACCTCGGCGGCGGCGGCCGGCACCAGCGCCCCAGCGGCGAGGAACTTGCTGGCGACGGCCACGCCGTGCAGGCGGCCGTCGGCGGAGCGGGCGACGAGCGAGAATGTCACCGGCCGAGAGTAACCGTCCACGCCGACGCGACAACGACGCGCGAGGCTCAGAACGGTGGCGCTGCGGCCTCCGGTGGGGCGCCGTGGGCGCGGCGGGCGTCGACCACCGCGACCGCGGCCAGCACCACCACCCCGACCGCGGTCGCGATCACACCGGGCAGGAACAGCAGCGGCACCGACGACGCCACCAGCACCGCGAGGGCGATCCACCGGGACGGGGAGACCCGCCCGAACACCTCGTACTCCAGGCGGGCCCGGCCGGCCAGGAACAGGGCCGGGCCCCCGAGCACCATGGCCAGCCACGGCCCAGGGATGCGCTCCAGCGGATGATTGATGATCAGCTCGTAGCCGATCGCGGTGGCGGCGAGACCGATCACCATCAGCAGGTGGGTGTCGGCCGCCGACCGGCCGATCGTGGCGGGGTGGCGGGCCTTCATCACCGCCTCGCCCAGGATCCGTCCGGCCCGCTGCACGTAGATGCGCCACAGCATGATCGAGGTGGCCAGCGCCAGCGCGAACGCCCATACGTGTCCTGCCTCGTACGGGCCCGCGCTGTACGCGAAACCGGCCACCAGGATCGTCTCGCCCAGCGCGACGAGGAAGAACTGCTGGTACCGCTCGGCCAGGTGTTCCCCGGCGATCTCCCACTTGGAGATCGTCGACCGACCCAGGCCGGGCACCGGCCAGCCACAGCGGGCGGCCAGGTACTCGAAGGCCAGCGCCGCCGACCAGAGCACCACCTGCGCGTTGGTGGGCAGCATCGCGCCACCGATCCAGAGCACCCCACTGACGGCGTAGATCACCGCCATGCGCACCTTCAACCGGCGGTACGGGTGCGCTCCCAGCGCGACCGACAGGATCAGTGGCCGGGTCAGCTGCGCGACGACGTACGCCACCGCGAACATCAGCGCGGTCTCGCTGAACGCCCGGGGGACCGCCACCCCCATCACCATGCTGCCCACCAACGCGGTGAGCACCACGGTCTGCAACGGCACCCGGTACGGGTCGTAGCGGCTGGTCGTCCACGCGGTGCCCTGCCAGACCGCCCAGAGCGCCAGCAGCAACAGCAGTGTCTTGCCGCCGCCGGTGACCGTCCCCCAACCGTGCTCCCGGCCCGGTTCCCGGGTCAGATCCTCGAACGCGCGCGCCGAGATCCGCGTGAGCGCGAAGACGTACACCAGGTCGAAGAAGAGTTCCAGGAACGTCGCCCGGCCGGGCGTGGCCGCCGCCGGGACCGGCTCCAGGTGTCCCGCCGCCCTGGAACCCATGGTCAGCGGCCTGCGCCGTCGGTCCGGTCCACCTCGAAGAGGTAGCACTTCCCGCCGGACCGCACGCCCGGAAACCGGCGATTCTGCCCAACCCGGGGATCTTGCTCGAGCCCCCGTCAACGGGCACGATCGATCGGTGACGAATCGATGGGGCATGACGGTGCCGCTGGGCGGGATCGCGCTTTCGCAGCACGACGCGGCCTACGCGGCCCTCGACCGGGCCGGGTTCACCGACGTCTGGTCGTCCGAGGTCGCCGGGACCGACGCGTTCACCCCGCTGGCGCTCGCCGCGGCCTGGCAGCCCGCGCTGCGGCTCGGCACCGCGATCACGCCGGTCTTCACCCGGGGCCCCGGGCTGCTGGCGATGAGCGCGGCAGCGCTGGCCGAGGCCGCGCCGGGCAGGTTCTCGCTCGGCATCGGCGCGTCCTCACCCGTGCTCGTCCGGGACTGGAACGCGGTGCCGTTCGACGAGCCGTTCCGCCGCACCCGCGACGTCCTGCGCTTCCTGCACGCCGCGCTGCGCGGCGAGACCGTCGACGAGGTCTACGACACGTTCGCCGTCCGCCGGTTCACGCTGGAACGACCGCCGGCGGTGCCGCCACCGATCCTGCTCGCCGCGCTGCGCCCGGGGATGCTCCGGCTCGCCGGGGCGGAGGCCGACGGGGTCATCCTCAACTGGCTCGGCGCCGACGACGTGCCGCGTGCCCTCGCCGAGTTGGGCGAGCGTCGCAACGGCTTCGAGGTCGCCGCCCGGATCTTCGTCTGCCCCACCGAGGACACCGCGTACGCGCGGGCGCTGGGCCGCCGGCTCATCACCAGCTACCTCACCGTCGGGGCGTACGCCGAGTTCCACCGCTGGCTCGGCCGCGACGAGACGCTCGCGCCCATGTGGGCGGCCTGGGCCGCCGGTGACCGGCGCGGCGCCAACGCGGCGGTGCCGGACGACGTGGTCGACGCCCTGGTGCTGCACGGCTCACCGGAGCGGTGCCGCGCCGAGGTGCGCCGCTACGCCGACAACGGTGTGGACGTGCCGATCCTCGCGCTGCTGCCCACCCCCGAGGTCACCGCCGGCGGCGCGACCGCGCTGCTCAGCCTCATCGCCCGGTTGGGCACCAACCTCGTGGAGGCGTCCGCGTGAACCTCACCGACCGGATCGTGGTGGTCACCGGCGGGGCCGGCGGCATCGGGGCGGCGCTGTCGCGCCGGTTCGCCGCCGAGGGGGCCGCCGCCGTGGTGGTCGCCGACCTGGACGCCGAGGCGGCACGCGCGGTGGCCGAGGGCATCGGCCCGGTCGCGCACGCCCGCGCCCTCGACGTCACCGACGAGGAGCAGGTCCGCGCGCTGGTCGCCGACACCGAGCAGCGGTACGGCCGGATCGACCTGTTCTGCGCCAACGCGGGGGTGACCACCGGCGGGGGAGTGGAGGTCGACGACGCCGGCTGGGACCGCGCCTGGCGGGTCAACGTGCTCGCCCACGTCTACTCGGCCCGCGCGGTGCTGCCCGGAATGCTCGCCCGCGGCGGTGGGCACCTGCTGCACACCTGCTCGGCGGCCGGTGTGCTGACCGCGGTGGGCGACGCCGCGTACACCGCGACGAAGCACGCCTCGGTGGGGTTCGCGGAGTGGCTGGCCATCACCTACCGGGACCGGGGCATCCGGGTCAGCGCGCTCTGCCCGCAGGGGGTGGACACCCCGATGCTCGCCGACGGGCTCGCCGACGGTCACCTGGGCGCCCGGGTGGTCGCCGCGTCCGGTGCGGTGCTCACCCCGGACCAGGTCGCCGACGCGGCCGTCGCCGGGCTGGCCGAGGAACGTTTCCTGATCCTGCCGCACCCGGAGGTCGCCGACTACGCGCGCCGCCGCGCCGAGGACCCGGACGGTTGGCAGGCCGGCATGCGCAAACTCATCCGCCGGCTGACCGCCTGACCCGCTACCGGACCGGAACACGCCCGACGGCCAGGAGATGGGCGCTCGAACTGATCAGCGCCGGCTCGCTGCTGTACAGCCGGGCGAGGTCCAACGCCCCGGCGAAGACCGCGTCCTGCGCCGGCCCGTTCGCCGCCGCCTCCGCTGCCGTCCAGGCCGGGCCCTCCACCCCGTGTACGACGACATCGGTCAGCCCCGCGGCCGCGCACTCGTCGGTGATCTCCTCAACCCGGTGGAAGTAAGCGTGGGTGAAACCGATTCGCGGATCGTTGACGCCGTCGCTGAGCAGTGCCCTGGCCTCGTCGAGCACTCTCTCGTCGAGTCGTCCGGTGGCCGCGAAGTCCAACGGGCCGGCGAAGCGGGAGATGACGGCGGCCACGACGAGACCGCCGGGGCGGGTGACCCGGGCCGCCTCGCGGAGAGCCTGTAACCGATCGGCACGGCGTACCAGGTGGTAGAGCGGGCCCAGGAGCAGCGCGGCGTCATACCCGTTGTCGGCGTCGGGAAGCGCACGCGCGTCGCCCACCTGTGACTCGACCGGAGGGTGCCCACTGGCGGCCTGCGCGACGTGACTCGGCACCAGGTCGACGAGGCGGACCTCATAGCCGGCCACGACGAGGGCCCGCGCGTACTCGCCGGTGCCGCCACCGATGTCCAGCACCCTGGCACCTGGACCGGGCAGGAGATCCCGCAGCAACTGCGTCGTGCGGATCCATTCCAGTCGCGCCTGCGGCCTGCCGGTGAGCCGCCGGTCCTCGCGGTAGCGCTGCGTGTAGTAGTCGACGATGTCGCTCGAATGCTGATCCACGCTCCGATGGTCACCGGTGCGCGGTGCGAGGGCCAACGGATTTCACCGCCGTGTGGCGGTCACTCCCGTGCTCCTGCTCATCGCGGGGAGCGGCGGGCGCGGCGCAGGGGAGACGGGTGGATGGACCAGAGCAGGCGGCGCCACCAGGGGCGGGCAGCGCGCAGGGTGGCCACGTAGGCGGTGGCCACGTCGGCGGCCCGGCCCGCCTGGTCGGGCGTTGCGGCGCCGGGGGCGAAGCCCACCTGATTCAGCAGGGCCGCCAACTCGTCGACCGCCGGGCTGGCCGCGTCTGGCGCGGCCGTGCCGCCGGCGGGCGCGACGGCGTCCGGGTCGGTCGCGTCGCCGCCGGTCGTGCCCGCGCGGGCGTCGGCGAGGGCCTGGCGGGCGTGCCCGGCGACCTCGGTGGCGGCCAGGTCGTCCCCGACCGGTTTCCCGGCCAGCCGGAGCGCGTCGGTGACCTCCCGCCAGGCGCCGGCGATGCGCTGGCCGGGGTCGCCCCGCACGAGTCGGCTGCGGGTGAGGGAGCGGCGCATCGCCAACAGGGTGAGCAGGAGCGCCCCCACCACCAGCAGCAGGCCGCCGCTGCCGCCGGCGACAAGCACCGGTGTGGACACCCCGTCCGGGCCGGGCGGGGCGTCGGCGGCGGCCACCGGCTCCGGCGAGGCGCTCGGCTCGGCTGTCGGTGCCGGCGCCTCCGACGGCGGCGGGTCCTCCGGCGTCGGGCGGAAATCCTCCTCCACGGGTCTCGGCTCGTCGTTCGGGCGGGGCAGCGGGTCGAACGACACCCAGCCCAGCCCGTCGAAGAGCACCTCCGGCCAGGCGTACGCGTCGCCGGCCAGCACCGGGCCCTGCCCGCTGGTCCGGAAGCCCACCACCACCCGCGTGGGCAGCCCGGAAAGCCGGCCGAGGACCGCGAAGGCCGCCGCGAACTGCTCCGAGGTGCCCTCCTGGCCGCCGCCGTTGCGGGGCCCGAACAGGAAGAAACCCAGATTCGGGTACGCGTGCCCGCTCGGCGCGTCGGCCACCACCCGGTAGTGCTCGGCCAGGAACTGCTCGATAGCCGACGCCCGTGCGAACGGCGCGCCGTTCTCCTCGGCGAGTTGGGTGGCCAGCCGGCGCATCGGGTCGGGCACCCCGTCCGCGACCCGCAGCACCCGGGCCACCTCGTCGCCGGCGGGCACGTTCGCGGTGGCCAACAGGTTGGAGTCCGGGCGTTCCTCGGCGGAGGTCACCGTGTACCGCAGCCCCGGTGTCAGCCCCTCCGGGCGGATCAGCGTGCCGCTCGCCGGGTCGTACGCCACCCGCGCCCCACTGACCTCCCGGGGCGTCGCCACGGCGGGCAGCAGTCGACCGCTCAACTCGGCCACGCTGATCTGCTGTCGGACCGTCTGCACCGTGCTGTCCCGGGCCGTAGTCGCGGCCGGCAGGATCCGACCGGCGTTGCGGTACGTCGCGCCGACCCGCCAGGTCACCCCGTCGTAGTCGCTGAGCACCGCCAACCGGATCCGTGTACTGCGCGCGGTCTCCGCCGCCGGGTCAGCCTCGGGCTGTGCGTCGGGGCGTTCCGTGCTCACGTCGAGGAGTTTCTGCTCCGGGTGCAGCGCCCAGCCGGAGATCCGGATCAACGGGTTCTCGTCGAGTGTCTGCACCTGCGGCGGCTCCACGTACCGGCGCGGGTCCACCGGCCGGCCGTCCACCTGCTCGGCGACGATCGGGCCGAGCAACGCCACCAACCCGACCACCAGCGCCACCCCGAGCGCCGCGCTGGTGGCCAACCGCAGCCGCACCGCCGCGCGTACCCGGGGGGTCAGTTCGGCGGTCGGATCGCCGCCGCCGGGCGCGGACCTGGTGGGGGTCGCCAGGCCGAGGGCCGCGACCGCGACGAACGCCAGCGTCGACCCGACTGCCGGCTCGGCGTTCGGGCCGACCACGTAGAGGGCGGCGGCGTAGAGCCCCGCCGCCGGCAGGTAACCCAGCAGCACCCGGCCGGTGCGCAGCGCCACCTCCGCGCCGGTCAGCCCGGCCAGCCACGCGGCGACGACAGGCACCAGCACCGTGTCCGGGGTGGGCTCCACCGGGATCATCGCGGTGAGCAGCCGGGGGATGCCGTTGCGGGCGGCGTCTGCGGTGACCTCCAGCAGGCCGCCGGGCAGCTCCGCGCGGGTGGCGGCCAGCCGCAGCGACCACAGTGTCCAACCGGCCATCGCGGCGACCGACACCGGTGCCACCAGCCAGGACGGCAGCCGCCGGGCGGCCACGCTGACCAGCACCGAACCCGCCGCCGCGCCGATGACCAGCCAGGTCAGCAGGCCACCGGCGTACACCCGGCCGAGCACCACCCCGGCGAGCGCCGTCAGCCCGATCAGCGCCAGCGGGAGGACCGCCGCCCGCAGCACCCGCACGGCGCCCGTCACCACCGGCGTACCCCGTCCCACTCGGCGGCGAACTGCGCGCCGTCCGCCGCGTCGACGACCACCAGCCCGGCGGTGCCCGGCGGTGTCGGCTCGGCCGCGCCGAACACCCCGACCACCACCGACGGGTACGCCCCGCGCAGCGCCCCGACGTGCCCCAGCTCGTCGCGGCCACCCGGCCCGGTCAGGAAGATCAGCGTGTCGCCGAGCCGGTCCTGCCGCAGCCGGGTGGTGGCCGCCCGCACCGCGTCACCATCGTCGGACAGCTCGGCGGCGGCGAGCCGGTCCAGCGGCCCGAGCGCACCGTCGGCCCCGCCATCGGGCGTGGTGACGTCGGCTGGCTCCGCCGGCCCCGCCAGCTTTGTCGGCTCCGCCGGCCCCGCCAGCTTTGTCGGCTCCGCCGGCCCCGCGGCGACCAACAGCAACAGCACAGGCACGTCGGCGCGGTGCGCGGCGGTGACGATCGACGCCGCCGCCTCACAGGCCGACTCGAACGACTCCGCCACCCCGCCGACCCGCTGCGGGTGCCCGGCGACGCGGTTGTCCAACAGGACGACCAGGCGCGGCATGCTGGTGTCCACGTTCTCCCGCACCATCAGCTCACCCACCCGGGCGCTGGTGCGCCAGTGCACCCGGCGCAACTCGTCGCCGACCACGTACTCCCGCAGCGAGTCGAACGTGATCGACCCGTGCGGGACCCCGTCCACCCGGCCGTCGAGGCTGCGCCCCGCACCTCTGGGCACCGCCGTCAGCGGATGAATCCGGGGGTGCACCCAGACCGGCACCGCCGCACCGTACGGGCGGGCCAGCGCCACCAACCCCAGTGGGTCGCGCCGGGTCACCCGCAGCGGACCGACCGGCACCACCCCGCGACGGTCGGTCGGCACGTCGTAGCGGACCTCGGTGTCCCGGCCGGGCCGCAGGCGCAACACCGGCACCGGCACGGTCCGCTCCCCGCACCGGTCCTCGGCCAGCAGGTTCGCCGACCGCAGCCGCCCGGTGTTGCGCACTGTCAACGTCATGCTCGCCGGCTCACCGCGCGCCACCCGGTCCGGGTCCGCGCGGCGGGTCACCACCAGCCGGGGCCGCCAGAGCGCGACCAGCGCCGCGTAGCCGACGGCCGTGCCGGCCGCCGCGCCGAGCAGCGTCAACTCGGGGTACGCGAACCGGAAACCCACAGCCAGCAGCACCACGGCGGCGACGAGCAGCCCGACCCCACGGGCGGTGATCCCCATCGCGCTGCTGCCGGTCAGCCCTGCACCGGAGCGGGTTGCCCCGACGGCAGCGGCACCGGCACCGACGCGACGGCCTGGCGCAACACCTCCGCGGGGGTCATCCCGCGCACCTGGGCGTCCGGGGTGAGCAGCAGCCGGTGCGCGAACACCGCCTCGACGAGCGCCTTCAGGTCCTCCGGCATGATCCAGCCCCGCCCGTCGATCAACGCGTACGCGCAGGCCGCGCGGGTCAACGCGATCACGCCCCGGGGGCTGACCCCGACGCGCACCTGCGGGTGGGTGCGGGTGGCTGCGGCCAACCGGACCGCGTACGCGTAGAGCGGCTCGGCGATGTGCACCCGGCGGGCCATCCGGACCATCTCGCCGACGGTGGCGGTGTCGGTGACCGGGGCGAGCGCCTCCGGGGACCGCACTGTCGCGCCGCGCAGCACCTCGACCTCGACCGCCTCGTCCGGGTACCCAACGGAGAGCTTCACCAGGAACCGGTCCAACTGCGCCTCGGGCAGCCGGTAGGTGCCGTCCATCTCCACCGGATTCTGCGTGGCCACCACCAGGAACGGCGACGGCACCGGATGCCGGACCCCGTCCACAGTGACCGTCCGTTCTTCCATCACCTCCAGCAACGCCGACTGGGTCTTCGGCGACGCCCGGTTGATCTCGTCGGCGATGACGATGTTGGCGAAGACCGGCCCCGGATGGAACTCGAAGTCCCGGGTCGCCTGGTTGAAGATCGTCACGCCGGACACGTCCGAGGGGAGCAGGTCGGGCGTGAACTGGATACGCCGCCACTCACCCTTCACCGTGGCGGCGATGGCCCGCGCCAGGGTCGTCTTACCGACCCCGGGCACGTCCTCCAGCAGCACATGACCCTGGGCGAAGAGCGCGGTCAGCGCCAGCCGCACCACCTGCGGCTTGCCGAGCACCACCGCGTTGACGTTCTCGGCCAGCCGGGCGGCCAGGGCGGCGAAACCCTGCACCTCCGGCTGGGTGAGCGGCTCGTGGGTGTTCACGGTCGGTGGTGCTCCTCGCCTGGTGTCCTCAGCAGGTGGGCAGGACGTTGATGGTGTCGCCGCCCTCCAGGTTGAGCCAGGCCCACGGGATGTAGTTCTTCCCGCTGAACTCGACCTGCACCCACCAGTTGCTCTGCTTCTGGTTGTTGTAGATCCACGAGTCGACGTTCTCGCCCGACTTCTTGCAGTACGCCTTCAGTCGGCTGCCCGGCTTCGCCCAGCCGGCCTGCTGGTCGTTGTCCTGCCGGGTGACCTTGAAGACCTCGTTGCCGTTACGGGCGCCGGGAATCTCCTTGTTGCAGTAGGTCCGCTGGTCGCCGTCCGGCCCGTTCTTACAGGTCGCGATTCCGTACAGCGACTGGGTGGCCTGGGCCTTCTTCGCGGTGCCCTTGCCGGCGGCGTTGCTCGCCGTCACCGTGAACGTGTAGTTGGTGCCCGGCGTCAGGCCCGTCATCGTGATGCTGGAGCACGCCCCGGCCTTCGCCGGCTCGCCCGCCGTGCTCAGCGCGCAGGTGGCCTGACCGCCGCCGGCGTCCACCGTGAACGTGACAGTCGCCCCGGTGACCGTCGACGACGAGCCGGTCACCGTGACCCGCGGCTCGGCCACCGTGCGGGCGGTGGCGGTGGCCTCCGGGCCCGGCCCCGCCTCGTTGACCGCCTTCACCTTGACCGTGACGTTCTGGCCATTGCCCAGCCCGGTGACTGTCGTGCGGGTGTCGGTCACCTCGCTGACCCGCCCACCGACGTCCACCAGGTACTTCGTCACCGGCCGACCGTTGGCCTCGGCCGGCGCCCACTGCACCGTCACCGCACCCGGCTGGTTGGCGACCGTGCCGGCACGCAGGTCGAGCGGCCGACCGGGCGCCGCGAAGGGCACCACCGTGTTGCTGACCGGGGACGCCGCCGACCCGGCGCCCTTGCTGTTGACCGCCACCACTGTGAACGCGTACTGGGTGCCGAACTCCAGCTCACCGGAGGGCACCACCAGCTCCGTCCTGGTTGACTCGCCGGCCGGCGCGTTCGTCCCCGCCGAGCTGGCCGTCACCGCGTACCTCGCGATGGTGTTGCCCTGCCCGTTCGCCGCCGGCCACTTGACGAGGACCGTGCCGTCGGGCCGTTCCTGCGCGGTGACGCTCGCCGGCGGGTCGGGCACCGCGGCGGTCGGCGTCACCGGGTTGCTGTTGCGCGGCGGGCCGTCGCCCTTGGCGTTGACGGCGTGCACCGCGAACCGGTACGTCTCGCCGTTGGTCAGACCCTTGACCTCCACCGCACGCTGGTTGGCGCCCACCTCCAGACGTTGGCCGGCGCCCTCCACCACGTACTTGATGATCTCGGCGCCGTTGGCGGCGGCCGGCCGCCAACTCACCCGCGCCTGGGCGTTGCCGGCGGCGGCGGTGACACTGCGCGGCGCGCTCGGCTTGCCCACCCGCGGCTTCTTCGGCGGAGGCGGCGGCGGGGGAACCGGCGGCGGGTCACCACCGAGCACGTCGTTGGCGTACTTGTTGACCTCGCGCACCTGGTGCTTGTCGTCCACCACCCGGGCGGTCGCCGAGTCGGGGGAGTTGATGAACAGGTGATTCTCCCGGACCTCCAACTCCAGCGGCCCGTTGGCCCGCCCACGAATGGTCTCGACCAGCTGACCGGCCGCGTCGAAGGAGTAGATGGTGCCGGTGGCCTCGTCGGCGCAGTAGAACCGGTTCGCCCAGGCCACCGCCGGGCTGAGCCGGTCCCCCTCACCCGGCACGGTGAACGCGTTCTCCTGCCCACCGTCACCCACCAGCAGCACCCGCCGCTCGGCGGTCACCGTGACCGGCACCCGTGGCCCGCTGGTGCGCGCGGGCAGCGCCGCCGGGCCGGACAGCGTCAGCGGCGTCGGGTGAACCTCGCCGTGCTGCACCCGCACCAGCTTCCCGGCCGTGCGGTCGAGCACCGCCACCCCGTCGTCCAGGGTGGAGACCACCAGCTCGTGGCTGGCGTCGGCGACGTCGTACGACTCGACGCGCTGCGGGCTGAGCCCGGCGCCCGCCGGAGCGGCCGACGCCGGCGCGGACGGCAGCTTGGCGGCGGTGATCGCCGAGACGGTGCCCTCGCTGGGCACCGCGATCCAGAGTCGACCCTTACCGTCGAAGGTGCCGCCGGTGATGCCCGGCGGATAGCGCACCGGCTCACCGACCGGGGTCAGCGATCGCGGGTCGAGCTGCCGGACGATGCCCTGCACGGCGTCGACGACGAACGCCGCGTCCTCGTGCAGGGCGACACTCACACCCAGACCAGGAGTGGTCCGAGTGGTCGCGCTGAGCTGGAGGGTGGCCAGGTCCAGGGAGCTGACCTGCCCGGTCTGCAGGTCACGCAGGAGCAGCAACCTGTCGGTCTGGGTGATCTGCATCGGATGCTGCCGGGCACCGGGGATCTCGGTGCGAGTGTCCACCCGGGCGGTGACCCCGTTGACCCGGGCCAGCTCGCTGCGCGCCGCGCTCCACAACCAGGAACTCGCGTCGTAGTTGGCCACCGCGTTGTCCGCCGCGCCCAACCCGAGGACGGTAAGCCCCATGGCGGCCAGCAGCGCGGCCACCGTGCCCACGGTCACCAGCCCGCCGCGCAGCCGGGACCGGGAGCGGGGGGCCTCGGTCCGTACGGCGTCGTCGATGCTGGCCACAGCCGGCTGCCTCCCCTGAGTCGTGGCAGGTGGCGCGCCTCGCGGCGACCCCTCCCCTGAGCCGGGTGCCATCATATGGCGCTGGTGATGGCGGGGGAACCCGCAGTGTCACCCCTGTGGATACCGAGCGTGTGCGTTGTGGACGTCCAGCTCAGCCCGCTGTCTGCTCGACTCGGCGCGGTTCCGGCGCGGTTTCCGCGCGACTCAGCGCGGCGACGGTCGGCCCGAGGGTGCCCCGCTCGGCGTGGCTTTGCGCTCGCGCGCGGTGCAGACCTGTCCCGAAGTCGCAAAGCTGTCAGTGGAGTAGACCGCCAACACGGTGAAACAGTGATCCACTCGGGAGTTCAACCCGTTGATCGTGTAACTGGTCCGGCCCGGGTCCACGGTGGCGATCACGCCCAGGGCCTGCCCGGCTCGGCCGGCGGCGACCATGAACGGCACCGCACCGCCGGTCGGATCCGTCCACGTCAACGTGATCGTGGTCGAATCGTCGCGCAGCTTCAGGTCACCCGGCGCGGGCCCGGCCGCCGTCGGTGCCGGCGCCGCGGCCGTCGGCGCGGTCCCCGTCGGCGGCGGGTCGTCGCGGGTCAGCACCACCGCGCCCAGGCCCGCCACCGCCACGACGGCAACCCCGGCCGCCACGACCGCGCCGATCAGCGCCGCCCGGTTGCGGCCCGTCGACCCACCGTCATCGGCGTACGCCGGCCGGTGCGCGTCCGGCGCCGGGTGGTACTGGTGACCCGGGTACGGCGCCTGGTGCTGGCCCTGGGTCGGGTACGGCGGCTGGGGCGGCTGGTGGTGGTACTGCTGGACCGGTGGCGGTGCGGCTGGCGGTGCCGGGTCGGTGCCGACCCCCGGTGACCAGGCCGGCTGCGCAACGGGGTTGGGCTGCCCGGCGAAGGGGCTTGCCTGAGTGATGCTCGGGTATGCCTGGGCGGTCGTGGGGTTGGCCTGCGCGGCGGTGGGGTTGGCCTGCGCGGCGGTGGGGTTGGCCTGCGCTGCGGTGGAGGCGGGCTGGGCGGCGGTGGGCCAGCCCGGACTGGTCTCAACCCCGGCCGGGCCGACATGCGACGGCACGGGCCGGAGCACCACGGTCTGGTCGGACAGCGCGTCACGGCCCTGCCGGGTCGGCGCCACCGGGGCGTCGAGGATGCCCAGCCCGGAGTCACCGTCGGCACCGCCGCCCGCGTCCATCGTGGTCTGCCCAGCGGTCGTTGTGCCCGTAGCGGTCACGTCCTGCGCAGCCGTCGCGGTCTGCGTGGGCATCGTGGCCTGCGTAGGCGTCGTGGTCTGGGCGGTGGGGTCGGCACCTGGAGTGGCCAGGGGCTGCGGTGGGGCGCTGCTGCTCCAGGGCGGTGCGGTCAACCCCCAGGGCGGTACGGGCGGTGCGCTCACCGGAGGCGCGGAGACGGGTGGTCCGTACGGCGGCGCTGAGACGGGCGACCCGAAATCGGGCGGTGCGGAAACCGGGTAGGTGTGCCCGGGTGGCGTGGAAACGGATTGGCCGTAGCCGGGTGGTGCGGACACCGGGTATGGCTGGGCCGGTGGTCCGGAGACCGGGTACGAATGGCTGGGGGGCGCGGAAATCGGATGCGGGGTCACCGGCGGTGCGCTGATGGGCTGGGCCGGTGGTCCGCTCATCGGGTACGCCGGCCCTGGGTGGTCGACGGTCGGGGAGGGCCTGCCCGGTGATGTCGGCTCAACGACGGACACCTTGTGCGATTCGCGCGGCGTGCTCGGCCTGCTTTGCGCGGTTGGCCGGGCGGCGGCTCGGGCGGCCTCTTCGGCGAGCAGCGGCTCGATCTGCCGTACCCGGATCGTGGGGTCGTCCCAGCGAGGTGCCGGCAGCGCCGGTGTTGCCGGCGGGGCGGTCGGGGCCGAGGCGGTTGGAGTCGACGGCTGGGGTGGCATGTCGACCACCGGCGGGGTGGCCTGGCCGCCCACCCGCTGACGTGGTGCCACGGCTGGCCCGGACGGCGGTCGGCGTGGTGGCTGCTGCGCGGCCGTCGTCGTTGGCGGGCCCTCAGCCTTCGGCCGCGGCGTCGGGTGCGCGGCCGTCGTTGTCTGCGGACCCTCGGCGCTCGGCCGGGGCATCGGGCCGACCGCTGGCCGGGACGGCCCGGACGGTTGCCCGTCGGGGCGCTGGCCGGGCGGCGTCGCGGGCTCGGGCTGCAGCTGGTCGAGGCCCGGGCGCGTTGGTCCGGGTGGTTGCTCGCTGGCGCGTTGACGGGGTGGCATCGCGTTCGCCAGCGGTGGCGCTTCGGCGCGCGGGGGCGGCGGCGTCGCAGGTCTGGGTGCGGCCGTCGACGGGCCCGACTGCGCCGGCGCGACCGAGGAAGCTGCCGGCTGAACGGGCGTCGCCCGAGGGGCGGGAACCGGTGCCGCGGTGGCGTTGCCGGGTGACGTGGGTGTCGCTGGTGCGCGTACCGCTGGAGGGGTTGGTTGGGGTGTGGCCGGCGGTTGCGGCGGCGCCCAGGGTGAGACGGCGGGCGGCGGGCCACCGGCGGAGGGCCGCATCGCGGCGAGGGTCGCCAGCGACAGGGTCGGGCCGGACAGCGCCGACCGGGCACCCGGGTCGGTGACCGGGGCCGGACCGGTCGTCGGCGCGCGGTGCTGCTCGCCTGGCGTCGACGCGGGTGGGCCGAGGTAGTCGCGGGCTGCGCGTACCGCCGGGTGGTTCTCACCGAGCGCGGCGGGCCCGGCGGTGGCAACCCGGGTGTAGTTGCGGCGGGCCTCGTGCCGGTTGCCCAGTTCCTCCGCCACCTCGGCAAGCTCGAAGGCGAGCGCGAGCATCAGTGGGTCGGAATGCTCCCAGCGCCGCTCGCCCGCCGCGAACGCCTCCTCCAACACCCGGCGAGCGGCGAGCGGGTCGTCCCCCTCCCGGTGCAGCCGCGCCAGCAGATGCGCGGTGTGCAGCACCTCGGGATGGTCGTCACCGTACGGCGGGGGAGCGGATTCGACGGCCTCCGCGAGCAGTTGCCGGGCGGCGCTGAGGTCGCCCGCGGCGCGCAGGGCGAGGGCTCGGTGCTGGGCGGCTGCCAAGGGGGAGGGATGGGACACGTGGCAATGCTGCCGTCAGATGGCCGCCGGACGCTACCCGGACACGCTCCGACGGTGTGTCGGGGCGGCCGTTTGGGGCGGCCTGAGCAGCGGCGCAAGCGCCGGGACAGAGGCGCCGGAAGGCGATGTGCATGATCCACGAGCGGCGTGTACAGTAACTCCCCGTGCGGCCCGCCGTGCCGACCACCGGATCGAAAGATCATCTGGTCGGCGAGGTAGGCTGAACGTGTAGGTCCGGGTGGCGGAATGGCAGACGCGCTAGCTTGAGGTGCTAGTACCCGTATAGGGTGTGGGGGTTCAAGTCCCCCCTCGGACACCAAATTTCGTGGAAAATCACGATAAATAGGACAGGCTGGCTGTCCTATTTGGGATTACTTAGAACCAAATGTGGTAAATCTCGGGAGCGGCTGCCCCGCTATGATTGGCCGCATCTGTCCAATTCGGTGACAGGAAATGGCGTCTCTTCGGCGCGCAGACGTCGCAGATTTACGGTGGTGAGCATGCCGGAGCTGCGGCTCACCGTCGGTACGGGTCGATGATTTCCTTTGGGCGCAGCGCGGGGGCTGCGAGGTCGCGCAGTATCGGCGAGGTGAGGTAGAACCTGCCTCGGGTTTCGCCGTGCTGTTCGAGCATGCCTGCCCGGACGAGGGCGCGAAGGTCACGGGTTGCTTGGTCGTCGGTGAGGCTCTCATCGCGCTGATAGACAGTGCGGCGCACTCGACCGCCGGTGGCGGCCAGGTAGAGGGCGCTGACCACCCGCTCGGGTAGGCCTGCGCGTCGGACCCAGGTGTCGAGCAGTTCCCAGAGCTGCGCGGCCTGATCGAGGCGTTGTCGGACCAGTTGGGCTTGTTGGTGATGAGCGCTTAGGCAGAATCGGACCCACCTGCTGGTGTCGTTGTCAGGCTGCCAGGTCGGACCGCCCACCTCGCCGAGCGCGTCGTAGTAGGCGTAGGTGTTCCGACCGACGCCGAGCCACTCCTCAATGGAGGAGAACTCCGGGGCGAGGACACCATCGCGGGCGAGCACGAGGGTGTGTAGACAGCGCGACATCCGACCATTCCCGTCCCGCCAGGGATGGATCTTGACCAGGTTCAGTTGAGCCATGGAGGCCTGCACGAGCACCTCTTCGACCTTGTCCAAGGCGATTGACGGGGGCCGGCCAGGACGCTGCTCATCGATCAACCCGTCGAGGCGTTCGACCACGAACCGACGCCGCCATTTACCCACTGTGGACAGATGAACATCCAGAGCCGCTGCCACATCAGTGTTCGAAGCGCCTTCGGCGCACGCCAGAATGATCCGGGACCGCATCGCGAGAACCTGCGAAGACTTCGCCCGACGCGACCAGCGGATCAGCGTCGCGCGTTCCTCGTCGGTCAACACCAGCGGTGCGGTAGGGCGCCCGGTCCGTGCCATCACCGCACCCTGCACCAACTTATCAGGCGAATTTCCGGCGCAGGACACTAGTGCGCTGACCAAGAACGTTTACCTTGGTGAGTGGGGCGTTGGTATTAGCTAGTCCTCCTTGAAGGCGGCGCACAGCGTGTCGCGGTGCGCCCGTATGTAGCGGATGTCCGCCTCGTACAGATCGGTGTGCCCTTCCGCAATGTGCTGCTGGAACGCTTCGTTGCCCTGGCCGGCCTGATCCCGCATGAAGTCGATAAGCGCCTGCAGCCGGTCCGGGACGACGTCGACGACCTCGACTCCCACTTCCGGCCCGTACGTACGGCAGAATTCTGCGACCCGGCGCCCCTGCTCCTGCGGTGTGCCGAAGCTCTCCGGGTTTTCCGGCCCCTGCAATGGCGCGACCGGTAGACGGCGTAGGCGACGTCCCAGACGCGCGGCCCGGGGTGGGCCGCGTCGAAGTCGATGAAACCGACTGCCAGGCCGTCCTTGACGACACTGTTGTACTGGGCGGCGTCACCGTGGCACATGACCTCGGCCGGCTGTCGGACAGGGAAGAGCCAGGGGTCGTCGGGGCGCGGCTGGAACGTGACGCTCGCGTCGTGAAGACCGCGCAACAGTGCGGCCGCGGTGGCGAGGAACTCGGGCGTACGCAGCTCAGGCGTTAGCACGTCGGGCACCTCGCCGTCGAGGAACGTGAGTATCTCGTTGCCCTCGCTGTCGAAGCCACGTGGCTCCGGCGCGCCGTGGAATCCGTGGTCGTGGAGGTGCCGCAGGAGCCGGTGGATCGCCGGCGCCGCCGGTGACGCCGGCCGGTGGACGACGTCACCATAGCGGCGCACGACGTTCACTCCGCCACGGAGTTCCTGCTGTTCAGTCATGCGCTGCTCGCTTTCCACAGGACCGGAGTCCGGCTGTCGCCGACCGTTTCTAGAGGCAACACCGTTCGGTTAAGTGAACTGGTGGCCTGCGGGCGCGGTGGTGCCGACCTGTCGCGGCATGGCTAGGTCTATGAACGTCAACGGTTCTGAGCGTCAGGCAGCCTTGGCCCGTGGTCGGCCCCAGCGTTGCCGGCGTTCACTGCGGATGCGGGCTCGTTCCCGCCGTTGCGCGGCGAGGACGTCGGGGTGGCGGGCGTTGACGTTGCGCCAACGCAGGTACTGCTGCAGCTCACGGGCCATGACGGTGTGGTTAGGGTAGTTGGAGTTAGCCAGGGTGAACGCGCGTAGCGGCCCGAACTGGGCCTCGATCGGGTTGGCCCAGGACGCCTGGGTGGGGGTGAAGCAGAGCTCAACTTCGTTGCGGGCAGCCCACGCCCGGATCGCTGGGGTCTTGTTCGCCGACAGGTTGTCGAGGATCACGTAGATCGGGGCGCCGTCCGGGCGGGCGGCGCGGATCGACTTGAGCGCGGTCAGAGTGTGGTCGCCGCCTTTGCGCCAGCGCATCACGCCCCAGAGCTGGTCATCGCCGAGGCTGTAGCAGCCGTGGAAGTAGCGGATGCCATGCGTACGCGTGTAGGTCGCCGGCAGCCGGTTCGGTCTGCCGGCCGGCGCCCACCCGACGCCGTGTTGCGGGCGGATCGACAGCGGCCCGAACTGGTCGAAGGCGAAACACCGATCCGGGAACCGGTGGGTCACCTCCTCGATGCGGTCGAGCTTGGCGTCTTTGTCCGGGTCGCGGGATTCCTTCCACGTGCGGGTGCGCTGGAAGGACACGTCGTGACGGCGCAGGATCTGTCGCAGTCGTTCTCGACCGATGGTCACTCGCCTGACCCGGTTGGTGGCCAGGTAGTCAGCGAGCTTGCGGATACTCCAATGCGTGAAGGGGCGACCCAGACTCTTCGGCCGGGTCGTGGCCGTCGCGACGATGAATCGCTGGTCATCATCAGTGATCAGGCGGGGACGGCCTCCCGCCCACTGAGGGTCCACCGCGCGTAGTCCGATCTCGTTGAACCGGTGGACCACGTCCCGGACGGTGTCCTCGTGCGCGGCGACCAGTCGGGCGATCGCCGGCACCGGGGTACCCGACGCCGACGCCATGATGATCAACGCCCGGCGAACCCGGATCGACTCGTGCTTGCCCCGCCGCACGAGCTGCTGCAGCCCGCGGCCCTCCTCATCGCTCAACCGCCGCGCCCTCACCGGCTCGGCCATCCCACACCTCACTTCCGATAGCGATCACGATTGCCATCGAGCCTGAGACCCATCCGACCCGATTCCATGCACCCCGCCCGGAGTGTCATCAACACGGTGAACGTTCTTGGTCAGCGCACTAGCCGGGATGGGGCACGAATTCACCGGGGCCATCCCTGCGGCATCCTCGTTAATGCAGCTCAGAATTGCCCGCCGTCAGGACTTGCCGGCGTCCGGGCGGAGCAGCGGCCCATGCGGATGCGGCCGGTGGCGGTCCGGGCTAGTATGGGTAGCGGGCAGTGCGCCTGCCCGTGCCCAGTGTGGTGACCCACGCAGGACCACACGATGGGCCAAGAGGCTCCGACTCAGCGTAATCAACCGTCTGGCGTTCTTATGCGCCCTGCAACTGGCGGATGCGTGGGGTCTCGCCGGGAGTGTGGGTTGTCATGTTCGAGCGGTTCACCGACCGAGCGCGACGGGTTGTCGTCCTGGCCCAAGAAGAGGCCCGGATGCTCAACCACAACTACATCGGTACGGAACACATCCTGCTGGGCCTGATCCACGAAGGTGAAGGCGTCGCGGCAAAGGCCCTGGAGAGCCTCGGCATCTCCCTGGAGGGCGTCCGCCAGCAGGTCGAGGAGATCATCGGCCAGGGTCAGCAGGCGCCGAGCGGGCACATCCCGTTCACGCCGCGGGCCAAGAAGGTGCTGGAGCTGTCGCTGCGCGAGGCGCTGCAGCTCGGCCACAACTACATCGGCACGGAGCACATCCTGCTCGGGCTGATCCGTGAGGGCGAGGGCGTTGCCGCCCAGGTGCTGGTCAAGCTCGGCGCCGATCTCAACCGGGTCCGCCAGCAGGTGATCCAGCTGCTCTCCGGCTACCAGGGCAAGGAGCCTGCTGCGGCGGGTGCCGCGCCGGGTGAGGCCGCGCCGTCGACCAGCCTGGTGCTGGACCAGTTCGGCCGCAACCTGACTCAGGCCGCCCGCGAGGGCAAGCTCGACCCGGTCATCGGGCGCGAGAAGGAAATCGAGCGGGTCATGCAGGTGCTCTCCCGCCGTACCAAGAACAACCCGGTCCTGATCGGTGAGCCTGGCGTCGGTAAGACCGCCGTGGTGGAGGGGCTTTCCCAGAAGATCATCAAGGGCGAGGTGCCCGAGACTCTCAAGGACAAGCAGCTCTACACGCTCGACCTGGGTGCGCTCGTCGCCGGTTCCCGCTACCGCGGTGACTTCGAGGAGCGCCTCAAGAAGGTGCTCAAGGAGATCCGCACCCGCGGCGACATCATCCTGTTCATCGACGAGATCCACACCCTGGTGGGTGCGGGTGCCGCCGAGGGCGCGATCGACGCCGCGAGCATCCTCAAGCCGATGCTGGCCCGTGGTGAGCTGCAGACCATCGGTGCCACCACGAGCGATGAGTACCGGAAATACGTTGAGAAGGACGCGGCCTTGGAACGGCGGTTCCAGCCAGTACGCGTCGAGGAGCCGAGTCTCGACATGACGATTCAGATCCTCAAGGGTCTCCGGGACCGTTACGAGGCTCACCACCGCGTCTCGATCACGGATGCCGCCCTGGTGGCTGCCGCGACCCTGGCCGATCGGTACATCTCCGACCGCTTCCTGCCGGACAAGGCGATCGACCTGATCGACGAGGCCGGTGCGCGGATGCGGATCCGTCGGATGACCGCGCCGCCAGACCTGCGTGACTTCGACGAGCGGATCGCCCAGGTGCGTCGCGACAAGGAGTCCGCGATCGACGCGCAGGACTTCGAGCGCGCCGCCCAGCTGCGCGACAAGGAGAAGCAGCTCCTCGGGCAGAAGGCTCAGCGGGAGAAGGAGTGGAAGGCCGGTGACCTGGACGTCGTCAGCGAGGTTGACGACGAGCAGATCGCCGAGGTGCTCGGCAACTGGACCGGCATCCCGGTCTACAAGCTGACCGAGGAGGAGACCTCGCGCCTGCTGCGCATGGAGGACGAGCTGCACAAGCGCGTCATCGGCCAGGAGGACGCAGTCAAGGCGGTCTCGAAGGCGATCCGGCGTACCCGGGCCGGCCTGAAGGACCCGAAGCGCCCGTCGGGCTCGTTCATCTTCGCCGGCCCGTCCGGCGTCGGTAAGACCGAGCTGTCCAAGGCGCTCGCCGAGTTCCTCTTCGGCAGCGAGGACTCCCTCATCCAGCTGGACATGTCCGAGTTCCACGACCGTTACACGGTCTCCCGGCTCGTGGGTGCCCCTCCCGGCTACGTCGGCTACGACGAGGGCGGGCAGCTGACCGAGAAGGTGCGGCGTCGGCCGTTCTCGGTGGTCCTCTTCGACGAGATCGAGAAGGCCCACCCGGACGTGTTCAACACGCTCCTGCAGATCCTCGAAGACGGTCGGCTCACCGACGGTCAGGGTCGAATCGTGGACTTCAAGAACACGGTCATCATCCTGACCACCAACCTGGGCACCCGAGACGTCGCCAAGGCGGTGTCGCTGGGCTTCCAGCAGTCGGAGGACTCCGAGTCCAACTACGACCGGATGAAGCAGAAGGTCAACGACGAGCTCAAGCAGCACTTCCGGCCTGAGTTCCTCAACCGGATCGACGACACCATCGTCTTCCACCAGCTGCGTCAGACCGAGATCCTCTCGATCGTGGACATCATGATCCAGCGGATCGAGGGCCAGCTGCGCAACAAGGACATGGGTCTGGAGCTGACCGACAACGCCAAGAAGTACCTGGCCGCGAAGGGCTTCGACCCGGTGCTCGGTGCCCGTCCGCTTCGTCGCACGATCCAGCGCGACATCGAGGACAACCTCTCCGAGCGGATCCTGTTCAACGAGCTGACCCCGGGTCAGATCGTCGTGGTGGACTGCGAGGGCGACCCGGACGACATCGACAAGTCCAAGCTCGTCTTCCGCGCGGCCGACCACGGAGCTTCGGTGCCTGACACAACGCCGGCCCTGTGACCTGCGGAGACCGGCGGAGGTCTCTCGCACCAGCCAGGCCCCCGACGAAGTCACGAGTCAACGGAGACCGATATGTCTGACCCGCCCACCGGCAAGAGGAAGGCCGCACCCGACCGGGCCCGCAAACGTGCCGTGCGCGACTATGCGGCGCAGGCGGACGTGCCGTACTCGGTCGCTGCGCGGCAACTGGCCACGCCCCCAGCCTCGGCGGACCGAACGATCTACCCGCCCGGCGGCGATGCTCACCGAGCCTGGCTCATCGAGTGCCGCGGACGCCGGACCGCGGAGCAACGCGTTGCCGACACCCGGCTGAGCGCCGACCTGCCGTTCGGGCGTGCTCAGCACCTCGTCGAACGGTTCCCACCGAGCCGGGGTATGCGCGGCACCGGTGTAGGCCAGCTGTATCACGGGACCGGCCGGGTCGAGACCCTGGCATTGCTCTACCACGTCGTCGCCCTCGAGTCTCCGCAGGTGTTGCCGAACGCCGGCGAACTGGCCTGGACGGCGGAGATGGGCGAGGAGACGGCGATGGACACCGTTTGCGCGGTCCTCGACCGGG
Organism: Micromonospora ureilytica; assembly: GCF_015751765.1. NCBI lineage: Bacteria > Bacillati > Actinomycetota > Actinomycetes > Micromonosporales > Micromonosporaceae > Micromonospora > Micromonospora ureilytica. The sequence continues at coordinate 797,488 of NZ_JADOTX010000001.1, forward strand.
CCGCGCGGCTGCTGCTCGATGACGATGACATGAGCCTGCGGACCCGAATCCGGGCCGCACTCGATGCCGGTGCCGCACACCACCAGGTGCAGGTACGGAATGACAGCGCCCGCCTGGACGCAGTATTTCGTGCCGCGGACACGGTGGTCGACCAAGAGGGCGTCTGGGAGTCGCGGATGGGACTCCCCCTGACCGGCGTCAGTCACATACTCGACGCGGTCCTCGTGGTGAATGAGGACGGTCACGCACCCGGTACCCGGGTGCTCCTGGACGGCCGTCGGGCCACCATCGTCAGCGCGGTGTGGGCCACCAGCGGCCCGCCCCGGCGCTACGTCGTGGCGGTGGACGCTTCCTTGCGAACCACCGTTCACCAGCCAGGCGAACTGACCGTGCTGCCCGGGCAGGCGCCCTGTTGACGGCAGTGGTGGCGGACGTTTCTGTTAGCGAGTAACATTTACACAGATCAACAGATGGGACTTCGATGGACGAGGCTCGCAACCGGCGGCGCTGGTGGGTTCTCGCCGTGCTCTGCCTGGCCGTGTTCCTGGTCAGCCTCGACGTGACCGTGCTGAACATCGCACTGCCGGAGATCTCCGGCGCCCTCGGCGCCACTACCGCGCAGCTGCAGTGGATCGTCAACGCATACACGTTGTCCTACGCGGCCTCCATGCTGCCCGCAGGACTGCTCGGAGATCGCCTCGGCACCAAGCGAGTGATCCTCGCCGGCATGGTGCTGTTCGGCGCCGCCTCGGCCCTGGCGGCGGTCTCGCCTTCGGTCGGGGTCCTGATCGCCGCGCGCGCCCTGCAGGGGATCGGCGCGGCGATCCTGCTCTCGTTGAGTTTGGCGATCGTCACCACCACGTTCGCGGCACACGAGCGAGTCCGGGCGATTGGCGTGTTCACGGCTGCGGTGGCCGCCGGCATGCCGCTCGGCCCGCTGGCCGGCGGCCTGTTGTTGGAGAACTATTCATGGAGTTCGGTCTTCTGGATCAACGTGCCCCTCGTGGCGATGTGCCTGGCGATCGGTGTGTTCCTGCTGCGGGAGCAGGAGGAACGGACGCGGGCGCCGATCGATTTTCTCGGTGCGGTCCTCTCCGTGTTTTCGATCGTCGTTCTGATCTACGCCTTCATCGAGGCGCCGGAGAGAGGTTGGTGGTCAGGGCGGACCTTGACTCTGACGGTAGTGGCTCTGGTCGCCTTCGCCTGCTTCATTTGGTGGGAGCGCCGTGTGCTGCATCCGCTGGTGCCCGGCTCCCTGTTCCGCGACCGGCGGTTCACCGGGGGCAGCGTCGCCGCAGTGATCACCACGGTGGCGCTGATCGGCATCCTCTTCGCCATCCCCCAGTACTTTCAGGCGGTGCTCGACGAGGGAGCACTCGAAGCGGGCCTGCGGCTGACCCCGATGATGGGTGGATTGCTGGTGGGCGGGGCGCTCAGCTCTCGGCTCGACGGATGGCTTGGCAGCAAACCCACCATCCTGTCCGGCCTGATTCTCAACGCCGCGGGATTGTTCGCGCTGGGTTCAATCACCGTCGACCGGGGTTATGCGGTGGTCGTGATCGGTCTCATCGCCGTCGGCCTCGGTTTCGGCATCACGACAGCGGCGGCGATCTCGACTGCCACCGCGGCGGTGGGCAACCGTTCGGCGGGCCTCGGCTCCGCCGTCATCAACACGTTGCGCCAGTTCGGCGGGGCGTTTGCGGTCGCGGTCTTGGGCAGCCTGCTGTCGGCGACCTACGCCGACCGGCTGGCACCGGCGCTACGTGGCCTTCCGCCAGCGGCGGCGGCCACGGCACGCGGATCGATCGTCGGCGCCAACGAGGTGGCCGGCGACGGCCTGCGGCAAGCCGCAGGGGTTGCGTTCGCCGCAGGGGTGGCCGAGGTGATGGTGGCGTGTGCCGTCGTAGCGCTTGCCGGGGGGGTGTTGTGCGCGTGGCTGCTACCGGGCGGGCGTCACCCACTGCCGGAGGAGACGACCCAGCACGCGACTCCGGACGAGCCGGCAGCCGCTGACATGCGGTGATGCGCAGATGAGGTCCCACTCACCCGCCACCGACGTGCGCACCCGTAAACGGGAAACCCGCGACCGACTGCGACAGGTCGCGATGATGATGTTCCGGGAGCGCGGATACGAGGCCACGACGGTCAGGGAAATCGCGGCGGCGGCCGGCGTGTCGCAAATGACGTTCTTCCGCTACTTCGGCAGCAAGGAGGAAGTCGTCTTCGCCGGCGAGCACAAGTCGACGGTCGCCGCCCACCTACTGGCCAGGCCCGCGGACGAGCCGCCGGTCGAGAAGATCTGCAATGCGCTGATCGCCGGACTGTTGGCATTGAGCGGCGAGGAACGGCAGGATCTGCTGGAGCGGACCCGGCTGGTGTTCGCGACCCCGGCGCTGCACGCGGGATACCTGCAGCGACAGCCCGACGATCAGCGCATGATCGTGAAGGCGCTCCAAGCCGAATCCGCAGCCGGGGCACCGGGGATGGCGCTTTGGGTCCTTGCCGGCGCGTGCGTGGCCGCAGCGGCCACTGCTGTCCGATTCTGGGTGGAGGCGGACGGTTCCACGGACCTGGTGGAGTTGGTGAGGCAGGCATTTTCGGACCTGCGTGAGGGATTTATCATCGTGGATTGCGTTGATTGATGCGTTACGATCGTAATCCGCAGTTGCCTTCATTGACGGGGGAGAAGATTGAGGATCCTGATTGTTGATTCTGATGCCGCGGTAACACATTGGATCACTCGCCTGCTGGGTGAAACGCACGGGCACGAGGTGGTCGGCATGATCGCGGATGTCCGTCACGTGGCGACGGAATGCCGGCGGACGCGCCCGCATGCGGTGATAGTCAGTGGCCCGCATTCCATCGAGCACTCGGCCAAGATTGATGAGGTCGCCGCCACGGCCGCTGTCATCATGGTGTGGAGCGCGACGTCCGGTTCGTCGATCTGGGCGAGTCTCGATCATGGCGTCAGCGCGGAGGTGATGCGCGACCGGCTAGTACTGCAACGGCAGTAGGCGAATCGAGTTCGGCTCGCGTTCGTTGGTCTGCCTGTGACGGACGTTGATGTCGATCGTTGGCACGGGGAGTTGGACCGGTTGCATGTCCGGATCGGGCCCAGGTTTCGGCGGTCGGAGCCGCGGCGGCGGGTGCGTCAGTACCTGTGCGGCCTGGTGTCGGGCCTGGGCCGGAAGAATGGCTGGACCCTGGCTGAGCAGGCCGGGGATGTGTCGCCGGACGGTATGCAGCGGTTGCTGCGGTGGGCGGACTGGGACGTCGACGCGGTCCGTGACGACGTGCGGGACTACGTCGTCGAGCACCTCGGCGACCCGAACGGTGTGTTGATCGTCGACGACACCGGGTTCCTGAAGAAGGGCACCCGGTCGGCCGGGGTGCAGCGCCAGTATTCGGGCACCGCTGGTCGGACGGAGAACTGCCAGGTCGGGACGTTCCTGGCCTACCGGTCGGCGAAGGGACACGCGCTGATCGACCGGCAGCTCTACCTCCCGGCGTCGTGGACCGATGACCGGGATCGGTGCCGGGACGCGGGGATCCCGGACGAGGTGCAGTTCGCCACGAAGGTCCAGATGGCCCGGGAGATGCTGGCCCGAGCCTTGGATGCCGGGGTGCCCGTCGGGTGGGTGACGATGGACGAGGCCTACGGCCAGTCGAAATCCCTGCGGGTCTGGTTGGAACACCGGGATGTGGGTTATGTGGTCGCGACCCGCCGCAACGACGACATGATCACCACCACGATGGGTCAGGCCCGCGCGGACGATCTGATCGCTGCTCTGCCAGCGCGGGCGTGGTGCCGGCTGTCCGCCGGCGCCGGTGCGCACGGCCCGCGCGAATACTGGTGGGCGCGGGTGCCGGTGCGTATCTGCTGGCAACCGGGCCGGGGGCATTGGCTGCTCGCCCGGCGCAGCATGACGACCGGGGAGATCGCGTACTACGTCTGTTACGGGCCCCGCCGCACCCGCCTGGTCGACCTGGCCCGCATCGCGGGGGCACGGTGGGCGATCGAGGAGTGCTTCCAACAGGCCAAGAACGAAGCCGGCCTCGACGAGTACCAGGTCCGTGACTGGCGGGCCTGGTACGCCCACATCACCCTGTCCATGGCCGCCCACGCCTGGCTGTCGGTCGCCCGATCCCTTACCGCAAAAGGGGACCCAGCTCAGGCGACGACATGATGATCGGCTACACCGTACCGGAGATCCGAAGACTGCTCACCGCACTCGCAGTCCGATCAACGCACCCACCAGAGCACGTCTGGGCCTGGTCCCGATGGCGCCGACGACGCCAACACCAAGCCCGAACCTGCCACTACCGACGACACGGCTACCCCTGACCAACTGCCGTTGCAGTACTAGCCGACGTCGTCTACCGCACCATGATCAAAGACACGGAAACCTCTCTGCTGCCCGCAGGTTGACAAGAGAGGTGCCTTTAGCGAGACAGCCCCCGGACGTGACCAAGGGACACCGGGCCAGACGTCGCATGGACTGACGCCGTTAGTTAGGTCTTTGGCCAAGATTACGAATCGGATGGCGCGACCAACGACCAGGCTGGCGTTACCGGGAGTAACACACCGACGGGCCGCGCATCTCTTCTGCGGCATGAGATCGGGTTGAGCTTGGGCGGCGGTCCAGGAGCTGACATTTGCAGCTAACCTGCTCGCTGCGACGTCGGCCCGCACCCTCCCGGTCACCTGAGCGGTGGGGATGGATCGCCACCCGGCATTCAGTTCCGCCAGGTCGGAAGCTCATTTTTTGGGTGTCGCACGATTGGCGCAGGTCACGAGCTGACCTTGGGTGGGGGAGCCTCGCCAGCGATGGGGGAAGTCGAGCAGGTGCCGGCCCGGCGGCACCGAGGGTGTACACCGTGGTCCGCTGGTCGATGACGGCACCACGAAGAACTTCTCCGGGTCCGTGTACGGCCGGATCCGGGGAGGCGGTTGACGACGGCATGCGGCTGAGCCGGCATCGAGTCGGCTCATCGGCGCCGCCGCCGCGATCCGACATGGGGCTGACCGTGTCGTCGATCGTCAGCTCGAGCCGAGAGTTCCCAGCTGATAGCACGTGCGACTGGTCCTGGTGCGGTACAAGGATCTAAAGGTGCCTAACACCCGCGATCCCGCCCGGCACCCGAACCACGCGAACCCCACGCCGACGCACCGGTGCGCGGCGCCCAGATACCTCCGGCAACCTGGCCTCCGTCTGCCTCCCCGGTCCACCGGCAGCATCTACGCAGGTCAACCTCCACTGTGTTTGCGGAGACACGAGTGGTCGGACGAAGGGGGCAACAAACCTAACCATGGCGGTGATACCGTCTGTCAGCGACGGTGATACGCACGGCTAGCAGGGAGAGGTGTGATTCCTTCACTGAAGCCGCGAGTTCGGCTTACCGGGGAATAGCTGGGCATTTGTTCACGGCAATGATGCCACGGATCAGAGAATGGCCCGGCGGCTTCCGTCGGTGCCCCATGCTGGCCCGGCATAGAACAGGGGAAATCCTTAAATCATGACCGGAAATAGTCGGTCGCACTCAGATACTCCGACGTTGTCCTTACTGATGACGCTGGCAATCTGCTCGGCGCTCCTGGTGGAGGGCATGAGTGCGTCGAGCATCAACGTGCAGGTCGGCGCCATCCGTGACGATCTGGGGCTCACCGGCACACAGCTCCAACTCGTCGCCGGTTCGTTCCTGGTCGCCTACGCCGCGTTCCTACCGGTGGCCGGGCGCTTGGTCGACATCCATGACAAGCGCCGCGTGTTCCAGGCCGGAATTCTGCTGTTCAGCCTTGGCTGCGTCGTCTGCGCTGCTGCGGCCGGCAGCTGGACACTCGTCCTCGGCCGAGTGATTCAGGGCGCGGGAGCGGCGCTGAGTACTCCCGCAGCTCTCGCGCTGATCACCACCGGCCTGTCGCCCGGGCCGAAGCGGAACCGGGCGATCGGCATCTTCAGCGCCATGGGTTCGATCGGTTTCTCGTTGGGCCTGGTGGTGCCCGGCCTGGTCGTCACGGACCTCGGCTGGCGTCTCAGCTTCCTGCTCTACCTCCCGCTCACCATCGTGGTGCTGCTGGTGACCCTACGGCTGGCGCCGGCCGACGTCGACATAGAGGGCAAGGCCGACATTGCCGGCGCGTTCTCCCTCACCGCCGCGCTGATGCTGCTGATGAGCGCGGTGGGTGGCGTCGGCACCACGGCTCCGATGTGGATCGTGCTCCAACTTGCCGGTGCCACCGCCTGCGCCCTCTTCTACCGGCACCGCACCACTCGCACCGGTCGCCTCATCCCGGTCGACGTACTCCGTTCCCGCCGGGTGATCGCCTACTGCCTGGCGCTGGCCGCAGTCTTCGCTGCCATCGTTACCTCGATGTACCTGATCAGCCTGGCCCTGCAAACCAACCGGGGCTACGACGCGTTCGGTGCCGGGCTGGCGCTGGTGCCACAGAGCATCGCCAACGCGGCTGCAGCGGCCCTCGGCGCCCGCCTGGTAACCCGGGTCGGCGCGGCACGGGTGCTGATGGCCGGCATGGCCTTGATCACCGGTGGCCTCGCGTACCTCGGGTTGGTCGGAATGGACCGTTCCTACGCCACCGGCATCCTCCCGGCGATCGTGATCATCGGCGTTGGCGTCGCCATGTGCTACCCCGCTGCCTCGATCGGCGCGGTGGACGACGTTGCGGTCGTTCATCGCGGCGTGGCCTCCGCCCTTCTCGTCATGTTCCAGAACGTCGGTGGCGCGCTGGGGCTCGCTCTGGCCACCGCCACCGGGGTAGTGCCTGCACCAGGACGGGCGACCGACGTTGCGGTGGGCATGTTCGTCTCCGCAGCCTTCTTGGTGATTGGCGGCTTGGCGGCGTTCGTCGTCGGGCGCCGCCCTGCTCCATCTCGCCCGTCCCCTCGTCCCCGTAGCGGCGACGCGGAGTTAGCACCCCTCACGGAGGACTCAAGATGAATTACGACTCGTCGGCCCCTCAGCTCGTCATGTTCACCGGAGGGCGGGACAGCACTCTCGCGGCGTGCAGCCTAATGCTCCAGGGCATCCCCGTGCACCTGTTCACTGCCAACAGTGGCTGCTCGCTGCGCCGTGAGGCGTTGGCCCTGCGTGTTCAGGAACTGCGGGTCCGCTTCGGCGACCTGGTGGTGACCCACGTGGTGCAGGACGTCAGCGGGGCGTTCCGTTCGATCGCCATCGAGTCGATCGAGGAGGACATCCTCAAGTACGAGAAGAACCTGGTCCTGCTCGGCGAGAAAATCGCCATCCACGCACACGTCATCGATTACTGCCTGCGCAACGGCATCACGCTGGTGAACGACGGCATCGCCACCTACCAGCAGGAGTACCCGGAGCAGCGAGGGGTTGCCCGGGCGTACTTCGACAAGTTCATCGCCGAGTACGGCCTGGAGTACCGCAGCCCGATCTACGAGTTCGCCACCTCGGAACACGACGTCAAGTACCGCTTGCTCCAGCTCGGCCTCTCTACCAAGTCGTTGGAGGGAGTCTCGATCTTCGCGGACAGCTTCACCACCCCGTCGGACGAGACGATCCTGGCGTACCTGATGGCCAAGGAGGAGCTCTCGCGCGACATCATCGGTTTCCTGACCGGCCGCAGCCGCCTTCTGCCCGGCGCGGACGAGCGTAAGCCGGTCGCCGCGTGAGCAACACCATTGTGAAGGTCGCCGCGGTCGTCCTCCGCGGTGGTCTTCTCCTGGTGGTTCGCAAACGCGGTACCCCGATTTTCATCTCGCCGGGCGGCAAACCGGAGCCGGGCGAGACCGACGAGGCGGCCCTCGCTCGCGAACTGCGTGAGGAGGCCGGGCTCACTTTGCGCGCCGCCGAGCCGTGGGGCGAGTACACCGCCGGCTCGGCGCTGGAGACCGCGACGGACGTGCGCATTCGGGCCTATCTTGCTGAGGCTGATGGCACCGCCCAGCCTGCGCAGGAGATCGACGAAGTCGCCTGGATTGACGCCGATTACGCCTCGGACGGCATACGTCTCGGATCGGTATTCGGCGAGCAGGTGGTGCCGCGACTGCTCGCCGAAGGGCTGTTGCGGTCGCGTCACCGGCCGGAACCAGTCGGTGACCTTGTCCTGGTCGCCGATCTGGACGGCACCCTGGCCTTCGAGAACCGGCCGCCGGGCGCAGCCGTGTCCGCGGCACTGAACGAGATCGCGGCGCGCGACGACATCCGGCTCGTGCTCGCCACCTCGCGGGCACCGCGCGGGGTCCGCGCACTGGTCGGTCCACTTGCCGACCGCGCCGAGTTGCTCTGCTGCAACGGTGGCGTTCATGTCGCCGGCGGCACCGTGAAGCGGCGGACCCAGCTACCCTCCGACCGGCTCCGCGCGCTCGTGGCCTACCTCGACCGCAGGGAGATCGGTTACTGGGTGGATTTCGGCGACCGGTTCCAGGTCCGCGGAGGCGGGTTTCCGTGGATGAGCTACCCGGACCGGATCGACCTGGAGGCCGGTGAGGAGCCCGAATGCCACGGAGCGGTCAAGCTGGCCGTCGACACCGTCGGTGACGAGACGCTGCTAAACGGGTTGCGTGATCTGGCCGGTCCCGGGCTGGAGTTGTTCCCGCACGCCGGCGGGGTCCTCGACGTGACATCGACCGGCGCCACCAAGGCACTTGCGCTGTCGGTGATCCTGCCGGCGGTGCACGGGCCGGTGGTTGCCTTCGGTAACGACGCGAACGATCAGATCCTGCTCGCCGAGGCGGATCGGGGCGTCGTAGTGGGTGACGGCCTGCCCGGTCTGGAGTACGCCGGTCACATCGGCCGGGTGGCCGCCGTCGACACGAGCGTCGCCGCCATGTTGCGCGCGGCGGTCGCACGGGCACGGATTCCGGTAGGCCCGTCATGAGCGCGCTGGATGCCGCCGCGCTGCATCCGGCGCTCGAGGAGACGGACGGCGACCGGCACTACTTCGCGGCGGCCGCCCGGCTGCGCCGTACGGCGACGGAGACCCTTGTCCGGGATCTCGGCGCCGACCGGTTCATCGGGTACCTCACCCACAACACAACCGCAGGCCTGCTCGCCGTGTGGTGGGCCGCCACCCGGGCGGGACATCGGATCGGCAGCCGCGGCCTCGGGTCGCAGCACTACGCGCCGTACGCCGCCATCCTGCCCGCCGACGACTCGGAGGCGACGTGGGAGTTCCGCACCCATGTGTCACCAGTGACGGGCGCTGTCGACCCGTTGGGTGGCGGCGCCAGCCGGACCGTCCTCGTCGATGCCGCCCAGTCACTCGGCACTTGCCTGACTGCATCCCTGCTGGGCGCGGCAGATGTCGTCGTGGCGCCGACGCACAAGCACCTCGGCCTGTGCGTCGGCGCCGGCATCGTGCTCGTGCGGCGGGAGGTTCCCCAGCTGGAACCGGTCCATGCCGCCCTCGCCGTCGCAGAGAGCGGCGCCCAGTCGCTCGACCAACTGCGCCGGCTGACAGCCGCGCTCGCCGCCGCGGACGGGCGGGTGTTCAATCGCGTCCGCTTCGAGATGGACGACGGCCTGCGCTCCTGGTGCGCCGGGCACGGCCTGCGTCCGCTCGGCACGGCGGGGGGTGTCCCGTTCGTCTGCCTGACCACGATCGATGGCAGCCCGCTCACGGAACGCATGTCACTGCGCGGCTGGCGGCACATGACCGAGGCGAACGCAGCCCGGTTCTCCCATCACATCCCTGGACGGGCGGGCGACGCTCCGGTGGATCACACCGCCGCGTTCCGTGGAGCAGTCGAGCGGGCTTTGCTCTTACAGAGCGGTGAGAGCCTACCATAAACAATTTAATACAGTCAATGCACGGTCTAGGTGTCCTGGTGTCCGTCGACTCGATCCCGGAAGTTATTTTTAAGCGCACTCATGCCGCATTTCTTAGCCCTTGATACAGGACTTGCTGCCGGTTTGCAACGATGTGTTTCACTCATCACATGGCCAGATTCATGTCAATGCCAGTAATCTCCGAAAACGCGGATAAGTCCTGCTCAACGCCCTGTTGACACTTCCTGTGGTCGACCCCATAATAGGTAACAGCCAATCCTCTCCAAAGTGGATTGCATGATTCGTGACAGGGGGTGAAACAATGAAGGTTAAGGTTGCTGAGAAGCAGGAGACCGTCCGCACCACCACGCCGTACGTCGCCAGCTAAGGCGAATTGAATGGGGGGCCCGCGATGCGTGGCCCCCCATTCTGCCCTGGGAGAAGGTTCCCGAATATCAGGAGATCCGACATGACCTTTACACATTCCCGCGTGCGCCGCAGTTTCTTCACTGCATTGAACGAGGCTCATGACCACCTGGATTCGGAGAATCCCGGTGGCACGATGTTCCTCGCGGTCACCGCTCCGGACGGCAGCGGTAAGCTCGAGACGGTGCGCGCCTGGCGCGACTCGGAGCCGGATCGCCGGCCCGGGCACCTGGTCCTGACCGCAGACGGCAACCGGTTGACACACGGATATCTGTCCGGCCTGCAACCACTGGTCGATCACGCGATCGCCACCGCCGAGACGGACCACCCCGACCTGGTGTCCGCCGCCGAGCAGTCGCTCAAGCGCATCTTCCCGCACCGGCAGTCACCGGCGTTCCGGATGCCCAAGGATCTCACCGGCGTGGCGGGCCGGGACGAGCGGACCCGCTTCTACTACCACGACTACCAGGGCAAGCTGCTTAACGGCGTCTACGAATTCCTCGACAGCTACCTGGCCACCACTGGGCAGACCTGCACGCTGATTATCGACAACGCGGACGAGCTGTCACCGACCGTCACGCAATTCCTCGACATCATGGCCCGGCGCCGTACATTGGGCCGGAACCTGAAAATCGTGCTGCTGGTCAACCGCGATCTCGACGTCGGCGTGGCCGAGCACAGCGTTCAGATCTCGCTTCCGCCGCTGTCACGTTCCGAGGCGCGCGAACTCATCGAGTCCTGGGGATTCGACTCGCCCGCGCCGAAGCAGCTCGACAACCTGTGGCGGCTGTCGCAGGGCCGCCCGGCTCGCCTGTCGGCGCTGCTGCGCTGCGCCGACGTCAACGTGTCGCTGCCCGGCTACCTGACCTTCGAGACCCACATCGACCTGTACCTGAGCCTGCTCGGCGAACGCCGCCGGTACGACCTGCTCCAGGAGTACGTCCAGGGCCACTGCGCCGACGACGACCCGATCGCGCGGCGCAACTACGAGACCTACGACGAAGGTGCCCGCGAACGGATGCACCGGGAGGTCATCGCCGAGCTGGACCAGCAGGAGGAGGTCCTGCACCCGGTCCACCACCTCAGCCTGCGGGACGCCTCCGACCAGGTGGTCGCCCTCGCACCGCTGTCGATCTCGTTGCAGGAGATCGGCCTCTACAACACCTGGTTCGATCTGTTCTCGCGGTTCTGGGCGAACTCGCAGCTGCGCACGTTGCCCGGCGGGGGGCAGACGCACAACCTGGTCTATCTCCGCATGGCGTTCGTGCTGTACTCACTCGGCCTGGCGCATGTGTCGATCTCCTACCTGGACACGTTCTACCAGCACTTCCCGCACAGCCTGTACACCCCGACCGTGCTCTATTCACAGAGCATGGCGCATGGCCGGTATCAGTCGCCCCCGGATCTCGTCACGGCCGAGCGTTTCGCTCTGCTGAACCTCGAGAAGATCAGTACCGATTTCCGCGACCACCCGAAGTACGAGTACATCAAGGTGTTCGCGGAAAACGCACTGGCGTACATCCGGGCGCGGCAGAAGCGCATGGACGAGGCACTCAAGCTGTGCACCGACGGCATGGACCGGATGCATGAGATCTACGGCGACGACCGGTTCGCGCTGCACCAGTCGATCCTGGTCTACAACACCGCCCAGATCCACGAGATGCTCAAGGACTACACCAAGGCGTACGAGGTGTATCAGCAGACCATCGCGCTCGACCCGAACTACGGGGAATACGCGAACGATCTCGCCAACATGCTCCAGCGCATCGACCGATTCGACGAGGCCATCGAGTACTACGAGCGGGCCATCGCCCTGTGCCCGCCGTACTACGAGGCACACCTCAACCGCGCGCAGATGTATGTGCGCATGGCGGACCCGGCCGCTGCGGAGGCCGACTTCCGGCGAGCCGTGGAGTTGAATCCCGACGAGGCGCGCGCCCATCTGGGACTTGGCATCCTCCAGCTCAAGCAGAGCCGGTTCGCCGAAGCCCAGCAGAGCCTGGACGCTGCCGTCTACCACAACCCCCGCAACGCTCTCGCCTGGACCAACCGTGGCCTGACGCTGCTGGAGCTCGGGCGCACCCAGGAGGCGGAAGAGAGCCTGCGTACAGCGCTCGCCCACAACAACAAGCTCGCCGAGGCATGGAACAACCTGGCACACGTGCTGCACACCAGTGGGCGGAAAGCGGAGGCTCTCGAGTGCCTCGACGCCGCCGTGCGGCTCTCCGACGACCCGGACTACGTTTACAACCGGGCGTTGCTGCGCCACGAGCTCGGTGACACGGCCGGCGCTCTGGCCGACGTCGAGCTCGCCGCACAGAGCGGCGCGGACGCCACCGAGGTCGCCGACCTGCGCGAGCAGGTAACCAAGACGCCGGGCATTGCAGCGATCTGATGCACGCCGAGGTCCTGCCCACCGCGCCGGGGAGAGTACGCCCGCCTCGAACGTTGTTGTCGGCGTACGCGGTCAGCCAGTTCGGCAACTGGCTGTTCCGCACCGGGGTCGTCTACTTCGCCTACAACCAGAGCCACGGTTCTGCGGCGCTGCTCACCACTGTGATCGCTCTGGTGTATCTGCCGATCCTTGTGGGTTCGCGGATTCTGGCCCCGCTGGCCGACCGACGGGACACCCGGCGCACGCTGATCGGGCTGGACATCCTGCGCGCCCTGACGCTGTGCATCCTGCTCGCCACCACCGTTGCCGGGGGTGCCGTGACCACCGGGGCGACCATCACCGCGATGGCCGTGCTGAGCCTGCTCACGCCGCTGTTCACCGCATCGCAGACGGCCTACCTGCGGCAGACCCTGCCCACCGACGGGATGCCGGCAGCTCTCGCCGGGGTGACCCGGATCGACTGGATCATGTTTGTCCTGGGCACCGCCTCGGCGCCGTTGATGTTGCAGATCAGCAACCTGCCGACACTGATCATGCTGGACATCGTGACCTTCGTGGTGTCCGCGCTGCTGCTCGTCCGGCTGCCGCCGGCGCCGGTTCACCCGGCCGGCGCCGGCTCGCCGGACGACGCGACCACGGGGACGGGTCGCGTCCGGCTCGCCCTGAGTAGCAGGTGGCTGCTGGCTGCCGTCTTCGCACTCAACGCCGGGGCGGGGGTCATTAACGTCTATCCGAACGTGGTCGCGCGGAACTACCTCGGCGGCGGCGCCGCGTGGCTCAGCGTGATCAACCTGGCGAACGGCGTCGGCGCGGTGATCGGCTCCACGCTCGCCGGACGGGTGAGCCGCGGTCACGGGCTGCGCCCGGGGATCCTCGCCGCGGTGGCCGTGGCGGTTTCGCTGGTGGGCATGACCTTCGTGACGACCGCCTGGATCGCGGTGCTCGCGAGCACCACCATGCTTCTCGCGGGCCAGGTGTTCGCGGTGGTGTTCCAGTCGAGGATCCTGGCCGACGAACCGGTCGATCGGGCGGGCCGGGCGTCCGGCCTGTTCACTCTGGGCACCTTCGCCGGCGTGACGGTAAGCGTGCTGCTGTTCCTGGGCCTCACCGCGTTCGGTCCGCCGCACCGCTCGTTCACCGTGCTCCTGCTGCTGGGCGCCGGCACGGCACTGATCTCGGCACTGATCGGCCAGGTCGCGTCCCGCCGGTTCGGCGCCGGGGTGCCGGTGACCGCGGCCGCCGCCGCACGGCTTGAACCGGCGCCGACCGGCCGCGACGTGGAGGCGGAGGCGCCACGGCGGGTCGGGCTGGTCCGAGGGGCCGGGCGTACCTTCGCCACCGGAGTCACAGTCGTCTCCACCCTCAAGAGCCTGGTCCCGCACGCCGCCACGGTGAATTCGTTCGTTACCGTCTCCCTCGACCCGGCGCTCGTGTCGATCTGCGTCGACCGCACCGCGCGGCTGCATGCGCTCCTCGAGGCCGACTCGCCGCTGGGCATCACCATCCTGTCGGCAGCGCAGCGGGACGCCGCAATGCACTTCGCAGACCGACACCGTGCGTTGGGGCAGGCCCAGTTCGACGGGCATCCCTGGCGGCAGGGCAAGGAGACCGGCGCGCCGCTGCTCGAGGAGGGGCACGCCTGGCTCGAGTGCCGGGTCGAGCGGCTCATCATCGCCGGTGACCACTCCATCGTGCTGGCGCGGGTGCTGTCCTTCGCCACCGCCGATCCGGACGACGGGCACGGTCCGTTGGTCTTCGCCGGAGGCCGCTTCCGAACGCTGCCTGATGACCGATCCGAACCCGGCGTAACGACGTGACCGGGTGTCACCGCTACCGGCGAATTCCCCAGGAGTGAGTGTTGGCCAGGTATTATCCCCCTGCCCACCGGGATGACCGGATCGATCTGCTACATGGGCACAAGGTGGCGGATCCGTACCGCTGGCTGGAGGACGCCCAGTGCGAGCAGAGCCGATCCTGGCTGGTTACCCAGGATCAGCTCTGCGAGGATTTTCTGAGCCGGCTACCGGGACGGGCGGCGGTGCGCCGCCGAATCACCATGCTACTGGGAACCGGGACGGTCAGTGCTCCGCTCTGGCGGGGAGAGCACCGGTTCTTCACCCGCCGGATGCCCGATGCCGAACGCCCCGTGCTGCTGACCGTGGATCCGTCCGGGGCGGAGCGGGTGCTCCTCGATCCGCTGCTCCTCGATCCGACCGGCCTCACCGTCCTCGAATCGTGGTACGTGGCCCCGCTGGGTGACCGGCTCGCGTACAAGACCTCCCGGGGCGGAGACGAGGAATCATTCCTGTACGTCGTGGATATCGCCACCGGCACGCAGCTGGAGGGGCCGATCGGCGGGGTCCGGCACGGCGCCCTCGCCTGGCTTCCGGACGGCACCGCCTACTACTACGTCCGCCGCCGGCCCGGGGACACGTCCCGACGGGTCCACCTGCACCGGGTGGGCACGGAGCCGGACCGGAACGACGTCGTGGTGTTCGGCGACGGAATGCCCGACACCACCGATTACGGAATTCTGGTCAGCGCCGACGGCCACTGGCTGAGCCTCGGCGCGTCACAGGGCACCGAGAGCCGCAGCGACGTGTGGCTGGGTGACCTCACCGTGAGCGGCCCGGAGGCACCGCAGCTGCGACCCGTTCAGGTGGGTGTCGACGCGGACACCGGGGTGTACATGGGCCGCGACGGCCGGGCGTACCTGTTCACCGACCGGGACGCCCCCCGCTCCCGGCTCTGTGTCGCCTCCCCGGCGGACCTGCGCTACGAGGCGTGGCGGGACCTGGTGTCCGAGGAACCCGAGGCGGTGCTCACCGACTTCGCCATCCTGGACGGTCCGGAGCTAGACCGGCCGCTGCTCGTGGTGGGCTGGACACGGCACGCCGTCAACGAGATCACCGTGCACGATCTGGAAACCGGCGAGCAGTTGGGCACCGTCGCGACGCCGGGCATCGGATCGATCGGCGGCCTCTTCGAACGGCCTGAGGGTGGCCACGAGGTGTGGTTCTCGTACACCGACTCCACCTCACCGGGCGCCATCTTGCGGTACGACGCCCACCACGGCAGCACCGGCCTGTGGGCGACCGCCCCCGGTGCGGTGGCCGTGCCGAGGGTACTCAGCTCGCAGGTGAGCTACCGGTCAGCCGACGGCACGACTGTTCGCATGCTGATCGTCGAGCCACTGGACCGTACCGGCCCCCGCCCGACCGTGCTGTTCGGCTACGGCGGCTTCGGCTCGTCGCAGGTTCCGGCGTACGACCCGTCGATCCTGGCCTGGGTGGAGGCTGGCGGCGTCTACGTCGTGACGAACCTCCGGGGCGGTGGGGAGGAGGGCGAGGACTGGCACCGGGCTGGGATGCGCGATAACAAGCAGCGCGTGTTCGATGATTTCCACGCCGCCGCGCAGGCCCTGATCGATGGTGGCTGGACCACACCGGCTCAGCTCGGGGCGTACGGAGGGTCCAACGGCGGGCTGCTCGTCGGGGGTGCGCTGGTGCAGCGGCCGGACCTGTACCGGGCCGTGGTGTGTGAGGCGCCGTTGCTCGACATGGTCCGGTACGAGCGGGTGGGGATGGGCAGCCTCTGGGTGTCCGAGTACGGTTCCGCCCAGCACCCCGAGGAACTGAGCTGGCTGCTCGGCTACTCGCCGTACCACCAGGTCCGTGAGGGCACCGCGTATCCCGCCGTGCTGTTCACCGTCTCCGCCAACGACGTTCGCGTCGACCCGATGCACGCGCGTAAGATGTGCGCCGCATTGCAGTTCGCCACAGCAGGCGATGAGCCGATCCTGTTGCGCAACGAATCAGACGCGGGACACAAGGGCCGTTCGACGACGCGGATGGCCGCGCTCGCCGCGGACACGCTCGCCTTCCTCGCCTGGCACACCGGATTGGAGCTACATTGACCAGCGACATCGTGGTGATAGTCGACGCCTACTCCAGCGCCCGCGACCTCGCCCCGATCTTCCGGGAGCGTGGTTTCCGCTGCGTGCACGTCCGCAGCGTCGCGAATCCGCACCCGGTTTACGGGCGCAGCTTCCAGGCCGGTGACTTCATCGCTGACATCGTGCACGACGGCGACGTTGCCGCCACCGCCGCGGCCGTCGAGCGGCACTCGCCCGCCTGCCTGATCCCGGGCACCGAGAGCGGTGTCGAGCTCGCCGACATCCTCAGTGAACGGCTCGGGCTGCGCAGCAACGGCACCGCGCTGGGCAGCGCCCGCCGCGACAAGTACCGCATGCTCGAGACGGTTCGAGCAGCCGGAGTGCCCACCGCCAGGCAGATGCTGGTTTCCGACCTGGACACGCTCCTGGACTGGTACGACGGATTCGACGGCCGAGTGGTGTTGAAGCCGGTCCGCAGTGCCGGCAACGACGGCATCCATTTCTGTGCCGACGCTGATGACCTCAAGTCCGCCTTCAGCGCGCTAATCGGCACGGACAGTGCGCTGGGAGCCCGCAACAACGCGGTCCTGGCCCAGGAGTACCTGGTCGGAGGCGAGTACATCGTCAACACGGTCAGCCTCGACGGCATCCATCGCGTCACCGACATCTGGAGGATGCACCACATCAGCGCCAACGGTGTGCGCGATCTGGGTGGTAGCGCCCAGTTGATGCCCCGACACGGGCTCGAACAGAACGCGCTGGCCGACTACACGATCCGGGTCCTCGACGCGCTCGGGCTGCGCCACGGGCCGGCGCACACCGAGCTCAAGCTGACCCCCCAGGGACCACGGCTGATTGAGACGGCAGCGCGTGCCTGCGGGGCGGACCTGCACATCCCGGTGAAGGCCGCGATCGGTGCGAGCCAACTGGACTGGACCGTCGACGCGTATACCGGCGCCGTCGACCTCCACCGGGCGGCCACCAGCGAGTACTCGTTGATCCGGCACGCCGGGCTGGTCAACATGGTGGCGCCGGTGTCGGGCAAGCTTCTCGGCTACCCGAAGATGGAGCAGTTGCGCGGGCTGGACAGCTTCCACGCGCTGGCGCTGAACGTCCAGCCCGGCGGGCAGATCCATCGTTCCGTGGACGATTGGACCTACCCGATGCGCGTCTACCTGGTGCACGAGCAGGAGAGCAGGGTCATGAACGACATCCTGACCGCCAGGTATCTCGACGGTGACGGCTTCTACCAGGTGGAGCCGTCGGCGGCGGCAGTTTGACGCGTTCGCGGGCTGTACCGCGAGGCTGCCTGGTGTCTGACCATCCTCAACAGACAGGCGCGTGAGTTACGAGACCTCCCTGCGGCGAAATTGCTGATCGCGCTGGTCAGGTCGGTGGTCCAGGGCCAGATCGCGGTGCTGGCGAGATTGGCTCTTCGGGCGGCGCGGGTGATCCTGGCCGCGGCGTGCAGGAGCCGGTAGTGTCTGATCGAGCTGATGGCGACGCAGAGGCCACCAGTTTGCCGGACGAAGCCGGATGGGCAGGCCCGCGACGGGATGAACCGCTTCTACGACGACATTGCCGCCGACTACGACCGCCTGTGGGGTGACCAGGAATACGCGGCCGATGAGCTGGCCTTCCTGCGCGACCTCGCCGGATCCGGCCCGGCCCTCGAAGTCGGCGTCGGGACTGGTCGGGTCGCGATCCCCCTCAGTGGGACCGGTCTGCGGGTGGTCGGCGTCGACCCCTCCCCGGGGATGCTCGCGGTCCTGGCCGCCAAAGCGGACAACGCGGAACGCGCAAATGTCGAGGTGCTGGTGAACGACCTCCGGCTGACCGGGGTCCGTGGCACCTACACATTGATCTACTGCGTCTTCCACACATTCTTCTACGCGGACTCACGGGCGGACCAGAAACGGTTCCTCGAGCGGGCGCGTGACCTGTTGGCACCGGGTGGGAGGGTGGTGGTCGAGGCCTATCACGCGGGCGCCTCGCGCCTGGCCCGCTGGGCAGACGGCATCCGGCTGACCGAGGTGTCGCCGGAGGGTTGTGAGTACGAGATCTACCGGCACGACGGCGAGGCGCAGACCGTGCACGTCACCTGGGTCAGGTGTGACCGGGAGCGGTTGCGCTGCTCGTCCTGGACGGAGCGGTATGTGACCCCCGGCCAACTCGACGATCTCGCGACGCAGGCGGGTCTGGTGAGCGACCAGCGCTGGTCCACCTTTGGCCGGGCGCCGTTCGACGCGAACGCCCGGAGGTTTGTCGCGGTGTACCGGCTGCCGTCAGCGGGCGGTGCTCAGGCCGGCGGTGGAAGGGAGCAGCGTCGGTGAGCTCGTAGACCTCCTGACCCACGGCGGCCAGGATGGATCCCTGGATCCGGCGCAGGCGGACGTCGAGTCGGGGTGACACCACGCTGGCGGGCGACTCGGGTTCGGATAGTGGTTTCCTCCGGTGGTGGGCGCTACGACTCTAGAAGAGATCCCACTCGCGGAACTTGGCGCTCAGGTCCTGCAACAAGGCGGGGGTCATCCGCTTGCGCTGCACCGCCTCCGGTGACTCGGTGCTGGCGCCGAAGTGCCACAGCCTCGTGCCGGTCTGCGGGTCGATGAGGAAGGACCGGTCCTTGGCGGCCGGACCGCGTAGGACCAGCGACACCGAGCCCGGCTCGGCGATGAGCGCGTGCAGCGCCCGGTGGTGCAGCGCGTACGTGGTTCCGGCACGCTCCTCGCGGACGGTCAGAGCCTGCGGCGCGGCCTGCGGCATGGCGTCGTCGGGGCCCTGGTCGCCGTACAGGTAGTGGCGGAACCCGCCGCGCAGCACCAGGCTGGCGAACGTCCACCGATGGTTGTGCGGCAGGTCGTAGTAGCCGGGCCAGAAGGTGTGCAACCGGACCCGGACGCCGGTTTCCGCATTCGCGTACAGAACGATCTTGTCGAGCTGCTGTCCCTTCCCGTCCGCGTCGTCGATGTCGGGGTGCTCGCACATCGCCAGCAGATCGGGCCGCGACGGTAGGTCGTCGAGCGCGCGCCGGAGGATATCGCGGTCGGCATCGATGGCGCTCAGGACCTTGCGGCTCGCCGAGCCGACCTGGTCGATGTCCTCCCAGTCGACGCCGTCGAGCGGTGCGAGAACGGACTCCAGACTTTCCATGATTCCTCCAGTCGTGCGGATGGTGGCGGGGACAGGGCCGTCAGGCGCCGGATCGGATCGGGCTCGCCGGCTCCGTCGACGACCGTGACCGCGTCTTCGGCTCTACCGAGGTACAGGGCCGTCGCTGAGCCGAACATTCCGGCCCGACCACCACGACCTCGTGCGTCTTCGACATGTTCCTCCGATATCCAAAAGGCCCCGGGCAGCGGCACGGTGACGGTTCGCCGGCCGGGACGGCGCAGTCGGCAGTCCGAGAAGGACCGTCTCCCACGATCGCTTGGCCACGGTCGTTGTCGGTGGCGGCGCCATCGACCGCCGCCGGTGAGGTTACGAGATGGATATTCTTTTGCCCAGTCCGGCCACGCGCCGATCGGGAGCGGCGGAAGTGGGTTGCCGCGGTAGTCGCCGTCGGCAATCACCGGCTGCCAGCCGGTTCCGGTGGACCTCGTCGACCGCCCGGCAGGTCACGGGCGTGCCACCATCTTCACGCGCTTCGACAACCCCCCGGGCCGGGCTGACGGGTCGTGCGGCGGATCGATCGACGAGCATCCAGGATGACCGTATTGCGGTTCTTGGGGGGTTCGTCTTTCCGCCAACAAAATCATGAACCCCTTCCGTGTCTGGAGGAGTCCGCCTTCCGGCGGACACAATCGGTGGCGACCGTCGTCGGTGTCCCCGCATCCGTAGGTATATCGGCACGCCGGCCATACATCAGGGGGAGGTGAATTGCATGAAGAAGTACGTCAAGCCGACCGCGAAAAAGGTTGACTTCGGCACCATCCTCGACGTCACGCCGTAATGCGTGTGCCAGGGCATCGTGGGCCAGGCCTGCGGTGCCCTGGCCAGGCTTCCCGAATGACATTTCTCAGTCGCAAGTGGGGTTGCAATGTGCGGCTTGGCCGGACTCGCAAGAATCGACGGCAGCGCTCTGTCCGCTGAGACAGACACTTTGTTGCACCAGATGGCGCGCGCGGTGGCCCATCGCGGCCCCGACGAGCTGGAGCTGTTGCGCTCTGGGCCGGTGGGTCTCGCTTTCACGCGTTTGTCCCTGGTGGATCCGGTCGCCGGCGGTCAACCGCTGTGGAGCGAGGACGAGCAGGTAGTCCTCATCGCGAACGGCGAGGTCTACAACCATCGCGAGCTGGCAGCTGGGCTTCCCGCTGGCACCCGGTTGCGTAGCCGCTCCGACTGTGAAGTCCTGGTGCACCTCTACCAACGCGATGGTCTGCGATTCCTCGACAATGTCCGCGGGATGTTCGCAATCGTGTTGTGGGACCGCAGCCGCGACCTGCTGGTCTTTGCCCGGGACCGGTTTGGCGTCAAGCCGCTTTTCTACCACCGCAACAGGGACCGCGTGGTCTTCGGCTCGGAGATGAAGGCGCTGTTTCAGGACGCTGACTGCCCCCGCGAGCTGGACTGGTCGGGTGCCCTGGCCGACCAGGCGCTGAACGGTGCTCCGTACTTTGCCGACGGTCGGCCCAACACCTGGTTCCAAGGCATCGAGCTCGTTCCGGCCGGCACCGTGATGACCATCAGTCTGCGCGACGGGCACACCAAGAGCCACCGGTACTGGGCCTTCCCTGAGTTCACCGAGAACACCGACATGTCCGAGAGTGAGTTCGTCAGCGCGTATGGAGAGTTGTTCGCCGCCTCCGTGCGGGAGACCGAGGTCGCGGACGTCGATCTCGGGCTCTTCCTCAGCGGAGGCATCGACTCCGTCGCTGTCGCCGCCCTGAGCACTGTGCGGCCACGTACGTTCACCGCGATCAACGGGAGCACGATCGCCAACGGCGATGCTGAGTACGGCCACCGCGCGGCCCAGATGTTGGGTCTGGACAACCACCAAGTGGTCTTCGACGTCGCCGAGGTTCCCACGCCCGAACAGTGGAAACAGCTCCTGTGGCTGGTCGAGACCCCGCAGTGCAGCCCGGAAATCTACTACAAGCGTGAGCTGTACCGATACGTGAAGGCCACCTTCCCCGGGATCAAGGGCATGCTCCTCGGTGGAGGCAGCGATGAGTTCAACGGTGGCTACACGGTCTCGATGGCGGGCGGTGGCTCCTGGGGTGACTTCCAGTCAAACCTGCGTGACATGAGTCTGCGGGATCATCGCCCCTCGCAGAAGGGCTTCGCCGCCTGGTGGGAGCAGTCAAACCACCCGCTGCTGCAGGACGAAGTCCTCTACCGGGCTTCGGCGGCGTCCGTCGGCGACCCGTACGAGCAGTTCTTCAGGTGGAAGTACCGGGACATGCAGCAGTACAACTGCTGGCACGAGGACCGCACCGCGGCAGGCAGCGGGATCGAGGCGCGGGTGCCGTTCCTGGATCATCGCATGATCGAATTGGTCGCCCAGATTCCCCGGGCACTTCGCCCCAACCTCGTCTGGAACAAGAACATCCTGCGCAAGGCGATGCGCGGCGTGTTGCCTTCGGAGTTCGCCGAGCGGCCCAAGGTGCCGTTCTTCTATGGCGACGGGGTGCGGCATACTCAGCGAGCCTTCGTGCGCATGCTCACCCGCAACGGCGACGCGCTGCTCGAGGAGGCCATCAGCAGTCCGGGCGCGCAGGCGTATATCCACGCGGACAACGCCAGGGCGACGTTGCGCGCGCTCGAGGCCGACCCGGGCTCCGGGCACGTCGAGTTCCTGCTCCGGGTGGTCAACCTCGGGCTGCTGGAGCAGATGGCGATGTGCCCACCCGTTGCTCCCGTCGACGCCCGAGAGGGCGCCGTACCCCTTCGAATGCCCATCTCCGACTGGGACGAGGACCGGGCCCGAATCGACGCACAGGTCCTCTGTCGCGAGAGCGTAAGCTCCACCGCCGTCCTCGCCATCGCCGACAATGTCCTGCTGCTCGTAGCTCCGCAGGATCCGCAGATGTGTTACGTGGCGGTTGACGGCTCGATCGAGTATGTCGTGGACGGCAGTGAGACTCCTGAGTGGCACCGGCTACTCACCTCGGTCGATGGTGCGCGCACCCTTGGCGCGTTGCTCGGTGAGGTCGGCTGCGCCGCGGCGACCGTTCACGAACTGCTCGGCGAGGCCCTCGATCTCGGTGTTCTCACGGTGGCGGGGGAGCTGCCCGACGGCGCCGACCGTCCGGTGCTGGTTCCGGCCGCGGTGGGATAGTCGTGACATCGAGCGCCCAAGCCGACGAGTACCGGTCCCACAACGGGCCACTCGCCGGAACTTTCGACTGGCGAAGCTGGCCGTTGAGCGGGAAACGGGTCGCCGCGGCATCCTGCATGCTCGCGTTCGCCTTCGCCCTGTGGGCCCAAGGCGGTCCGTCGAGAGCGGTAGCCGCGTTGGTCGTCGTGGAGACGGCACTGCTGTGCCTGCCGTGGCGGCTGCCGAGGATTCACCGCTCGGGACGCAGCTTCTGGGTGGAGACACTCTGCGGCCTGGTCGCCCCCGGTGGAGCCCTCATCGTGCTGGTGGTGGCGCAACGGAATCTGCTCACACAACTTGCCGACTGGTGGTGGTTCGTCGCAGCGGCCGGGGTCGGCGGCGTCTTCTGGCTGGTCAGTGGCCTCGATATTCGGGCTGTGCCGTCCGGCATGCTGGCCTTCCTCATGGGCCCGACACCGCGTTCCCAGGGGCGGGCCAGGGCTGTGTGCGCCGCCGCCGGGCCGTTCGGGGAGGAGGCACTGTTCCGCAGTGTGGTGTTGACCACGGCGTCGGCGGCCGCCACACCGATGGGGTTGCTCTCCGCGGTGGCGTTCGTCGCCCGCCATCATGTCTCGCCGGGCAGCAACGGCCGTGGGACGACCCGCGCGACACTCACCGAGATCGCCGCCGCCGTCCTCCTGCTTGTCCTGACCGTGCTGTCGCAGTCGCTCTTCCCGGCGCTGCTGGCGCACCTCATCAACAACCTGCCTGGCGTCATCATCGAACTCCAGCGCGAAGACACAGGAAAGCTTGACGCCTCATGAACGACCACGCTGCACATCTGGACCACCTGAGGGCTCGCGGCCTGCTGCCCGCCGGCTGCCGATCAGCATTCATCGTCGGCTCGGTCGCCCGCGGGTGGGACAACGCCGTCAGCGACCTCGACATGTGCCTGGTCTCCGATGAGCCGTGGCGCAGCGGAACCAACGGCTTCGAGCCCATGCCGCTGGAACCCGCGGAGATCGCCACGGAGGTCATTCACGTCGACGGCCGGCGGTGGGAGCTCAAGTACTGGCTCGACGGGCAGGTCGGGCAAATCATCGACAAGGTCTCGTGGAGTCGCTTCGAGGACGGCACCCCCAGCGGGCAACTGCTCACCACCTGGGAGGAAGAATTTCTCGAGCGCCTGCTCACCTGCCGGCCGCTCGTCGGCGAGGACTGGGTGCTTCAGCAGCGGGTCCGGATCGAGGCGTCGGCGTTCCGGGCATTCGTACTGACCGACTGTCTGTCCAATACAGACGACTGCCTGGAGGACGTGGTCGGGCAGTTGACGTCAGGAGACTTGCACAGCGCCGTCCTGTCGGCACGACTGGCCTTCGGGCACGTCGTGGACACCGTGCTCGCCGCACACGGTGAGTTCGGGCGGTCGCCGAAATGGCGGTCACGCCGCATACGTGAGGTCGAGCCGCCGAGCCTGCCGTTCGATCGGTACTGGGCGATCGAAACCATGCGCACGTTCGACCCGGAGGACCCGCGCCGGTGGGTCGAGGAGGTCGCCGGGCTCTGCAAGGCGCTGTCGATGGAAGTGGAGATCTGACCATGACGCCCAACACGGTTCCCAGTACCCGGCTGGACACCCGCTGGCGCAAGTACCGCGGCAAGGTTTTCATCGCCCGTGGAGACAATGCCTTCGAGCTCTCCGAGGTGGCGGCCTTCATCTACAAGAGCATCGATGGTAGTCGTACCATCCGGCAGCTCGGCGAGGGACTGGCCGCGGAGTATGACATCGCGGTCGAGGATGCGGTGTCCGATATTGAGGAGCTGCTGACTGATCTCGTCACCGCCGACGTGATCGATATCCGGGACCTCTAGGGATGCAGGTCGCGATTGCCACGTTCCACCGGCTGTGGGCCGTTACCAGACGGGCCTACCCGTGGACCTATTTCGCCTCCACCGTGCTGTCGGGTTCGCTGACCATCGCGTTGGCCTACCTGGCGTTTCAGGCGGTCGGCCCGGACGGCGTCAGCCAGGAGTTCACCTCCATCACCGGATCCGCGCACTACGTGGGCTACGTGGCTGTGGGGGCGGTAATGTACACGTTCGCGGTGCGGCTGATCCTCTGGACGGCGAAGGCGTTGATCACGGAGGAACGCGAGGGCACCTTCGTGGCATTGGTCGTCGCACCGGCGTGGCGGATGCCGTACCTGCTGGGGTTTGTTGCCTTCGCGGTGTTGAGCACCCTCGCTGAGGCCGGTGCCATCGCGGCCGTGTCCGTCACGCTCGGAGTGACGATCCCGGCGCCGGATCCGGTCGGGCTCGCCATCGCGATCGTTGTCTTCGTGGTCGCGCTGTTCGCGATGTCGCTTGTGCTGGGTGCCGTGATGCTCATCGCCTCCGAGGCGCACATCTCGCAGAACACCGTCTTCCTCCTGATGGCGCTCATCTGCGGGTTCACGTTCCCTCGCGAATACTTGCCAGTGGCCGCGCAATGGCTTGCCGAGGCGCTCCCGGTCACCGCGGCGCTCGACCTGATTCGTGCTGCGCTGTCCGGCGACTTCGACCTGGCGCGGATGTCTGGTCGACTCGTGGCGGCGCTGTCGGTGAGCGCCGCGTATCTCGTCGGCGGGTTCTGGTTGCTGCCCCGTGCCGAGCGGCGCACAGTGGAGAGGACACCCTAAAAGTGGTTAGAGGAATCATCGCCACCGACCTGCGCAAGGCGTTCAGGATCCCGCGTGGACTCTTCGGCAAGCCCACCGAGAAGGTCGCGGTGGATGGGCTGTCGCTGGTCATTCCGCCAGGACGGGTGACCGGCCTGCTGGGTCTGAACGGTGCGGGCAAGACCTCCACCATCAAGATGATGGCCACGTTACTGCGCCCGACATCGGGGACGATCACGGTCGACGGGCTCGATACGGTCGCTGACGCTCGGGCCGTCCGCCGCCGGATCAACCTCATCGCTGGCGGTGAACGGATGGTCTACGCGCAGCTGACCGGCAGGGAGAATCTGCACTACTTCGGCCGCCTGTACGGTCTACCGGGGGGCGTACGCCGGCAGCGGAGCGAGGAACTGCTGGACCTCGTCGGGCTCTCGGACGCCGCCGACACCGTCGTCGAGCGCTATTCGCGCGGGATGGCCCAGCGCCTGTCCATCGCGCGCGGTCTGATCAACGACCCGGATTATCTCCTGCTCGACGAACCGACCCTGGGTCTTGACGCGCCGATCGCGCGGGACCTGCGGCAGGTGGTCGCCAAGCTGGTACGCAACGGCAAGGGTGTCCTGTTGACGTCGCACTATCTTGCCGAGGTGGAGGAGTTGTGCGAGCACGTCTACGTCATCGCGGCGGGCCGTCACCTCACCGAGGGCAGTCCGGCCATGCTCACGGCGGATGCGGGTTGCCACAAGACCGTGACGGTGGCCGTGCCCGACCCGTCCGCCGAGGTGGCCGCCGCCGTGGCCCAGTTCACCGCTCGGATCAGTGCCTCCATCGTCGAGGAACGTCGTGACGACGGCACGCTCGTGGTGTCCTTGGTGCACCCCGACGACATCGCCGGGCCACTGGTGACCGCGATCGTCGCCGCCGGTGGTGCGATCATCGACCTCACGGTGACGAACCCGTCGCTGGAGGATGCAATCCTTGCGATCGCCGACGGTGCCCACCCCCCTGCGG
Organism: Micromonospora ureilytica; assembly: GCF_015751765.1. Classification (NCBI taxonomy): domain Bacteria; kingdom Bacillati; phylum Actinomycetota; class Actinomycetes; order Micromonosporales; family Micromonosporaceae; genus Micromonospora; species Micromonospora ureilytica. The sequence goes on from NZ_JADOTX010000001.1 coordinate 823,890, forward strand.
GCGTCGCACCGTGATCGACCTGCTGCGCGTCTTCAGAGCGGAGGCCCTGAAGCAGCGTCGGAGAATGAGTGGTAGCAAAACCATCTTCTTCTCGATGCTGCTGTGGCCGCTGTTCGAACTCCTGACGCTCTACTACACGGTCCGGCCAGTCGTCGGCGACTCCATTGCGGCGCGGTGGCCCGCCGCGGCGGATCCGGACAGCCTGCTGGCCTACATCGCCACCGGCGCGGTGGGCTTCTCCTTCTACTTCGCCCTCGTGCAGTCCGCCTGGCACTTCTCGTTCGAACGCCAGACCGGAACGCTGGAGCTGCTGTTTCTCTCACCCGCTCGGCGGCTGGTCCTCGTGGTCGCGAACGGGGTGGGAGCGCTGGTGCAGAACGCATGGTTGTTTGCCTGCTTCAGCCTTGCGTTGCTGGCCTCGGCCGACGCGGTGCACGTTGCGCATCCGGCGATGTTCCTGGTCGCCTTCCTCGCCCTCTTCGTGCCGTCGGTCGGGTGGGGTGCCCTGCTGAACGGAATGTTGATCTTCTCCCGAGATTCGTCTTTCCTGTTCACCGTGCTCGGTGGCCCGATGGCCTTCTCCAGTGGCGCCCGTCTGCCGCTGTCCATGCTGCCGGGGTGGATCGCCACGATTGGAACCGTCCTGCCGCTCACCGGCAGCCTCATTGTGGTCCGGGGCGCGTTGCTGGAAGGCCGGTGGCTGAACGAACTGGCCGGGCCGCTGGTCGGCCTCGGTGTGAGCACCCTGGTCATGCTCGTGCTGGCGTCCTTCATCCTGCGAATCGGCGAGCGGCGCGCGCAGCGCACGGGCCAGCTCAACCTCTTCTAATCATGATGTCTGCGACGGGATCGCCGCGATGTGTGGAATAGCTGGCCTGTTCATCGGCTGCTCGGCTCTCACCTACTGTCCGCGGCAGTTGCTGTCGATGCCCGCTGGACCCGAGCCGGCGGAGCCGGGGGAGTCCGGCACCGAGAACTACCGCAGTCCGTTCCGTACGTGGGATGAGCGTGCCGCCGTGCGGCAGTACCCGCGGCGCCTGCTCGGCCCGGAAGACGAGACCGCGGTGTACTTTTCGCCGGATTTGGTCCCGCTCACCAGGCATGCTCTCGTCCGGGAGCTGCGCCCCGAACTGTTCGACCGAATTCTGACTCAGCACCTGTACCGGTACCTGGACTTCACCACGAAGCTCGAGACCCTCGTGGTCAACAGCACCGTGCTCGGAATCGCCTCCGGCTCGGTGGGCATCGCCCTTCCGGAGGAGATGCGCTTCGACGCGTACAAGATTTACTGTGACGAGGCGTACCACGCGCTGTTCTCGATGGATCTGATGCGCCAGGTCGAGTCACGTACTGGAATCAGGCCGTTGCTGACGATCGAGCCCTACTTCCTCCGTCGTCTCAGGCAGATCCAGGAGGCCCTGCCGAGCAACCAGAGACCGCTCGCGGAGTTGCTCTTCGTGACGATCTCCGAGACGCTCATCTCGGCGACCCTCGCGGACATCCCGGCGGATTCCACTGTGGCCCCCGCCGTTCGTGACGCGATCCGGGACCATGCGGCCGACGAGGGACGCCATCACGCGTACTTCGTCGTCTTCCTGCGCCACCTGTGGGGTTCTCTGGACAGAACAGGTCGCCGAGAAGCTGCCCTGCTGGCCCCCCGACTGATCAATGCCTTCCTGAGTCCGGACACGGACGCGATCCGCTCGGAACTGGTCTCCTATGGCCTTGACCGCGACGACGCGGAGCAGGTTCTGGCGGAGGTCTACGACGAGCAGACCGTCCTGGCCCACACCCGGGCCACCGCGGTGCGGACGGTACAGTACTTCGCCGCCCTGGACGCACTGGAGCTTCCGTCGGTGGAGGCGGAGTTCCATCAGTACGGTCTGTTGCCGGGCCGTCGCTAGTCCCCGGTATCCGCGAACCACGCCATCGGCCGAGCTCCATCGTCAGGCCGGTCGGCCGGCACTTTCGGCAGCCTTTCGATGCAGCAGGAAACCGGCGTGCAGCCGGTTGCGGGCCCCGAGATCCTTCATGATCTCGGCGATGTGCCGTTGGCACGACCGCAACGACAGCCCGACCCGCTCAGCGATCCGCTTGTCGTTTTCACCCTCGACCAGGAGCGTGACGATCGCCTGCCGAACCTCGGACGCGGCCGCCATCGTCTGCGCCTTGCTGTACTGGACCGGGAAGTCGGCCGCACCGGTCCAGGTTCGCTCGAAGCAGTCGATGATGAACGCCACGACGCTGGGATCGTGGACCAACGCCACACCGGGCTGAGGTCCGCTGAGCGCGAGGACTGCGGTGGTCGCGTCCACCACCAACATCCGGCCGAATCCGGCCGCCGTGGTGCGCACCCGCGCGCCGAGTTCGCAGACCCGCTCGATGCCGGCAATCGTGCCCTGATTGAACTGAGCGGTGTGCTGCAGCACGGCGCGCAGCCGGACGCCGCGACCCAACACGTCGTCCGCCCTCTCCAGCGAGTCGACTGTCAGTTCCGGGGACAGCCCGCCACCCGGCTCCGCCGCGAGTACTTCGGTCCGGGCACTGGCCAGGAGCTCCAGGATGATCCTGCGGGCGAGCTCGAGGTCGCAGACCTGCTCGACGTCGTGCCGGCCGGGTCCCTGACCCACGCCCTCTTCATACGCGGGAACCAGCGCGTTCAGGTCCTCCTGGATCTCGTTGATGCGCTCTTGGGCGAGCTGCATGTCGCGCAGCAGCGGTCCGAGCACCTGCATCCGCGCCGACTGGGGCGGCACTGCCACCAGTTGTCGATTGTCGTCCGCTCCGGTGCGTAGCAGGCCCAGGCGCTTGAGCAGCCGCAGGGCCTTGTCGGCCTCCTTGCCGTCCAGCCCCAACTCCTGGTGCGCCTTCTCCTGCGAGATCGATCGCTGGGTCACTGCCCAGGCGTATGTCCGACTCGCCGCCTCGGTAAGTCTCGGTATCGATTCCGCTTTCCCCATGTCCACGCTCGTCCTCCCTGTCACCGCCCACGTCCTGCGGCGCGCGGTCGGTGACCTATCACGACACGTACCGAACTTCCGGTCGATGCCGCCCTTCGCGAGGTAGCGAGCGAAAACCACACGGGTCGGACCGCCGGCGCGCGGGCTGTCGCGACCGCAACCAGAAGCACTCCGCCATCCTGCGTCTGCACCACGTCACTCCTTGCGTGCTACCAGACCAGCGACGCGCGGCTAGCCCGCTCCACATGCGATCTTGGCCGGACACCGTCACGGGGCCAGCAGGCGCCCCCGGTCGGCCTCCCACTCGGCGTGGCCGCTGTACGCCAGCGTCTTCGTTCCACCGACCCGGTCGTACTCGACGTATTCGCTGCCCACCAGCAGGGCGTCCCAGCTGTGCGGGTCGATGCCCACAGAGCGCAGATCCTGGGTGAACATGGGCCAGCTCAGAAGGCGCTCGCGCCGCTGCCAAGCGGGCAGATTCGCACGCAGCCGCTCAATCGCATCGCCTTCCCGCGGATCGGCGCCGTGCTGTGGCAGCCGGCTCAGCAGCCGCGCCACGGCATGGTCGACGTCCATGTCGTGGCGTGGTGTGCTGCGGTACACGGCCGCGATCTTCTCGTCGATGTCGGGACGTATTCCCCGGTCGACGACGTCCGCGATTTCGACGAACAGATCGAGCAGCCGATCGGGCAGCAGAATCGCGGTCTCCCGCAGGATGTCGAGCGGCTCGTCGGAGCAGTGCACCGCGCAGACGATCTGGTTCGGTGCACCCAGCACGGTGCGCAGGTTGCGCTCGGTGCGTCGCTCCGGCGCGGACGGACCCTTCAACTCGGCCAACCGCAAGCTGGCAGGGATCGTCCGGTCCCGGCTCCGGTCGGCCAGAATGACGAGTAGCGATTCGGACTTGGCGCAGTACAGGTCGCACAGCTCGAGACTGTCGTCGGTGGCCATGTCGAACTGAAAGCGCCAGGTCGCGGCGGTCATCTGCGGTTCCATGACGAACGGCACGGCGACAATCGGTTCAAAGTCGTGGTCGCGAGCGTACTGCATGCAGAGTTCGACCTTGCGCGCAGCGATGACATCCGCCTGGATGACGAGCACCGCGAGGCCCTGCAGGATCGCGGCATAGTCGGAGCCGAGCGCACGTTGAGCCGCGTCCAGTCCTTGCGCCAGGTACTGCTCCTGCTGGTAGAGCTCCACCTTGACAGTGTCGGTCGTGAATACGCGCCAGAAATCCTGCGTTCCCTCGACACTGGCCGTTTGGGCCACGGAAACTCCTTCAGCTCTCGGGTATGGCGGGATGGGCCGATGTCGAACGGCCAACTGTCGGCTTTGTCCTTGTCCGGTGTCCGTCCGCCTAAGGGAGTCGCACGTCGCGACGCGGACGATGTAATAACCGCGCCGCCAGGGCATTATGCCCTGAAATCTACAAGATTTCGACCCCGTAGGAGGTATGGGAGCAACCGTCCACGTCGGACTCTGATCTTAGGCAGACACCGCCGTGTTGCGGTCAAAGCCCATCACCTCGGCCCGGCCCGGCGCGGCGCGCGGCATGACAGTGCCGACGTCGATCGGCGGCGGGGTGGTCGCTGGGACATGCCCGCCGACGACCGGTTGTGCGCGCGTGGCTACGCGTGCTGATCGCGCCGATGAGACCGGAACCGGTGTCGCCGACGACGGGTCAGACGGTCTCCAGCACGTTCTTGGCCGAGTGGATCGACACCGGTACCGGATAGTCACCGGTCATGCAGGCCGTGCAGAGGCCCCCGCGCTTCGGCGTGATCGCGCCGAGCATCCGATCGATATCGAGGTAGGCGAGTGAGTCGACCTCAAGGTACTCGCGGATCTCCTCGACGCTCAGCTTCGCCGCCAGCAGCTTGTCCCGGTCGGAGGTGTCCATGCCGAAATGGCATGGCCACCGGTACGGCGGGGAGAGGATCCGCAGATGCACCTCCAGCGCGCCGGCTTTGCGAAGCAAATGGACGGTCTCCCGCAGAGTGGTGCCGCGGATAATGGAGTCTTCGACCACGACGAGACGCCGGCCGGCGACGTTCTCCTCGATCGGGTTGAGCTTGATCCGCACGGCGTTACGGCGCAGTTCCTGGGTGGGCGCGATGAACGTGCGTCCGATATATCGGTTTTTGATGAACCCGTCCGCGTACGGGATCCCGGATTGCTGGGCGTAGCCCTGCGCGCCCGGGATCCCCGACTCGGGCACCGGCACGACCAGGTCTGCCTCGACCGGCGCCTGCATCGCCAGCTGCTCGCCCATCCGCCGGCGCGCGGCGTAGATGCTCTGCCCGATCAGCTTGCCGTCGGGACGGGCGAAGTAGACGAACTCGAATGAGCACAGGGTTGGATTGATGGTCTCCTGTGCGAACGGGCGGCGGCTGCGCACGCCGCTACCGTCCACGATTACCATCTCTCCTGGCTCGATCTCGCGCACTGTCTCGGCGCCGACCACATCCAGCGCCGGCATCTCGGAAGCGAGAATCCACCCGTTCGGGTGGCGGCCGAGGAAAAGCGGCCGGAAACCATTCGGATCGCGGACGCCGATCAACGTGTTTGTCTCGCAGACGACGAGTGAGAAGGCGCCACGCAGCTGCGGGAGAACAGCGGCGAACGCATCCTCGAAAACGAGGCTGGCGTCATCTTCAGAATTAGCGGCGCTGATTTCCCGGACGACCAGTTCGGCGATCAGATCGCTGTCGCTGCCGATCTCGCCGGAGACCAGATCAGCCTCTACGGCCAATTCGGCGGTATTGACCAGATTTCCATTGTGCGCCAGTGCGAAGTTGACGTTCGCAACGCACCTGTGCACCGGTTGCGCATTGCACCACTCGCTGGCGCCGGTGGTCGAATAGCGCGTGTGCCCGATGGCGATATTGCCTTGCAGTGCTGCTAGACGGTGGTCGTTGAACACCGAGGAGACTAGGCCCATCCCCTTGTCCACCCAGATTGACTCGCCATTACTGACGGCAATGCCGGCGGATTCCTGGCCGCGATGTTGCAGCGCGTAAAGACCCAGGTACGTCATGTGAGAAACCGGCTGTTCCGGTGCCCACACTCCAAAAACTCCGCAGGCCTCTTTTATCGTTTCGGTAGCGTCTCCCACTGGCCCGACTCTACCAGAAAGACGGCATGCCGAGCGCATCCTGGAAGTGTGGCGACGTTGGTCCGGAACTCACCTGTCATCGCGCTGCCCGGCCGGTCATTGCGGATGCGCAGTCAATCGCGTCCAGCATCCGCGGCCGAAACCTCGCGTGTTCGGCCGGGCCCATTCCCGCGACGTAGGCCTCGACGCTCGCCAGTGCCACCAGTGCGGCCGCCGGTTGCGCCCTTTGAAGATCATCGAGGCACGCTTGGAGTGGATAGTCCAGGCCGGTGAGAATGACCAGTTCCGAGTGGTAGCGGCGGAGCAGTTCGTCCTGCCAGGCGCGACGGCACCAGGGATCCAGCGAAGACCACAGCAGCAGGGCGACGTCCGACAGGGGATTGCCCCACATGGCGTACTGCCAGTCGATCAGGTGGGCGGTGACTCCATCCGGGGCTTCAGCATGCTGCTGAAAGATCACGTTGGCCGCCCAGGCGTCACCATGGCACAGGGCGGCCAGGCGACTGCCCCGATGCGAATCCCGCAGCAGGCCCGCGACGTCCAGGTAGAGATCCGGTCGTACGTCCATCCCCGGCCAACATCGCGTCAGAGTGCCGGGCAGATCCGCCAGGCCCAGCTGGACGGCCGCGACGAGATCCGGCGACTCGGCCGTGTACAGCCACGGGTACGGCACCTCGAGCCGGCCCGGTCCGGTGCGCATCGAGCCAGCGTGTAGCCTCGCGAGGCAGCGCACCGCGGCGAGGGCCTGCGCGTGGTCTAGGCCCGCCGCCATGACCGCTGCCGGGTCACCGGGGGTGCCGAGATCCTCCAGTGCCACAGTTCCGCCGCCGGCCGCGTCGATGACCGACCAGTAGCAGTCCGGCGCGACCTTCGGCGCCCCGAAGCCCCGCTGATCCAGATATCGGTAGAGCTCGGCCTCTCGCTCGATCGACTGGGCTGTGGCGGCGAGGCTGCCCCAGGCGGTCGCGGTGTCCGGCGGTCCCTTGAGGATGAAGGAGCGGTCGCCGCAGCGAATTCGGTCCACGCTGCCCATGACCCCGCCGGTCAGGGAGATCGACTGAATGGTGATCGGCTCGTCACCGTTGAGCACCCAACCGAGGTTGCCACGGATCCAACCATGGTCGATGACAGCGTTACCGGCGGTCGCTGTCTCTGCCTGGTCGGCTGGAGTCATCAGCCGCTCCACCCGGTCCGGTTCGGCTGCGTCAGCAAACCGGCCTCGCGGAACCGCTCCACATACATCGGGATGAGCTTGCGCAGGTCCGGCGGCGCGTGCTCGGGTGCGCCCGCCGTTGTGTTGCGCACGTCCAGCCGGCTGCGGCGTAGCACCGGGTCGGACGACTCGATGAACAACGGCAGCAACGGGTACAGGGGGTTGTCATCCTCGTAGCTGATCCGGGCCAGTTCGGCGTCCCAGACGTGCAGCGGAACCATCTCAAGTTGGTAGCCGGCCTCTCGGACGGCATCGATGAACTCCTCGTACGGGATCGGCTGCGGATGAGTCAGGTGATAGGTCTGCCCGCCGGCCTCCTTCGAGATCCCGACGATCGTGCGGGACACCAGGTCCACCGGGGCGATGTCCACTATGGCGTCCAGTTCTGGGCAGATACCCAGCTGGATGATGCCGCGTAGGAAGCGGACGAAGAAGTCACCGGTCTGGCCGCAGCCGCCGGACAGTGCGCCGGTGAGCATCCCGGGCCGATAGATGCTGGCTGTGAGCCCGGCCTGGCGGGCGTTCACAACCAACTTGTCCGCCACCCACTTCGACTCGGCATAGCCGCCGCCGTAGAGGCTGTCGCAATGCCGGAGGGGTTCGTCCTCGTAGATTCGGGCCTGGCGGTGGTACCCGTAGGCGTCGAACACCGCGTCGGACGAGATGTAATGGAAGGCCTTGGCCCGTCCCTGGACAGCGAGTCGGAGCAACTCCCGGGTGCCCTCCACGTTGGCGGCGCGCAGCTTCTCGTACGGCAGCAGGGAGTTCACCTGCGCGCCGTTGTGGTAGATCGCGTCGATCGAATCGGCAAGCCGCTGCCAGACCTGGTCGCTGAGGCCGAGCCGCTGGCGGGCGATGTCGCCGACGACGCCGACGATACGGTCGGTCTGAAGGTTATCGAGGCAGTCGTATGTCCGCAGGTTCGCCAGCACCCGGTCACGGGCGTGCTGCTCGTCGTCCGCTCGGACCAGGCAGTGCAGCGTGGCCTCGGTGTGCCGGAGCAGTTCCGCGGTCAGGTAGGCACCGAGGAAACCGGTGGCTCCGGTGAGCAGCACGTGCCGGGCCTCGGTCGCCGGCGCGGAACTCGGGGGGACCAGCACGGGATCTGGGAGCGCGTCGTTGATGAGCCGGGACAACCCGGAGCGCGGAGCGGGCACGGGGTCGGCCGGCGGGGCGAAGAAGCCCGCGCCGCGCAACGTGCTAAGGCAAGCCTTCGCCGTATCGAGGACGAACCGCACGTCGTCAGGCGTGTGCGCGGTCGACAGGAAACAGACCCGAGTCTCCAAGACGTAGATCCCACGCAGCCCCATCAGGTGGAAGAACAGGTCGATGGCGAGCGGGAAACGCTGGAGGCTGTACTCGCCTTCGCCAATGAATCGGAACAGCGACGAGAAGTGGACCATCCGCAGCGGGAAGCCCTCGGCCTGGCAGAAGTCGTTGAACTCCTGCGCCATGCGGGTCACCCGGTCTGCCAGCTCACGCTGCGGCTGCGCTCCAGTGTCGCGCAGGTGGGTGAGCACGGCCTCGGCCGCCGCCATGGTCAGCGGGTTCTTGTTGAAGGTGCCGCCGAAGAACGTTGTCGGCACGGCCGGACTGGAGTTGTCACCGTACTTCCAGGCGCCGCCGTCGACGGTGTCCATGAACTCCGCGCGCCCGGCCACCGCGCCGATCGGCATGCCGCCGCCCAGAATTTTCCCGTACGTCACCAGGTCGGCGCGTACCCCGCACCACGCCTGCGCGCCGCCCGGGCCGACACGGAAACCCGTGATCACCTCGTCGAAGATCAGCGCGGTTCCCGTCGCTTGGGTGATCTCCCGCAGCTCACGCAGGAAGCCGGTCGGCTGGAGGTCAGGCCGGCGGCTCTGCACCGGCTCGACGAGCACGGCGGCGAGCTGCGGGCCGAGCGCGCGAATCGCGTCAAGGCTCTCCGGGGCGCCGTACTCGAGCACCACCACGTCGTTCATGGCGCCGGCGCCGATGCCTCGAGTCATCGGGATCGCGCCGTCGGCACCGGCCGGCAATGCCAGCGTGCTGTCCGACCACCCGTGGTAGGACCCCTCGAACATGACGAACCGGGTACGCCCCGTGGCGGCCCGGGCGAAGCGCAGCGCGGCCATCACGGCCTCGGTGCCGGAGTTGCAGAACACCGCGCGGTCGGTGCCGGTCAGCTCGCAGAGCAGACGCGCGACGTGACCTGACTGACCGGTCTGCGGCCCGATGTGAAGCCCGCGGTCCAGTTGGTCGCGCAGGGCGTTGACGACGAAATCCGGCTGATGGCCGAACAGGTGCACCCCGTAGCCCATCGAGATGTCAACGTACTCTCGGCCGTCGACGTCCCAGAAGCGCGCCCCGGCCGACCGGTCGACAACGACGGGGTATGCCATCTCTTTGCAGAGCGCCTGCCACGGCGGCATCCGGCAGTTGGCCAGTACGTCCCGGTCGCCTTCGGCCGCGGCCTTCGAGCGCCCGGTCCGTGCCGAGTAGGCGGCCACCAGGTCGGTCAGAAAGCGTGACTGCCGTTCGGTAAGCGTGTCGGTCGGCTGCGAGGCGTGCTGCGGGCCGCTCGGGCCGCTGCTGGACCGAGGGCTCTGCGGCGCCTCCGCCACCGTTGCCACGGGTGCCGGGGGGACTTCCGGCTCGACGGGATACGTAGCCGGGGCCCGGGCAGGCGACGAGGACTCGACCCGTGCCGGCGAAGCCGTGACAGCCCCGGACGCCGGCAGCCGCTGCGCCACCATCCGGGCCAATTCCACCAGGGAGTCGGCTTCCTCGGTGAGCTCCTGGAAGGAGATCACCACCTGGTGGCGGTCCCGGATGAACTGGCTGAGCCGCATGAACGTCAACGAGTCCGCGCCCAGATCGCCGATGTTGTCGGTCGCCGACAGATCCCCACCGGGCATGCCGAGCAGGCCGGCGACGTGCTCGCGCAGGGCCTCCAGCAGGTCGGGCCGGTCGTCGGGCGCGGTCCGCGGCGCCGGGACGGTGGGAACCGGCTCGCGGACGCTGACCGGCTCGGATCGCAGGGGTGGCGCCGTCCTTTCGGGACCGAGCCAGAGTCGCATTCGCTTGAACGGGTATGTCGGAAGTGCCGTCCGAGCCGGTGGTTCGCCGTCGTACAGCGCCGCCCAGTCCACAACCTGGCCCTCGCACCAGGCGCGGGCCAGCCCGGCCAGATCGCGCCGCCGGAGCATGTCATCGATCTCGGCGGGGCCACTGCCGGACGTTCTCGCCAGCCCTCGGACCACCCCGGGCCCGTCCAGGTGCGTCAGGCACTCGCGCAGCGCCGTGAAGTCGGCGGCGACCACGGCGAGCCGGTGCCGTTGCGGCTGGCGCCCACTCTGCAAAGTCCAGGCCACCCCGGCGGGGTCGTGGAGCGTCGGCAGCGCATCGGCGAACCGGGACAGCAGGGCGGCCAGGTCGGCATCGTCGCGGGCGGAGAAGGGAAACACGAACGGTGCGGAGTACGCAGCCGCCGGCGCCGGCGGCTGCTGGTACGACTCCAGCAAGACGTGAGCGTTCGTGCCGCTCATCCCGAACGAACTCACCCCGGCGGTCCGCGGCCTTCCGGCCGGCCACGCGGTCGTGTTGCGAGGCACCGCGACCGGCAGGCTCGACCAGTCGACGTTGTGATTGAGCTCGGCGCAATGAATCTGCGGGGGAATGACGCCGTGCTGCAGCGCCAGCACAGCCTTGACCACGCCCGCGAGGCCGGACGCCTCCTCCAGGTGGCCGATGTTGGCCTTGACCGACCCCAGCAGCAGCGGGGAGTCACGCTGCCGGAAGACGTCCCCGAGGGCGTTCACCTCGATCGGATCCCCGAGCTGGGTGCCGGTGCCATGGGTCTCCAGATAGGTCACGTCGGCCGGGGACATCCCGGCGTCCGCGAGCGCCTTGACGATCAACCGCGCCTGAGCGCCGCCGTTCGGCACCGTCAGGCCCGCGCTCGGGCCGTCGTGGTTGACCGCACTGCCACGGATTACCGCGTACACCGGGTCACCGTCGGCGACCGCCCGGTCCAACCGCTTGATGAGCAGCGTCACCACGCCCTCGCCACGGCCGAAGCCGTCGGCCTCGGCGGAGAAGGCCTTGGAAACCCCGTCGGGCGAGAGCGCCGACAGCCGGCAGAGCTGTACGGTCTCCTCCGGCGCGAGCATCAGCTTGGCTCCGCCGACGATGGCCACGCCGCACTCGTCCTGGCGAATGGCCCGCACTGCGGAGTGCAGGGCCACCAGCGACGAGGAGCAGGCGGTGGCGGTCACGATGCTCGGGCCGTGTAGGCCGAGCTTGTACGATATTCGACCCGCGGTGAAGCTCAGCGTCGTCCCGGTCGCCAGGTACGGCTCGTTGCCCAGGTGTCCGTCGGCCTGCCGTAGATAGTCGTTGAGGAACTCGTCGCAGCCCAGATAGACGCCGGTGTCGGTGCCGCGCAGGGTGGACGGGTCGATGCCGGCGCTCTCCACGACGCTCCAGGCACTTTCCAGCAGCAGGCGATGGCGTGGGTCCATGCTCGCCGCCTCACGCGGCGAGATACCGAAGAAGGCGGGATCGAAGCAGTCCGCCTCGTCGATCAGCCCCGCCCGGCGCACGTACATCTTGCCGGGGGTCTCAGCCGACTCGTCGTACCAGTGGTCGAGCGCCCAGCGTTGGTCCGGAATCTCGCGCACCGCGTCGCGACCCTCGATCAGCAGCTCCCACAAGTCGCCCGGCGAGTCAGCGCCGGGCAGGCGGCAGGACATGCCGATGATCGCGACGGGGGGATTGGCCGGTACGGGGGCGATCTCCGGCCGCAGTGTCCCGGGGGCAGCGGTGGAGCCCGCCGCCGGCACCGCCTCGATGTCGGCGGCAAAGTGCCGTTCGCCGAGGTACCGCACGAGCTCGTCCGGCGACGGGCGTTCGAAGATCACCGTAGCGGGCAGCCGGCAGCCGAGCTTCTCCTGCAGCCGAGCGCGCAGATCCAGCGCTCCGAGGGAGTCGACGCCGAGCTCGACGAAGCCCTGCGTGGCATCGAGTTCGGCTTCCCCGCCTCCGAGCAGCCGCTGAATCGTGGCCATGACGGTGTGGCGCAGCAGGGCGCGGGCTCGGTCCGGCGGCAATGCCCGTAGCGTCCCGGCGATGGACGAGGCGCCGGCTTCCGGTGGCGCAGGGAAGTTGTCCGGCGCGAACTCCGCGATCATGGGAGTGGTCCGCTGGGTGGCGGCGTAGCGGGCCCAGTCCATGCTGGCCACCGCCGCGTGCGGGACTTCGGCGGCGATCAGCGTCGCCAGCGCCCGTACGGCGGCCTCGGCCGTGATCGGCCGTTCTCCTTCGTCAATCAGCCGGGCGCGGTGCCGTTCCGATAGCCGTGCGGTCATCCCGGCCTCCGCCCAGCTTCCCCAGCTGACACTCAGCGCCGGCAGGCCGAGGCGCCGTCGGTGTCGCGCGAGCTCGTCGAGGAACTCGTTGGCCACCGCGTAGCCGGCCTGCCCTCGGTAGCCCAGCAGCGAAGCCAGCGAGGAGGAGAGGACGAAGAAGTCGAGCGTGCGGTCGCGGGTCAACTCGTGCAGCAGCCACGCCCCATCGACCTTGGGTCGGAGGACGGTGGCGAGCACCTCGTCGCCCTGCCGCAACAGCGGGCCGTCGCGCAGAGATCCGGCGCAGTGCACAACACCCCGCAGGCCAGCGCCGCAGTCGTCGAGGACGGAGTGCATCCGCGCCGCGTCGGTGACGTCGGCCCGGACGACATCGACGGCGACGCCGGTGGCTCGCAGAGCGATCCAGACATGACGGTCCCGCTGATCCGGCTCGCCGCGCCGGCTGACCAGAACCAGCCTGGCCGGCCCCGACTGTGCCATGGCGAGAGCCAGCCGCAGTCCCAGGCCACCGGTGCCTCCGGTGATCAGGTAGGTCCCGTCGGAGCGAACCGGCAGTGCCCGACCGGCTGGTAGGGGGCTGTCGTGCAGGGTCCGCAGGCGTCCGTCCAGTACCAGCCCAGCCTCGATGACCAGCTCATCCGCTTCACCAGGCGCGCCGGCCTCGACCAACGCGGCCGCCTGCGCCAGGTTGCCCGGATCGTCCGCGCCGAGGATCGTCAAAGCGGTGGACCGCAGTTCCGCGTGCTCGGCGTTCAGAGTGCGCGCCAGGGCACCGATGCCGGCATGGCCCAGCGGTGCTTCGGTCCCGGGCTCCGGTGCGACCAGCCACAGCCGCGTGCCCTCGGCCCGGCCGAGGATCGGCTCAAGCACGTCCCGTACCGCGGTGAGTAGCGCCGCCGGCCCGTCCGGCTCAAGCACGAGGACCACCGTGTCGCACCCCGCCAGCGCGTCCGTCTCCACCACGACCTTGGCCCGGGCGCGGAGCACGCCGGTGAGCCTGCTGGCCGAGCCGAGCACCGCGACGCGACGCGACGCGGGGGCCGACGCGCTGCCGAGCACGACCGGACTCCAAGACTTGACCAGCATCTGGACGGTATCCGCCGGACCGGGGTCGTCTCGGGTCTGCGAGGTGGCCACCATCGGCGGGTGCGCCGCAGAACCGGCCGGGCGGGGATCCAGCCAGTGCCGTCCGCGCTGGAAAGCATAGGTAGGCACCGGCACCCGGCGCCGGGCGAAGGGCGCGTCGAAACCCGTCCAGTCGACGGGGACGCCAGTTAGGTACAGTCGGCGGTAGGCGGCGATCGCGGCGTCCGCATCCCGCGGGGTCATGCTCGGTAGCCATTGCGAACCTCGGGCCCCGGGCCGCCGCCGGCCCAAAGCGCTGAGAACAGCCTTGGGGCCGAGCTCCACGAAGATTCGGGTCCCGCCCTGTTCCACCAGGCTCACCGCGTCACTGAAGCGCACCGGGTCGACGATGTGTCGGACCCAATACCCGGCGTGGCTCATCTCAACCGCTTCCAGCACGGACCCTGTGACTGTCGAGACGATGTCGATGCTGGGTGCGGCATACCGGACCGTCTCAGCGACCGCGCGGAACTCGTCGAGGATCGGAGTCATCAGCGGAGAGTGGAAGGCGCGGTCCACGTTGAGCGCTACGACCTCGATCCCGTCCGCCCGCAGCGTGCGGCACACCTGCTCGAGCGCCTCCCGGGGCCCAGACAAAACGGTGAGGTCGGCAGCGTTGACGGCGGCGATCGCCACACTGCCGCCGGCCTCGGTCAGATGTCGCCTGACCGTCTCCACACCGGCGCCGATCTGTGCCATCCCGCCGCCCTCGGGCAATGCCTGCATGAGCCTGCCCCGAGCCGCCACGAGCCGCGCAGCGTCCTCGAGACTGAACACCCCACCGACACAGGCGGCCACGTACTCACCGATGCTGTGGCCGATCAGGACGTCGGGGGAGACGCCCCACGACTGCCAGAGCTGGCTGAGCGCGTACCCGATGGTGAACAATGCCGGCTGGGTCGTCGCAGTCCGGTCGAAGGCGGGATCGTGCTGCTCGCCGTACAGCAGGCCGGTGAGTGAACGACCCAGCTCTGGGCGGAGCAGCTCGTCGCAGCGGTCGACAGCGGCGCGGAAGACCGGTTGGGTGTCGTAGAGCGATCGGCCCATGCCGAGGTAGTGCGAGCCTTGCCCGGCGCAGGCGAACGCGATCCGGGGCCGCTCATCCGAGGGGCAGGACGCGGGTCGGCCGATGTCCGGAGCTTGCAGCAGCGCGGCGATCTGGGCCCGAGCGTCGGCGATGTCCGCAGCCTGGATGGCGATTCGGTGGTCGAAATGCCGTCGCCCTGTGGCGGCGGAGTAGCAGAAATCGGCGAAGTCCGAGGTGTCCCGTCCATCGAGGTGCCGCAGATGGCGTTGCAGGTTGGCGCGCAGCGCCGGCTCGGTCTTCGCCGACACGGGCAGCAGGTGGCTGCGCCGGTCAATGCCGGTGGTGGGGCGTCCCGGCCTGGGCGGCGCCTCCTCGATCACCACATGACAGTTGGTGCCGCCCATGCCGAACGAGCTGATGCCGGCCCGGCGGGGATGTCCCTGGGCAGCTGGCCACGCCCTCAGCTCGGTGTTGACGAAGAACGGGCTCTCGGCCAGTCCTGCCAGCGGATTGGGCGAACGGAAGTGCAGGCTGGGCGGCAGTTGACCGTGATGCAGGCTGAGCGCCGTCTTGATCAGGCCGAGCACGCCGGCCGCCTCGTCGAGATGCCCGATGTTGGTCTTGACCGAGCCGATCGCGCAGAACTGCCCATCGCGGGCCCGGCCACGACGGAACGCCTCGGTGAGCCCGGCGATCTCGATCGGATCGCCCAACCGGGTCCCGGTGCCGTGCGTCTCGACGTACGAAATGGTGTCGGCCGGTACCCCGGCGCGTTCCTGCGCTCGGACGATGACCTCGGTCTGGGCCGCCACGCTCGGCCCGGAATAGTCCATCTTGCCGGCGCCGTCATTGTTGACCGCGGAGCCCTTGACGACCGCGTAGACACGGTCGCCGTCGGCGAGCGCGGTAGACAGCCGTTTGAGTACGACCACCCCGAGACCGTTGCCGAAGACGGTACCGTCGGCATCGGCGTCGAAGGCCCGGCAATGGCCGTCGGAGGAAACCATCATGCCCTCGCGCCACAGGTAGCCGGTGTTCTGCGGCGTGATGATCGAGACGCCCCCCGCGAGAGCCACGTCACAGTCGCCGGCGAGCAGAGCCTGTACTGCCGCATGGACCGCGACCAACGACGTGGAGCAGGTGGTCTGCACGTTCACACTCGGACCCCGCAGGTCGAGCTTGAACGCGACCCGGGTTGGCAGGTGGTCACTCGCGTTGCCCTGTTCGATGCGCAGCTCCGTCGCCTCGGCGAAGTGCCGGTGGCTGAGGAACGTTCGATCGCCTAGCTTGGCCGGAAGCACATTGTTGATCAGATAGGTGTTGAGACTCGCCCCCGCCCACACGCCGACCCGATGGCGGCTGGTGTCCAGGCCGGAGTCCTCGACCGCCTCCCAGGCGCACTCCAGGAACAATCGCTGCTGCGGGTCGATCACAGCCGCCTCGGCCGCGCTGTAGCCAAAAAACGCCGCGTCGAACAGGTCCGTGTCAGCGAGCAGGGCGGCTGCCGGCACAAAACGCGGATCCTCGGTCTGGTCCGGCTCCAGCCGGTGGATCTGCGCGTCCCGCAACCGGGTGACGGATTCGACCCCGTCGCACAAATGGCGCCAGAACTGATCGACGTCCGCAGCACCGGGTACCCGGCATGCCATGCCGACGATCGCCACATCCCGGTCGGAGCCAGCGGGCTCCGGGAGGGGCGCTTCTGCGGCCGGCTCGCCGTCGGTGACGTCCGGCGCCTCACCCAGGAAGCGGGTGAGTTCGGCCACCGTCGGGTATCGAAACAGCGCGTCGATCGGGATGCTGCGCCGCAGGACAGCGCTGATCTGCTGGTGCGCGAGCACCAGCGAGATGGAGTCGCCGCCTAGCTCGAAAAAGGTCTTGTTGGACGGCACCTCGGACACGTCGAGCAGTTCGGCCCAGATGCGCGCGACGATGCCCGTGCTGTCCGCAGCGGCGACCGCCGTGGCGTCCGGCTCTGCGGTGACCGGTTCGGGAAGCCCTCGGACGTCGAGCTTGCCGCTCGGCGTGAGAGGCAGCGAGTCGAGCAGCACATAGCTGGTGGGCCGCATGTAGTCGGGCAGCCGCCCCGCCAGGTGACTGCGCAATGCATCGATCAGGCCGACGCGCTCCACAGCATCCTCTGGCGTCACATAGGCCACCAGCCGCGTCTGCCGTCGGTCGTTGACCTTCGTGGTGACGACGCATTCGGAGACCGCATGATGCTCCGCCAGGACCGCTTCCACCTCAGTGGGTTCCACCCGGAAACCGCGAATCTTGGTCTGGTTGTCGGCGCGGCCCAAGCACTCGATCGTGCCGTCCGGCAAGTAGCGGCCGACGTCGCCGAGCCGGTAGAGGCGCGCGCCCTGTACGCCAAACGGGCTGGCGACGAACCGCTCGGCGGTGAGTTCCGGGCGGCGGTGGTAACGCGCGGCGAGGCAGTCGCCCTCCGCGTACAGCTCACCGACGATGCCGATCGGCACCAACTGCCGAGCCTCGTCCAGAATGAACAGGTTCATGTTGTTGACGTTGGCGGTGCCGATCGGTGCGATCGCCGGCCAGCGGCTCGGGTCGCCCGACAGCGTGTGCGTCGCTACGTCAATGCACTCGGTGGAGCCGTAGTGGTTGTGGATCACGCAGCCGGTCCGCGCGGCGAAATCGCGGATCTCGGGGGTGATGCGCAACACCTCCCCTCCGACGATGAGCTCTCGCAGGTGCTCCGGGACGGCACCAGTCTGCGCGGCCTGCGCAGCCTGTTGCAGCGCCACGAATGGCATGTACCACTTAGCCACCCGTTCCTGGTGCGCGAAGGCGAGCAGCGCCATCGGATTGCACCGGGTGTCCTCGTCGACCTGGATCAGGGTGGCGCCCATGCACAGGCCCGCGAGAATCTCGTGGAAGGAGACATCGAAGCTGATGGGCGAGTACAGCAGCGTGCGCGTGCCGACCTCCGACAGCCAGGCGGCGCGATGCCATGAGACGAGGTTGGCCAGGGCGGAGTGCGCGACCAGAACACCCTTCGGCAGCCCGGTTGATCCAGAGGTATAGATGCAGTAGGCGATGGTGTCATGGTTAACCTCGGGCAGCGGCCGTCCGGGGCCAGCGTCGGAGTTCGCGTCGGCCGACACCTTGGTCAGCGGGGCGAAAAGGGCCGCCACCGCCGGCCTGCGTTCCAGCAGTGCGGCATGGTCCGTGACGACCACGCGCACTCCGGCGTCACGCAGCATGAAGTCCAGCCGGTCCGCCGGGTATGCCGCGTCCAGCGGGACCACGGCGCAGCCCGCTTTCATGATCGCTACGACCGCGACCACCAGCTCGATCGACCGGTCCAGGCAGAGGCCCACCCTGTCGTCCCGCCGCGCTCCGGCGTCCAGCAGACGCCAGGCGAGCAGATCCGCCCGCCGGTCCAGCTCGGCATAGCTGAGGCGCTCACCACGGAACTCAACGGCGGTCGTGTCCGGCGTACGGGCGGCCTGTTCGACGATGAGCTGGTGTACGGCGCACCGGCGGTACGGGGTGCGCCGGGTATTCCAGCGCTGTCGGACCCGGTCCAGCTCATCCGGGCCGAGATAGGGCACGGTGGCGACCGGCATCTCGGGATGCCGCAGCACTGCCCAAAGCATCTGCACAAAGTGGCCCGCGACCTGCGTAATCTGATCCTCCGGGAACAGCGCAGCGCGGTAGCTCCAATCCATCACGGTACCCGAGGTGAGCCGCCGGGCGGTGACGTGTACGTCATGGCCGACGCTGACCGGCGCCAAGTCGTAGTCGGTGACCGCCAGCATGCCTGCCTCGCCGGCCGACAGCGCCGGGACAAGGTCCAGTTCACAGTCGAAGAGCAAGGGAAACAGGGCGTACGGCCCGGCGTCGGAAGTCGCCGGAGCATGGCGGAGCAATTGCTGGTACGGATAGTCGCCGTGCTGATCGGCCCGGTCCAGCTGGCCTTGGGTTTCCGCCAGCACCTGTTCGAAGGTGGTGCCGGCGGTGATCGCTAACCGAAGCGGCACCACATTTCGGTACGGGCCCAGGGCCGGCCCCTCACCACCCGGGCGGCCCTGCGAAACGGCTCTGCAGAACGTCGTTTCGTCGCGGGCACCGTATCGGTAGAGCAGAGCGGCGAAGGCCGCGGTCAGGACCGTCGAGGCGGGGCTGTCGCTGGACCGCGCGGCCTGCTCAAGTAGCTCGACCAGGTCTGGCGGCAGCGGGATCCGCAACGCCCGGTGCCGAAGGTCGGAATCTGCCGCTCGGGGAACAAACGCGGGCAGTTCGGCCGGCTGTGGTTCACCGGACAGCAACGTCGACCAGTACTCCTCCTGGCGCTGGAGGGTCCCGGCATCGATCGATCGCTGCCGCATCGCGTGCTCGCGATACTGCCGCGTCGCCACTGCGGTGGCCCCGTCCTGGCCGTCGGATGCGTCCACCCCGTGGCCGAGTAGCTCCCGGCAGACCAGCGCGAGCGTCTCAGCGTCCGCGGCGGCCGTGTGCATGGCCACAACCAGCACGTGGCGATCCTCGCTAGTGGCCACCAGCAGCGTGCGCCACAATGGAGCGACCCCTAATTCGAACGGACGGCTCAGGAACGACTCAACGAGCTGCCGCGCACGCGCGTCGGGCGCCGGATCGCCGGAGACGTCAATCGTTGAGACTTCCGGCTCGATCTCGTCACGGACCCGCTGGACGAGGCCGTCCCTCGTAACGCAGAGTTCGGTTCTGAGAATGTCGTGCCGGTTGCTCAGCGCCCGGCACTTGCGGCGCACCACGTCATCCCGTAAGTGGCCGGACACGACAAACGCCCTGTGTGAGCACAGCGTCATCGACCCCCCTACCAGCTGCTCGAGGACGTAAGACCGGTCCTGTTCGTAGGAGGCGGGATAGTGCTGCGCTTGGTTCATCAGGAGAACTGACTGCTTTCCTCGGGCGCTCAGGACTATGCCAATATATACCTGGCGACCTAAATGGACTGTCCCGTTTGCCGTGCCGTCCTCAGCCTGGCTCCGCCTCGCCAGGCATTAGCCGGCCCTGTTCAGACACTCCCAACGGATGTCTGCTAAGGGACTTCTCTCTAGGTGGGTGAGGGCGTTGCCAGGGGTGGAGTCGCCGCGGTAGCCGCCGTCGGCAATGACCGGCCGGCCGTCGGCGACACCGTCCCCGCCGCGCTCGGCGACCAGCCGAACCAGCTGGCGGAATTGGGTGGGCTGCAACCCGGTGAACGAAAAGAATCCACTCCGAGCGGCTGCCGTGAGCACCTGCACCGCAGGCATCCTGCCCCAGCGTCCCCAATGGACAGAAGCCCCAGGGTTAGGAGACATCCTTTAGCAGTTCGCCCCGATGCGCGTCGAGATAAATGTGATCACCGCCATAGCCTCGGTGTCTGAATTCCCGATCGAAGTGCGGTTATCAGTGCGCCATCTCGGCGGTGGGCGTCAGCGGATCGGTCCGCCGTGGAGTCTTTGACCACTGAGTGGCTCGCCTGTCCAGCACCGACCACGATTGTCGGCCGGAGAAGGAAATCGGGCGGGGTCATGATGTACCGGGCTCCGGGCCGATGCAGCGCGCCGAGGGTGGATCTCGTAGCCTCCTCAACGGCCGCCGATGAAGCCGGCTGTCCAAGTGGCCCCGGAGATGACCCCAGCGGCTCGGCCGCCGCGCCCCGCGACGGTTTGAACGACGGCCGAGTCCGGTGGAACCGGACGAGCGAGTCGGAGGAATATGTCCGAGATTCTGGAAGTGGTGGTCATTGGCGCCGGCATGTTCGGTGCGGCAGCAGCCAAACACCTCAGTCGCTCCGGTGCCCGAGCGCTGGTGATTGGGCCGGCCGAGCCAGAGGCCGGTGCCCCGGCGAGCCGGCATGCCTTCGGCGCATACTTCGACGAGGCACGCATCACCCGCCGGTTGGGTTGGGATCCAGTGTGGGGCACTACCGACTCGCGCTCGCTGGAGCGGTTCCGCGACATCGAGGCCGAGTCTGGCATCGGTTTCTTCCACGAATGCGGATCGCTGGTTCTCCTGGCCCGGTCCATTGCGCACCGCACCGATGCGATCGTCGCGCAGTGCGCGGTCGAGGGCATCGAGCTGGACCGCCTGTCGGAGCCCGCCCTGCGCGCCGCGTTGCCCGCGCTCGGCATCCTACCCATCTCCGGCGGCGTCGAAGGGCTGCTCGAACGCAAACAGGCCGGCTACCTGAACCCGAGGCGTTTGGTGCAGGCCCAACTGTCGCTCGCCCAGGCCGCTGGCGCACGCTTGCTACGCGCCGCCGTCACGATGGTCGGCAAGGACGCGGATGGAACCTGGCAGATCAGTATCCAGGACGGTGACACAACCTCGACGGTACACGCGCACCGGATCCTCATCGCCGCAGGCGCCTTCACCAACCACAACAACGTGCTTCCCGCCGGAACGCGTCTCGCCCTGCACGCCTTCAGCGAGCCGAACCTGCTGTTCGAGGTGAGTGACAGCCAGTTGGAGCAGCTGCGCCACGTTCCGCCGGTGGTGACGGTCGACCCGGACGACCTCGGTGACGCCAATCTGTCGCTCTACCTGGTGCCGCCGGTCCAGTATCCGGACGGCAAGTGGTACATGCGTATCGGCCCGGGCATGCAGCCCTACGTCGAAGAACTCCGCACCGTCAACGATATGGTGGACTGGTACGCCCGGCAGGAGCCTACGGCCCGCCAGACGGCGTCACTGACCAGAATGATGAACCTCTTGGTGCCGGCCCTCGAACCCGTGTCGGTGCGCTTCTCCGGGTGCATCATCGAGAAGACGCCCTCGCGCTACCCGTACATCGGCCATCTGAACGGTGACCCGACCATCACGGTGGCGGTGGGCGGCAACGGGCACGGCGCCCGCGGATCGGACGAAATCGGTAGACTGGCCGCGCGGGTGCTCTGCGGTGAAACGTGGGACAGTTCGATCCCGCAGGAGACATTCACCCCGCTGTTGCAGAAGGACGAGCACGTCGGAGAGCGACCCGGATTCCTGAAGCCACCGTTCGGTCTCTGCTGATGTCGCCTCTGGACAGCTCAAGGGGGGTTGCTCGACACGAGGTGAGCTCGCATCGCTTCGAGTGCCTGCTCAGTGCCAACGCACTTGAGGACGGCATCCGCTCCCAAACCATCCGTCAGGTCACGGACGGCCTCCACTACCGGGGCCCCGGGGTCGACAAGGGATGCCTCCGGTGACCCGGGAGCCCGCAATCGTCCTGCGGTGTCCAGCAATCGGTGCAGGTAATTGGCTGGACTCCGCGCGAAGCGGTGCATGGCGTCGCCATGACTGTCTACCCCAGCTCCGACACTGCAGCGGTCGGGCGACTCATCCGGAACCAAACCTCGCCGTGGCGGTGCGAGCGCAGATCCGCGCGTTGCAGGAGCACCGCGTTGCATCGCGCTGATCGGCGCTGGATGCTCTGGCGCTGCGCGCGGTTGTGGTGAACTTCAGAATTCGACGAGGGCGGTGAACCTCGTGCGCTCACTACCGAAGAACGCGAGCGGTACGGGTTGCCGTCAACGCCGGCCGACTGAAACTCACCAGGACCCCTGCGGTGGCGCTCAAGCTTGATGCCTGCACGTTCATTTCGGTCGGTCGATAACCGAGCCAGCTGGCTGGCAAGATTGGACCATACGCGGCCCGACTTCGATTCATGCTCACGCCCGGTAGTGGGCGCGCGAGGTTGAGCCAACCCTGAACGTGCCGTAATCTATGAGCATGTGCACCCGTAATGGAGCACAGATGATACGTACAAGAGTTCGAATCTCGGACACATTATTTCCCCACGAAGCGTGATTTCTCTTCGCGTTTCGAGCGATCCCCGTCCCGTTGGACGGGGATTTTTGCTGTGCGGGTCAGGACGCTCGTCGGGGCGGTGAGCGGGAAGACCGCCGTGTCGGTCTCGATGGTCCAGGCGTCGTGGTCGCACACGATGATCATGTTGTTGAGCCGCAGGTAGCCCGCGACGCTGTCGGGATCCTGGTCGCGCATTGCGGGGTGGTGCCGACAGAGGTAGCTGTCGTGTCGAATCCTGTCCAGGAGATGGTCCTCCCGGATGTAGAGGGTTTTCTGTCGTCTCGACGAGGTGGGTCGGGTGCAGGTGTTGCCGTGCGGGCATCGGTTCGGAATTCCGACGGATCCGGCTTGTTGACGATCCGCCCCGCATCACAGTGTTGTTGGCGTGCCACGACCGCATCCGCACCGGCCGCGCGGCAGGTCTATTCGAACGGAGGTGATCCCGACCATCTCCACAGGGTGTCAGGGCAGTGTGATCGGGAGCGGCACGTCCTGGTGACCCCGCGCACAGGCGCAGTTGGACGGCTCGGGCAGCGCCGGAACCGCCTGGTAGAGCACCTCGCGTAGTCGCTCGACGTTCACGGCGAAGATGCGGAGTACCTCTGCGTGGCTGACTGCGTCGGCCGCGTCGACTCCGGCGTCGAGGTCGGTGACCAGGGCGATGGGGGTGTAGCACAGCTCCAGTTCACGGGCGAGGGTCGCTTCTGGGTGCCCGGTCATGTTGATCAGCTGCCAGCCCTGGCGGGCGTACCACTGGGACTCCGCCCGCGTGGAGAAGCGCGGTCCTTCCACGACCACCATCGTGGCGCCCACGACGGGTTCGACCCCGATCTCGCGGGCGGCGGCGACGACGGTCGCGCGCCCGTTCGGGCAGTACGGGTCGGCGAACGACGTGTGGACCGCACCGTCGTCGAAGTAGGTGCAGGCTCGTCCGCTGGTCCGGTCGACCATCTGGTCGGGGAGGACGAGCGTACCGGGGGCCAGTGCCGTGGTGAGTGATCCGACGGCGCAGGGTGCGAGTATCTGGCGTACCCCGAGCGCGCGCAGTGCCCAGAGGTTGGCCCGATAGTTGATGCGGTGCGGGGGGAACCGGTGGTCGGCGCCGTGCCGCGGCAGGAACGCCACCGTCCGGCCATCGACCTGGCCGACGGTGACCGGGTCGGAGGGGCGGCCGTACGGGGTGGAGACTTCGACCGCGGTGCCACCGGCCACCAGTTGATAGAGGCCACTGCCACCGATCACTCCCACGTCGGCCCGGGGCGGTTCCGCGTACCTGGTCAATGCTCGTGCCTTCCTGGAGACAGCGCCGGGACATCACCCGTTCAACGTGTCGATCCGGCGATCCGTCGCCAGCGGATCTGCCGTATCAAGTACCAAACGCCGCTGACCAGGAACAGCGTGGCGGTGATGGCCAGCCATCGGGCCAGGTACGGATGCTGGTTCTGACCGGTGGCGGCGAGATAGGTTTCCCGGCCCTGCCGAAGGATGCCGGGGAGATACACCAGGAACAGCAGCCCGGTGGCGAGTGCCGGCACCCGGATGTGGTTCAGCGTCGAGGGCCCCGACGCCGCCCGCCCGGCGCGGCCCGGCATCGGGTGGTGTGCGGCGGGCCCATCCGTCCCCCGCTTGCCGGAGCGCCCGAGCGCGCCGCGGAGCAACCGGTCGGCCGACGCGTAGATCGGAAAGAGGACGAGGTCGTGGGCGATGGCCGCCCCGACGAACCAGAGCAGCATCCGGCCAGCCGTGGCCTCGTCGGCGATGCGGAGCGCGACCCAACCGGCGAGGGTGAAACAGGCGATCATGGCGACCAGGTGCTGTGGGGACGATCCGTAGGCCGCTCGGAGTCGGGGGAGAGGCCTACCCATCGGCGCCGGTCCGGAAGGTGATCTCGGTGACCCATTTCGTGCAGTGCACGCCGGGCAGGGCGGGGACGATCACCCGGGCGGGGAAGCCGTGGTCGGCCGAGAGGTCGACACCGTTGACCCGCAGCGCGAGCAGCGAGTCGGCGTCGAGGACCTGGTTGGCCTGGAGGATCGCGTGGTTGAACAACCCGGCCTTCTCCAGTGATCGCACCTGCGCCGACGCCGGATCGTCCACACCGGCCAGGGCGGCGAGGTCACGCAGTCGTACGCCTGACCAGGTTTGTCGCGTCGACCACCCCTCCACGCAGGCGATCGGCAGGCGGGCGGTGTGCTGGCCCATGGCGAGCAGGCGGGGGCGGTCGAGGGTGACGAGGCGATCGCCGCTCCGCACGGTCAACCGCCATCGTTGCCCGGTCTCGTCCGGTTGGATGCCTGCCGCGACGGCGGTGCGGTTGATGGGGAAGCCGTTCGGTCCGGTGCCGGGCTGACGTCCGCGGGGCAGCAGCAGCGCGGTGCGGCGCCAGCGCCCGTCCAGGCTCTGCCCGATCGTGAGGGCGCCGAGCAGCAGGGACAGGCTACCGACCAGGGCGATCGCGCCGCGTCGGCTCATCGTCGGCGCGCCGGGTGCGGTTGCCACCAGGTCGTCCGGATCGGGTGGCTCGGGTCCGGTAACGGCCAGCGGGGTACGCAGCTCGGCCCGCAGCGGCTCGCTCTGCCCGGGTGGGTTGCGGTCCCGCAGGGCCGGCCGGGATCGGAGTACGCTGACCATCCGGGGCAGCTTCAGCGTCACGTGTGCCACGAACGCCGCGATGAAGACCCAGGCTCCGAAGTAGTGCGCGGTGTAGAAGTCGAAGCCGAACAGGTACGCGTACTGGATGTTGAGCAGGCCGGTCGCGATCTCGAACAGGATGCCGCCGACCAGCAGCAGCAGGGACAGCCGCTCGAGCACCTGGGCCAGGGAGCGGGCCGGTGGCCAGCTGAAGAGCTTCGGAATCACCGACCACAGCTTCGCCAGCACCACGGGGATCAGGATGATGCCGAGCGTCACGTGCAGCCCCTGGGTGACCCGGAACAGCCAGGACGGCCGAGTCGGCCAGTCGAACGGCGGCAGCCGTAACCAGCCCACCTCGCTGGGCAGGGCCTGATCGAACTGCGGACCGTAGGCGGCGTAGTCGAGCAGCCCGGTGATGATCACCAGCGGCAGCCCGACGAGGAGCACAACACCGTAAACGGCAGTGAGCCACGGACCGCGCAGCGGGCTGCGCCAGCGATCCCCGGCCAGGCCGGGGACTGGTGGAGGGTGCCGTTCAAGGGCACGCCACCACCGCTGCGGGAAACCCGTCGGTCGGTCCGTCACACCCATACCCCGGGACGCTAGACGCCACAGGTGCCCGATCTGGTGCATTCGGCGATACCGATCGCCTGGCAAGGCGGGTGAAGTGACCTCGCCGCGGCCGAGTGCGGTCTACGGTCACCGGGATGCGGGTACTGCTCACCGGCGCGGCCGGTTTCATCGGATCGCAGATCGCCGACCTGCTCGTCGCCGAGGGCCACGATCTGGTGGCGCTCGACGCGCTGCTGCCTCAGGCACATGGCGGGGAACTCCCCGAGTGGTCCCGCCGGCACGACCCGGTGGTCGGTGACGTGCGGGACGCCGCTCTGCTGGACCAGCTTCTGGCCGGCGTGGACGCGGTGTGTCACCAGGCGGCGATGGTGGGGCACGGGCTGAATCCGTCCGACGCACCCGACTACGTCCGCCACAACGACTACGCCACGGCGGTGCTGCTCGCCGCGATGCACCGGGCCGGTGTGACCCGGCTGGTGCTGGCCAGCTCGATGGTTGTCTACGGCGAAGGTCGGTACGTCTGCGCGACGCACGGCACCGTGCGGCCCGCCGCTCGCAGCGCCGCCGACCTGGCCGCCGGCCGGTACGAGCCAACCTGCCCAGACTGCACGGGCACCCTCTCGCCCGCTCTGGTGCCCGAGGACGCGCTACTCGAGCCGAGAAGCACGTACGCGGCCACCAAGCTCGCCCAGGAACACCTCGCCGCCGCGTGGGCGCGGCAGACCGGCGGGAGCGTCTGGGCACTGCGCTACCACAACGTCTACGGTCCCCGGATGCCCCGGGACACCCCGTACGCGGGTGTGGCCTCGCTTTTTCGGTCCGCGCTGGCGGCGGGTCAGCCGCCAACTGTGCTGGAGGACGGCCGGCAGCGCCGCGACTTCGTCCACGTCACCGACGTCGCCCGGGCCAACCTGCTGGCGTTGACCGCTTTGCCACCGCGGGGCCTCGTGCCGGTCAACATCTGCTCCGGTGAGCCGCACACCGTGGGTGAGCTGGCCGTGGCTCTCGCCGAGGCGATGGCCGGGCCGGCGCCGCTGATCGCCGGTGGCGGCCGGGCGGCCGACGTCCGACACGTGGTCGCCGACCCCCGGCGGGCGGCGGAGCTGCTCGGCTACACCGCCCGGGTCGGGTTCTCCGAGGGCGTAGCCGCCTTCGCCACCGATCCGCTCCGGGAACCGGCCGCCCTCACCGTCTGAGACCGTCGCCTTGCGGATCAGGAGACCGTCCACAGCAGGTGGCTGACCGCGAGGGCGGTAACCACCTGCCCGGCCAGCCAGAACCGTTGGGCGGGCGGTGGCAGGTGGGCGGCGGCCACCAGCAGCCAGACCACGAACGGTAGCCAGATCCGTTCCACCTCCGCCTTGCTCAGCCCGGACAGGTCAGCCGCGCCGACCGCCAACACGGCGGCCAGTGGCAGCAGCACCGTGGGCCCGGCTTCCCGCAGGGCGATCATCCCGGCTCGGTCCGGCCCGCGCCATCGCATCGCAACGGTCCACGCAGGAGCGGCCGACGCGAGCGCGGTCCGGCGCAGCGCGGTCCCGAGCACCGGGCCCACACAGAGCAGAAGCGCCGCGATGTTCGCCCACACCCAGTAGCCGTACGGGCGATCCGCCGCCCAGCCCTGGTGGTACCGCTGCACCACCAGGTGGTAGCCGTCCAGCCACCAGAAGCCGGCCAGCGTGAACGTGGCCACCACCGTGCCGGCCCCGGCCAGTGCCGCGAGCAGTACCGGCCACCGGTCCCGAGGCCGCAGCGCCACCACTGCCAGGGCCAGGACGCCGACAAGTACGAAGCCGTACGACAGGTAGAGGGCGAAGCCGAGCAGCAGGCCCCCGACCGCGGCGGCGACCAGAGCACGCACCGCCAGCAGGGCCAGCCCCGCCGCCACCACCCCGGTGAAGATGCCATCGGCCGAGACTCCCACCCAGATCGCGCCGGGCAGCAGCACCAGGAACGGCAGCACGTCACGGGCTGCCTGCCCCGCACCGAGTGCCCGCAGCGTCACCGGCACCGACACGGTCACCGTCGCTCCCACCAGCACGCATGCCAGGGCGGCGGCGGTGGGACCGCCGAGGCCGATCCGGTCCAACCCGACGAAGACCAGCAGAGCCCCCGGTGGATGGCCGGCGGTGTGGGTGGACCACGAGTCCGGCTGGAAGTCGAGAATCCGTGCGCTGAAGCCGGCCAGCATGGCCGTGACGTCGGTGACCCGGGGCACCTCGTGCAGGTATTCAGCCTGCGGGGTGAGTCGTCGGGTGAAACCGGCCGACCAGCCGTCCACCAGCGCCAACGACATCGTCCACGCGACCGCCGCAAGGTAGCCCGCGACCAGCAGCCGACCCCATCCGGCGGTCCGCGCCCACCGGACGCCCCGGCCGAGCACCCCGGCGGCGACCAGTAGCGCGGCCGGAGTGCCCCAGCCCAGGTGCGGACGCCAGCTGGCGTACAGCGGCGCGGCGTCGGCGTGCAGACCGACACCGCGCGCGTTGAGCAGCAGCCCCACCGCCACCGCGGCGGCGACCAACGCCACCTCGACGCCGAGCACCACCAGGTCGGCGTCGACGCGCCGGGCGGGCAGTTCCGGTCCCCGCCGCAGCGGCGCGAGCACTTTCATGACGACCGGACGGTACGGCCATCGCCGGCCCGGTGCCGCGGGAACGGGCAGGACATCACCGTTCGGTGAGGGAGTGACGCTGGCGAGGATGCTGATGGTCCGATTTCGCCTATCTCGGACGGCTTGGCGTCCTAGCGTTTCCGGTATGCCATCACCGATCGACGTGGTACTGCCGTGCCTCGACGAAGCCGCGGCACTACCCGGCGTCCTGACCGCCCTGCCACCCGGCTACCGGGCGATCGTGGTGGACAACGGCTCCCGGGACGGATCAGCGGAGGTCGCGGCCCGGCACGGCGCCCGGGTCGTCCACGAAGCGCGCCGGGGCTACGGCGCGGCCGTACACAGCGGGCTGGAGGCGGCCGAGACCGCACTTGTTTGTGTGCTCGACGCCGACGGCTCCTTCGATCCCACCGAACTCCCGGCTCTTGTCGCGCCGGTGGCCAGCGGGTCGGCCGATCTGGTGGTCGGTCGTCGTCGGCCCGTCGCCGCCGGCGTCTGGCCGTGGCATGCCCGAGCCGGCACCGCGCTTGTCGCGGCGCTGCTGCGGCACCGGGGCATACCGCTGCGCGACCTCAGCCCGATTCGGGTGGCCCGCCGCGACGCGCTGCTCGGCCTCGGAGTCACCGACCGCGCCTTCGGATACCCGTTGGAACTACTCATCCGCGCCGCCGCCGCGGGCTGGCGGATCCGGGAACTCGACGTGCGGTACTCGCACCGCGCCGCCGGCACCCGGTCGAAGGTCTCCGGCTCGGTACGCGGCACGCTCCGCGCGACCCGCGATTTCGCCGGGGTCCTGCGTACGGTGGAGCGATCGCGGTGACCGTCCTGCTGGTAATGGCGAAGGCACCCGTGCCCGGGGCGGTGAAGACCCGTCTCTGCCCACCGGCCAGCCACCGCCAGGCGGCCCGGATCGCCGCCGCAGCACTGCTGGACAGCCTGGACACCGTACGCGCCACACCCGGCGTCACACCCGTCCTCGCCCTTCACGGTCAACTGGCCGATGGCGAGGAAGCCACCGAGCTGACCGCAGCCATCGCCGGCTGGCAGATCCTGCCGCAGCGAGGCACCGACCTCGGCAACCGTCTCGCCAACGCCCACGCCGACGTGGCTGACGCCTACCCCGGTCGACCGGTGCTCCAGATCGGCATGGACACGCCACAGCTGACGCCGGCGCACCTCGACGAGGCCGTCCACCGTCTCACCCTGGGCGACGCGGTGCTCGGCCCCGCCATCGACGGCGGGTGGTGGGCCCTGGGTCTGCACAACCCCCGGCACGCCGCCGTACTGACGGCCGTGCCGATGTCCACCGCACTGACCGGACACCACACCATCGCGGCCCTGCGCGAGCGGGGCTTGCGCGTCGATTCCCTACCCCTCCTTCGCGACGTCGACGAGTGGCCCGACGCGCTGGCGGTGGCCGCGTCGACTTCCCGTGATGCATCAGCATGGTCGATCGACGTGATTGCCAACGGTCGTCCTGGGCGGGCCGCGGCAGTCATGCCCGGGCAGTCCGGGGGCGAGGACGCGGCCCATCCGGCGCGGCACGCTACCTGCAGCCGCTTCGCGCGCCAGGTCGCGGCGGTCCAGCGCAGCCTGACACCCGGGTTCCCAGGATGAGCCGTCGCCTACGGGCCAGACCGACCGAGGCATTCGGCAGCGCATTACGGCACCGCACCGACGACCACTGGCTGGTACACGGCGACAACGGCTGGCGCAGCCGCCTACCGGTACGCCGGTGGCACGGTCCAGCCGAACCGGCGGTGGCCGCACTCGTCGCCCGGTGCACCGGCCCGACCCTCGACCTGGGCTGCGGTCCAGGCCGGCTCACACTGGCACTCACCCGGGCCGGACTGACAGCGGTCGGAGTCGACATCTCCGCGCACGCGGTCCGCCTGACCCGAGCCCGAGGCGCGATTGCCCTCCAGAGAGACGTCTTCGCCCCACTGCCCGCAGAAGGGCGCTGGGCGCATGTGCTCCTGATAGACGGAAACATCGGCATCGGCGGTGACCCCGTCACCCTCCTCGGCCGGTGCCATGACCTGCTGCGCCCCGGCGGCACCGTGCTCGTCGAACTCGAACCACCGGGTCCCGGATTGTGGCGGGGTCAGGCCCAATTGGCCATCCAGGCCGCCTGCGGTGGTTCGCGCCTCGGGCCACCGTTTCGGTGGGCCCGGCTCGACACCATGGCGGTCACCGGGGTGGCTGCTGCCGCCGGGTTCACTGTCCGCGAGGTGTTCCGCCGCGATCGTCGCTGGTTCGGCGAGTTGGACACGGACAGCTCCGGCGTGGTCAACCCGACGAAGTAGGGTCGGTGCCAGCGAACATCTGCTCGGGGGTCCGTTGGTCGGGTGTGAAAGGCAGGCCCAGTCGTGGCGGGCAGGCCTGCAGACCGGGCGGGAAGGGTGTGACCTAGCAGCCTCGGCCAGCGATCACTGTGGCCCGCGGAGCACCATGCCCACCCGGCCTGGCTACTGCCGTAGGAGCAGGGCGAGATCGAGGACCACGTGCCCGTTGAACACGCCTGTCGTCTGAGCCGCGCCGGTGAGCAGGTCGACCCGATAGAGCCGGGAGCTGGCGATGCCGTTGAGTACGGCGTAGGCGTTGTTGGCCACGGCGCGGTCTCCACTCAGCTGGCTGTGGATGTCGAAGCCTGCGTGGAGGGTCGCGTTGACCCCCAGTGCGCCGGTGGCGGCCAGTTGCCCGGAGTTGGCGGGGGATTGCAGGGCAACCTGGTCGAGGGTGGTGTCGATGTCGAACAGGGTGGTAGCGGTGGCGGGGTTGAGGTCGTTGTTGGTGTACGCCGCACCGGTGACACCGGCGGCGGCGGTGCTGGGCGGGTAGGTGAGAGAGCCGTCGACAAGTGTCGTGCCGCCGGGGTTGATGTTGTGGCGCAGGTTCTGGCCGGTGTCGCTGATGATCCGGAGTCGGTCGGCGGCGGGGTTGAAGTCGACGCCGAACGACGTGCCGTTCAGTGCGACGGTCAGTTGGCTGACCTGTGTGGCCGCCGCGGTGCGCGTGTTCAGCGCGTAGACGCCGCCGGTGTTGCCGACGCCGTAGAGCTGGCCGTCCTGGACGCGAAAGTCGATGCCGATGAGCGCTTCGCTGCCGGGCAGGTCGACCGGGCCGATGGTGCAGGCCAGGGCGGGGCGGTTGGCGGCGAACTTGATCAGCTGCTGGCCGTCGGTGAGACCGATGGCGACGAGCCCGTTGCGGCCTCCGGCGTTGAGCAGGTCCCACAGCAGGGTGCAGGTCCCAGTGCCCAACGAGGGCAGGCCGTGCGCCGGGAGGCTCGTGGCTGTGCTGTGGCTTGGTCGGGCGGCGGTGACTGGCGTCGCGGTGATCCCGATGCTGGCGACCATCATCGTGGCGGCTACGAGCAGTCCTCGGCGAAGCGTACGGTGCATGAGAGGCACTTCCTTGATCAGATGCACCGACGGACTCCTCGGCGGAATCCGACGCCGTTGCCGGCGACAGTGCAGGGAAGAATTCCCTGCTCAGAGCCTATGTAGAGGCGATCCGCAGCATCTGTCGGGATTCGGCCTTTCCTTCAACTTTCGCACCTTCTGCACGATGCAATCCACCTGAGGCAGTCACCGTGCTGGAACATCTGAGCGCGCCCATCGACCATCAGAGCCGGCGGGTGCTGACTGCGGGAAGGCTGGAGTCGCCTGCGGCAGTGCCAGCCCCGCGGACCTAGCCGAGGTCCGGCGGTGCGGGAGGGAGCGAGGCGATGTTGCTGTAGAAGCGGTGGATGTCGCTGACGACGCGCTCGAAGGTAGGAAGGTCGAGGGGCTTGGTGACGTACGCGTTGGCGTGTGCGGAGTAGCTGGCCAGAACATCCGCGTCGATGCCGGAGGTCGTGAACACCACGATGGGAATCGCCTTCAGATGGTCGTCGGACTTCACCGCCGACAGGACCTCGCGACCGTTCATCCGGGGCATGTTCAAGTCGAGGATGACCAGATCGGGGCGTGGCGCGTTTGTGTGGGCGCCGGTGCGGTTCAGGAATGCCATGGCTTCCTCGCCGTCGTCGACCTGGTGCAGCTCGGTGGGCAGACCGCCCGCCGCGACAGCGTTTTCGATCAGTGCGACGTCGGCCAGGTCGTCCTCGACCAGCAGGATGCGCAGTGCGGAGAACCGGGTGCCGGTGGCGTCGGCGGCAGTGTTCACGTGCACGAGCCTACGACCGTAGGCGGCCAGCCACGATGATTGATCAATCGTTCTCGTGACTGGCCGTGTCGACCATGGGCCCTGTGGAGTCCGGGTGCTGTCGGTAGCAGCGAAGCCGGCCCAGGCGACTGGCCTCATGACGGGCTGCGTGTCTCCTGCCGCGAGCGTGCGGCTGAGTTTCGCAGTAGGTCGGGCGATCAGTAGGCGACGTCGGCCAGGTGCGCGCGTAGCTTGACGAGTGCGCGGGCCAGCAGGCGCGAGACGTGCATCTGCGAGACGCCGATCTGGTCGGCGATCTCGCTCTGGGTCTGGTTGCCGTAGAAGCGCAGGGTAAGGATCTTCTGCTCGCGCTCGTCGAGTGTGGCCAGCGCGGGGCCGAGGGCCACTCGCAGCTCGGCGTGGGCGAACTCGGCGTCTTCGCCGCCCAGCATCTCGCCCAGTTCGGTGCCGCGTTCGCCGTCGCCCACAGGGGTGGACAGCGACACGGCGTTGTACGCGCGTGCGCCTTCGAGGCCTTCGAGGACTTCTTCCTCGGTGAGCTTGAGGTGCGCGGCGATGTCGGCGACGGTCGGCGAACGGCCCAGCGTTTGCAGCAGGGCGCTGTTGGCGTCGGAGATCGCCAGGCGCATCTCTTGCAGGCGGCGTGGCACGCGGATGTCCCAGGTGCGGTCCCGGAAGTGGCGCTTGAGTTCCCCGACGATGGTGGGGATCGCGTAGCCGGCGAAGTCCACCCCACGTGACGGGTCGAACTTGTCGACTGCCTTGATCAGGCCCATCGCCGCGGTCTGCGTCAGGTCTCCGGTGGGTTCGCCGCGCCCGGTGTAGCGACGGGCGAGGTGATTGGCCAGCGGCAGCCACGCCTCGATCGCGCGGTCCCGCAGCGCGGCCCGTGACGGGTGACCGGCGGGCATCGCCGCCATCGCGAGGAGCAACGTCGTGGCGGTCGAGTCGGTCGAGGCCTCGTCGGTGCGGGTGCTCGTCGGCGCGGGCCGGTCAGTGGTGATGGTCATGCTGGTTCCTCCGCATCGCACCGGCCGCGCTCCGCCTGTCCGGCGCCAACCGTCTGAGCAGAGGCTAGACGAAAGGGCACCAGAAACCTAGCCGAAAGGTTGAGGTGGCACAGCTCAGTCGCTCGGTCTACTCCCGAGTCGGGTCACGTAAGCCGCCGCCGATATCGAGCTGTCCCCTCCGCTGCCGACATCAGCGGCGGCGGTCAGCAAGCGCAGACGAAAGCCAGGCAGAGGACTGCTGCCTTCGAGCTTGTCCGCCGCCGCTCATCCCGACGGCGGTTCCGCTGCGTGAGCCGCTGGTGCGGGTCGGGCAACTCCCGACGACACCGGTGACGGACCGCTCACCGGCAGAGCCGATCGGCCGCTTCCACCAGCGGCGGCGGTGTGGTCACAATGACCCAATGCCGGAAGCTGATCATGCCGACGTGGCTTGGGTGCCGCACGTGCCGCTGCGTGAGGCGAAGGCCAGCTTTTCGGAACTCGTTGCCCGAGCAGACCTTCTGGGTGAAGTCACGGTGCTGACCAAGCACGGCCGGCCGGCGGCAGTGATCGCTCCCACTCACGTCGGCGGCCATCAGGCGTTGTTGGCCGAGCTGTGGGCCCTGCTGGATCGGCTCAGCCCGCCAGGGGAGGACCCGCACGTCGATGATGCCCGCTCACGACAGCGGCGCGAGCGTCCGTTGTCCGCACCGTTGGTCAGTCCCGTCGCCGCGGTGAATCAGGCAGGCCGGTGACCCAGTCGACGCAGGACCGTCCCCGTGTCCTCGATCCGGCCCGTCATACCGCGCTCGGAGGTGGATGGTTGTTCCGGCGACGAGGGTGACGAGACCGTTGCCCACTGGAGAGGGCGACGGGACTTATCAGATCTTGGTCGGCTGCACGCGGCGCGGAGAGATCACCTGCTTCGTGACCGACTTCCTCTTACACGACGCATAGGCCCCGCGGGACCCCCGTCGTCATCAGCGTAGATCGTCGTCATCTGACAGATGTCTCGACGCGGCGCGGCACCAAGACTGCAGGTAGTTCCATCGATGCGTGCTCGCACGTGCGATT
The DNA here is from genome assembly GCF_015751765.1 of Micromonospora ureilytica. NCBI lineage: Bacteria > Bacillati > Actinomycetota > Actinomycetes > Micromonosporales > Micromonosporaceae > Micromonospora > Micromonospora ureilytica. Next base: position 858,514 of record NZ_JADOTX010000001.1, read on the forward strand.
ACGCCTGCCGGAGGTCTGCCATGCCGACGACACACTCAGCATCCGCCGCACCGGGTCCGGCGAAGAAGCCGGTTCTCCGGTGGCCACGGCGCTCCCGACAGCCGAGGCCAGCGATCGCCCTGCTCGTCCTGACCCTGGTCGCGACGACCGCGACAGCTGTCGCCGGTCCGGCCACGCCCGCCTTCGCCAACGACCACTACAGCACCATCGAATCCGCCGCCGAGGCCAACCGGGACTGGATGTCACGGGTGTCGGACGACGCCAGCCTGGCCGACCTGTCCATTCCCGGCACCCACGACACCCTCGCGCTCTGCGGCCAGTCGGCGGGCAACGGCGACTGCGAATTCATCTCGACGAGCCTCACCCAGACACAGGAACGCCATGGGTACAGCGCGGAGACCCTGGCCACCCAACTGGACGCCGGCATCCGGTCGATCGACATCAGGGTCCGGGTGGACAGAGGCGACGCCGGACTGACGTTCACCGTCCACCACGGTGTCTACTACCAGTGGGCCAACTTCACCGACGTGCTCACGAAGATCGAGACGTTCCTGCGGGCGAACCCGACCGAGACGGTGCTGCTGAACCTCAAGGCCGAGTGCCTGGGCAGCGATGGAAGTTGCGCCGACGCGGAGGGCTACGACAGCACCGAGTGGCGCCGGAAGGTCTTCGACTCGTACCTCACCGGCCGCTACCACACCGGCAACGGTGACGAGACGAGGCAGGGCAGAGCCTGGGGAAGCCTGTTCTGGAGCAACTCCGTCAACGGTGTCGAGCAGACGACCACGCCGTCCCTCGGCGCCGTACGCGGGAAGATCGTCCTGCTCGGGTTCCGCGGACCGGCCGGCGGCATCTACGGCGGCTACGGCATCGGGCAGCTCTACCCCGCCGGCGGCTCCTACGAGGGCTACGTGCAGGACAACTTCACCGTCACCCAGGTCAGCGACATCGACGACAAGTGGGAGAGTGTTCGGACGCACCTGCGCAAGACCAACGGGGTGTGGGACGCCAACCGTGGCGAGCAGACCCGACACGACCACGAGCCGGGCTCGCTCTACATGAACTTCACCAGCGGCACGGGCGGCCTGGCCCATCCGTACACGGTCGCCGGTGGCACCCCGACGGCGACCGGGGTCAACGAGTTCCTCATCCAGTGCCTGCGGGCCAGCAACGACAGGTGCCCGGAGTTCTACCCGAACCGCGCGGGCAACTTCGGTGGACGCCAGACCATGGACCGGCTCGGCATCGTGATGATGGACTTCCCGGGCGGAAAGCTGATCGACGAGATCGTCGCCCGCAATCCCGCCGGCCGGGCCGGCGGCAGTCGCAACGGCGGGGCCGGCGACCCGATGGAGCAGCATGCCGGCGGTGACAACGGAGGCACCCGACCGGTGGTGCCGACCGACCATGCGCAGTGCCGCCCGGACGGCATGATCCCGACCGCCGGTACCACCACCCCCTACTGCCGGGTCTACCAGGGCGACGGCCGGGAGTGGCTCGGCCAGGGCCGGAGCCGCCGAGTGATCGGCTACTTCAACGGCAGCCGTACCGGGGCCGACGGCAAGCCCTCCTACCTGGTCAAGAACATGCCGTGGTCAAAACTGACCCACATCAACTACGCCTTCGCCCGGGTCGAGAACAACCGGATCTCGGTCGGCGCGGATGGCCCGAACAACCCGGCAACCGGCATGACCTGGAACGTTCCCGGCACCGAGATGGACCAGAGCCTGCCGTACCGGGGGCACTTCAACCTGTTGACCACCTACAAGCGTCAGCACCCCCGGGTGAAGACGCTGATCTCGGTGGGCGGCTGGGCGGAGAGCCGCGGCTTCTACGGCATGACCACCAACGCCGACGGTACGACCAACCAGGCCGGAATCAACACCTTCTCCGACTCGGTCGTCGACTTCCTCGGCCGGTACGGCTTCGACGGCGTCGACATCGACTTCGAGTACCCGACCGTGCTGGACGACACCGGCAACCCGAACGACTGGAGCGACGCGCGGTCCCGCCGCAAGGGACTGCCGACCTCGTACACGGCCCTGATGAAGACGCTGCGGGAGAAGCTGGACCGGGCATCCGCCACCAACGGTCGCTACTACCTGCTCACCTCCGCCACGTCGGCCTCCGGCTACCTCGTGCGGGGCATGGAGAACCAGAAGGCGCTGCGCTACCAGGACTACACCAACCTCATGGCGTACGACTACCACGGCTCCTGGAACGAGGTGGTCGGTCCGAACGCCGCCCTGCACGACGACGGCAAGGACCCGGAGCTGAGTGACCTGTACTCCACGCCGGAATATCAGAAGATCGGCTACTTCAACACCGACTGGGCCTTCCACCACCTGCGCGGTGCGATGCAGGCCGGGCGGATCAACATCGGCATCCCGTACTACACCCGGGGTTGGCGCAACGTCACCGGTGGCAGCAACGGAATGTGGGGCAGATCCGTCGGCAGCGACTGTCAGCCGGGTACCGGCCTGGTTCGTCCGTGCGGCGGCGGCGCGGTCGGCATCGACAACATCTGGCACGACCGCGACGCCAACGGTGGGGAGGTCGGCGCGGGGGTCAACCCGATGTGGCACGCCAAGAACCTGGAACGCGACCTCACCCCCCGCTACGCGAAGTCGGTCGGCCTCACGCCGGACAGCGACCCGAGCGACAGGCGCACCGGCACGTACGACCGGCACTGGGACGCGACCACCCGCACCGCCTGGTTGTGGAACCCGGAAAAGAAGACCTATCTCTCCATCCAGGACACCGAGGGCCTGGACCACGTCGTGGACTACGTCAACCGCAAGGGCGCGGGTGGCGTCATGATGTGGGAACTCTCCGGTGACTACGAGTGCCCGGCCGAGGCGACCACCGACAACCCCTGCGTGATGGGCTACACCCTGACCAACCGGTTGCACGAGCGGCTCCAGGGCGCCGCCGCGTACGGCGACAGCCGCGGCGCCGGCAGTTCGGTGCAGCGTCCGGCACTGGCCCTCGACGTGACAGTCGACCTGATCCGCTACCCGACCGACACGGCGAGTCTATGGCCGCTGACCCCGACCGTCCGGATCAGCAACAACACCGGGGTGACCATCGGTGGCGGCAGGGACAACGTCATCTCCTTCGACCTGCCGACTTCGACACCCCCGCTGATCAAGGACGGCAACTGGCAGGCCGGCGCCCAGGGCGGCCGGTGGAAGGTGCAGGCCGGGCACACCGGCCCGAATGTCGGCACCGGGCTCTCCGGCGCCTTCCACCGGGTCAGCCTCACCCTGGACTACTGCCAGATCATCCCGGCCGGGCAGAGCCTGGACGTGCCGATCATCTACTACATCCCGGCGACCGGGCCGGTGAACACCACCCTCAAGCTGGGCGGTACCACGTTCGCCTCGGTGCCGGAGCAGAACCGGGGTGCCGCGAAGGTGATCCCGGCGACCGGCGGATGCTCGGCGCCGGCCTGGGACGCCAGCAAGGTCTACAACCCGGCGACCCAGTCGGTGGAGAACATCAGCGTCAAGTACGCCGGAAAGGTCTGGCAGGCCAAGTGGTGGACCCAGGGCAACGTGCCCGGCACCGGGGCCAACTCGGACCTGGAACCCTGGCGGCTCATCGGTCCGGCCAGCTAGCGGCAGTGTGAGTGCCACCCGTCCGGGTCCGGCGAGGCCCTGGACGGGTGGCACCGTCCGGTAACGCCCGTCAGCGGTCCACGACGCCGCCCAGGCCCTCGCGCAGCGCCGCGCCCGCGATCTCCACCCGGCTGCGCATGCCGAGTTTCGCGAGGATCCGCGAGATGTGCGTCTGGGTCGTCCGGCGGGTGAGAAACAGGTTCTGCGCGATGTCCGACGTCGAACGGCCCGCCGCGACAAGCATCGCGACCTTCCGTTCGGTTGGCGTCAGCGCGGCCCAGCCATGCCCGGAGCGGTTGGCCCGGGTACCCCGTACACCCCGCCGTACCCCGCGACTGCGCAGCCTGGCCTCGGCCCGGCGGATGTCCCAGGTAGCGCCGAACCCGCCGTACAGGTCGCTCGCCTCGTGCAGGGCGACCCGCGCCTGCGCGGTGTCGCCCCGCTCGGCCAGGACGACAGCGAGATCCTCCAGCGTCCCGGCGAGCTCCACCGGCACCCCGCTCGCCCGGTAGTGCGCCACGGCGGAACGAATAGTCGCCGGGTCGCCGCTGCGCAGGCCGCGACACCGATCAGCGGACGCGGCGGCTCGCGCCGGCACCTGCTCCGCCGCCGCCTCCGCCAGGCAGGCGTGTACCCCGGCCTCCGCCGCTGACCGGTCGTCGACCGCGAGAGCGAGTCGGACGAACCGGGGCAGCCACTGGTGGGTCAGGGTCATCTCCCCTGGCCGCCGGTCGAGAAGAGCGCCCAAATGATCCAACGCCATCCGCAGATCGCCGTCCTGCTCGGCGGCGAGGGACCGCGCCACGAGCAGGAAGTCGAGGTTTTCCCGATCGGCGACGGTCACGACCGGGCGGTCGAATCCCGCGCGAAGATGGGCGGCGGCCCTGACCCGCTCGCCCCGATGGCCGGCGATGAGCGCGGACACACCGTGCCAGAGCCGCCCCGGGCCGCCGTCGCGCAGCCCACGGTATGTCGACGTCGAGGTGTCCTGCGCGACCGCGTCGAGTTCGGCCAGGGCGTCGTCCCACCGCCCCAGCCAGAACAGCAACACGGCGGCGGTCACCCCGGCGGTCGTGTCGTCCATGCGGTTGGCCGCGCGCAGAAAGTCCCGGGCTTCACGCAGCGCCGCCTCCGCGTCCGTCCACCGGCTCAGGTTCTGGAGCGAGAAGATCCGTCCGTGGAGGGCGAACGCCCTCAGGTCGACGTGGTCGGCGACGAAGCCCAGCGCCTCGATCGCCCCCTCCGCGCTGCGCAGGGCGAGCCGGTGCTGCCGTCGCACGGAGTGGCTGGCCCAGAGACCCGTCAGCGCGTACGCCGTCGCGAAAGCGTCTCCGGCCACGGCTGCCATGCGCAGCGCGTCCCGAGCGGTGGCATCCGCCGCCGCCAGGTCCCCGGAGCCCGCCCGCTGGAACATCGCCAGCGAGGCGAGCAGTCGGGCCCGCCAGGCGTCGGGTAGGTCAGCTCGGGCGAGGGCCCGGTGCAGGTGGGCCACCGCCGCGGTGTTGTGCCCGCCACTGAACAGCGCGCGGGCGAGCATCCAGTGCAGCTGCCCGCGGTCGTCCGGGTCGACGACCAACCCCAGGGTCTGCCGCACCCGTTGGGCGGCTTCCTCGTGCTCGCCTCCGTCGATGAGGACCCGCGCCAGGTTCATGCAGAGCCCCACCCGTACGTCCTCGTCACCTGGATCGTGGTCCACTTCGCGACGGAGCAGCTCGGCCGCGAGGTGCGGCGCCCAACCGGCCAGCACCGGTCCGGCCTCGGCCAGCCACCGCCGCGCCCAGCGGTCCCCGACAACACCGGAGGCGAGGAGATGCTGAGCCACACGCTGCGGTTCGACGCTGGTGGACTCCAAGGCCCGTGCCACGTCCAGGTGCAGTGCGGCGCGCAACGCGGCCGGCACCCCGTCGTACAGGGCCTGCCGGAGCAACGGATGCCGGAACCGCATCCGAGGGCCGGCCTCGACCAGGATGCCTGCCGTCACCGCCTCCTGGAGGTCGGCGGAGAAGTCGATCGCCGGACGGCCGAGCAGCGCGGCGAGTTCGGTGACCGCGAATTCGCCGCCGAGCAGCGCGGCCGTCCGCATCAGCTCGACGGTGCCGGCCGGGACGGAACTCAGCCTGCCTTCGAGGGCCGCGGCCAGCGACCTCGGGACCACGCCGACAACCGAGTCGCGCACCTCGGCCTGCGCGCCGATGTCCAGCAGGTCTTCGCGAACCAGTGACTCGACCAGTTCCCGCAGGAAGAGTGGATTGCCGACCGCCTGAGCGGCGAGCCGGACGAGTCCGCCCCCCGGTGGCACGCCCACAAGTGCGGCGAGCAGATCACGGACCGACTCCGGGGCGAGGGGACCGAGCGGGACGCGGACCACGTCCCGCCGGACAGCGATGTCGCGCAACCGCCGCGCGGTCGACCGGTGAGTGCCGGGACGGTAGGAGAGGACCAGCAGTAACGGCAGGTACGCGGCGACCGAGGCCAGCCGGCGGCACACATCGATGGACGCGTCATCGGCCCACTGCACGTCGTCGACGAGGAGCATCATCGGGCCGGCGGTGCACAATTCGTCGACCAGAGCGACGACCATGTCCACGGCCGCCGCGGCGTGACCGGCGTCGGCCAGATCGAGGACGGATCGTCTGTCGGTCAGGAACTCCGCGATCCGCGCCCGGTGGGGATCGGTCGAGCGCGGCCTGATTTCCAGGCAGTCGAGTAGCACGCCCAGGAGTGGCGGATGAGCCAGCTGGTCGGCGACACCCTCGGACACCTGGCAGCCCAGCTCTCTGCCAACGTGGGCAGCGGCCGCCACCAGGGACGACTTGCCGATCCCCGGCTCGCCCTCGATCCAGACCACGCCGCCGGTGCCGACACGCAGCCGTTGCACGGCGTCCCACAGCTCCGCGAGTTCGGGCACACGCCCGATCAGAAACCCTGGAGATGTACGGAAGTCAGCATCGTGCCTCAGATCCATCGGCTGCCCCACGCGGTCAGCCCGGTCATCGACGGCCAGCCACGTCGGCGGCGAATGCGGCAACCCAGGTCAGTGCGGAGTTCCAGTTGATGGTGATCTCGTTGACCGACCAGGCTTCGAGATTGTCGACGTAGCAGAGCTGTGGGGCGCACCCGTGTAACCAACTCGCCGAGAGCGGGTCCTGGAGGCTGGAGTTGGGCCCACCGGCAACCGATCCCACCGGCGGGTTCGGCAACCGGGCGTCGAACGATTTCGCGTACCACCGGCTGTGCTGGTTCTTCGCGTCGTTGCTGCCGTAGCCGGTGATGTAGGACTGCCCGAGGGCGTTTCGGCCCAGCAGGTAGTCGAGCCCCTCGAAGACGGCGTCGGCGTACCTGTCGTTGCCGGTGAGGTCGTGGGCGGTGGCCAGGACGACCTGGTTGTTCAGCATGGACGCGTTCGAGCCCCAGTCGTAGCGTCCCGTGGTGGGGGTGTAGGTCTGCCCGAAGCGCTCGGCCTTCTGGAACGAGATCAACCGGTCCGCGGCGGCGACCACCCATCCCTTGATCTGCTCACGGTCGCTCAACTCGGTGCCGAACCGCGCCAGATCGAGGTGGGCCAGCGCGGCCACCGAACCCCAGTAGAAACCGTTCTGGCTGAAGGCCGTACCGGCGGTGTGGAACCGGCTGGCCCGGACAGCGCTGAGGTAGGTGGCGTCCTTTGTGGTCAGGTACAGCTCGGCCGCGGCCCAGTAGAACTCGTCGGAGACGTCCCCGTCGTTGTAGGGCCCCCCGCCGCTGCGGTCCTCGTACGGCGCGAAGACCGCCGGGTTGGCCCGGGCCGCGGCGTACGCGCGTTCGGCCGCCGCGCGCAGCCGGCCGGCGTAGCCGGCGTCGTACGGCTGGTAGATCCTCGCTGCCTGAGCCGCCACGGCGGCCAGGTTCAGGGTGGCCGCTGTCGACGGGCGGTGCAGTTCCCGGGGTTTCCGGTCCTGGTGCGGCAGCATCGGCGGCCCGGTCCAGGTCTCGTCGTGAACCTTGTGGTGGACCATACCGGCCAGGGGGAGACCGTCGGGCACCTGCATCTTCAGCATGAAGTCGAGGTTCCAGCGGGCCTCGTCGAGGATGTCCGGGACACCGTTGCCACGTTCCGGCACGGCGAGGGTGCCGTCGCCGAGCGCCGCCGGCCGGTTGCGCTCCCAGGCCGACAGGAGTTGGTACGTGGCGATGCCACCGTTGACGACGTACTTGCCGTGGTCGCCGGCGTCGTACCAGCCGCCGGTGACGTCCAGTCGGTAGGAGCAGGTCCAGTTGTTCAGGAACGCTTTCGGCTGCTGGCAGGGCACCTGGGTGTCGCCACCGCCTGGTGACTCCGCGACGTGCCCGGCCGGGCGGGCGTACGCCGCCCCGGCGATGCCCCCGTCGATCGCGATGCCACTGCGGTTGGTGTAGAAGAAGCGGGTCGCGTCGGTGCGCAGCCGGTCGTACAGGTCCGCGCGGATGTCGAACGGGTGACTGGGCTTGTCGACCCAGCCGTCGTACACCAACTCGAATCGGCCGGTGGTCGTGACGTGGCTGAAGTCGATGACGTGGGTGATGGCGCTGGCCGACGCGTCGAAGCCGGTCGGGGTGGTCCGACCCGTCGCCACCGTCGCGCCGCCGCCCGCCCGGCGCAGCGTCCACGGCACCGCGTGGGACGCGCCGTACAGCAACGTCGCCCGTTTGGGCCCGTTGGGCAGGTAGCCGTGCTGGTTCACCTTGAGGTCCGGCCCGGCGTCGGCCCGGTACGCGTACTCGGCGCCGGTGAGCGTCACGTCGTCCATGCAGAACTCGTACGGCGTCGTGGACTTACCGAGCCGGAACTGGAGCTGGGCCAACCGGTACGGCTCCGGGTAGGTCGTGGTGATGCTGTACTCGTACTCCTTCCAGGCGGTGCCGGTGGTGAAGCCCTTGTTCAGGTACGTGACATTGGTCGGGTTGTCGAAGGGCGCGAGGTAGATCAGCGGGTTCGCCGCCGTGTTCGTCCGGGCGCGGAACCGCAGCGTGTACGTGGCGCCGCCGGGCAGGTAGATGCTGTTGTGGCCGACCAGGACGTCCCACGGGTTGGTGGACGCGGGCGCGGTCACGCAGAAGGTCCCGCCGTCCAGTTTCGGCGTCATTCCGGCGTTCACCCACCACGGCTTGTCCGTGCCGGTGAACGTGCTGTTCTGCAACAGCCGGCCGTCGAGCTGCGGTCGCGGTGGCCCACCGTCGTACGCCGGCAGCGTTCCCGCCGGCAGGTCCTGCCCGCCGCCCTGGCCGGGCTGTCCCGGGCCGGGATCCGCGCTGCCGTACCGGGGCAGCAGCCAACCGTCGAGACCACCCGAGACGGCGCTGACCAGGACGAAGTCGCCGATCAGGTCGGCGTCGAGGTCGGCGAACAGGCCGGTGGTGCCGGCGAACGGGCCATCGTCACGGATCGGGCCCAGCGACCGCCAGCCGGTCGTCGCGCTCCACGGAGCGCCGGTGTTCTCCCAGGCCAGCACCTTGCCGCTGGGGTAGTCGACGCGCAGCACGTCGGCCCGGCGGTCACCTGTGACATCCGAGAACGACGTCTGGTAATAGCCGTCGGCGGGGGTCGCGAAGCCGCTGACCGAGTGCCAGTCGCCCGGCACCGGCATCCGGCCCGGGGACCGGTTCTCCCAGAGGCTGGCGTTGCTCAGCCGATCCGAGTTGATCAGGTCGTCGTCTCCGTCGCCGTCGATGTCGACGAAGCGCGGGTTCTCGTAGAGCAGGTTGTTGGCGACGGTGGTGGGTGACCCCCATCGTTTCTGCGCGCCGTCGGACTCGTTGCGGGACATCCAGATGACCCGGGTCCCGCTGGGCGACTCGTCAGCGGTCAGCAACCGGAGGTAGTCGTCCCGGTCGTCGCCGTCGAGGTCGCCGAAGTGCACCGTCCCGGGCGTACCCCGGTCCGGCGGGCTGATGTCACCGAGGGCGGTCCAGGTGGATCGGGCGCCGTCGTTGCGCCACGCCGGTATCCGACCGTCGGGCTGAACGATGACGTGATCGGCGTCGCCGTCGCCGTCGAGGTCGGGGAAGTGGGTCTCCGAGCCGGCCGGGGTGGCGTCCCGGAACTCACCGATCGGGTCCCAGCGCGGGCCGATGCCGTTGCGGGGCTCCGGCCGCCACTGGTAGAAGTCCTGCCCGACCACCAGCCGCGCTCCGAGAGCGTTGGCGGAGGGTTGCAGGGAGCCGCCGAGCCCAGGCGTGAAGATCTGCCCGTCCTTGAACTGCCACCGGGACACCTCTGCCTGCTCCGAGCAGAGGGTGCTGCCGGTGCTCCGGGAGTTCGCGTCCCAGGACAGACACCGCTCGGTCGCCGGGTCGACCTGCGGCCAGGCGAGCTGGTACTGGCCTCCCGCCGTGCTGAAGCGCACCTGTAGGGCCTCGTCGAGGCTGCCGCGCGGCGTCCTGACGTGTGGTCCGATGTCGTCGCCGTCGTTCGTCTTCAACGCGATCACCGCGTGCTCTAGGTGGCGGGCGAAGAAGCGGTACGTGTCGCCGGGGACCGGGGCGTAGCAGTCCCGCTCGGCGGTCGTCCGGGGCGCGAGACCACCGCCGGAGCCGCAGCCGGCGTTCACGACATAACGGACGTACCTGTGGTCGGAGTTCCCGCCGCGAACCTCGGCGTTGATGGTGTTGTTGTTCCCGTTGCTGGCATAGGCGAAGTCCAGCTCTTCGCCGCCCTCGTGGGTGGGCTGGCCCGCCGCGACGATGTGGCTCTGCAACGCGGCAGGCATCCGTGCCGGGTCCTGGTTGAAGTCGGCGAGCACCATCCATTCGCCGGTGGGGCGGCCAGCCATGAACTGCCGCGCCGTCTCGATGATGTCGGCGGCGTCGTTGGCGCGGTTCGCACCGTTGGACAGCGCGTGGGCGGTGAAATACCAGTCGGTGCCGATCTGGACGCCCATCATCGGCCGCGAGTTGAACCGCGAATGCACCGGCAGGATCACGCCGTCGCTCACCGTCTCCCGGGTGACGATGGCCAGGCCGTTTCGTCGTTGACCGGGGTCGGCCCAGTAGATCTGCACTAAGTCCGGGCGGTCGTTCGTGCCGATGTTGTACAGATGCTCGGTGACGCCGGCCTCGGTGAACTGACGATCGGTCCACACCGCCCCGGGGGGAGGTTCGCTGCCCGCCTCCTGGAGCGCGGCGACCTGCACCCCTTCCTGGTGGAACATCTGCTGCACAGCGGCCACCCACCGGGACTCCGGACGCCCTCCGCCCCCTTGATGCTGGCCCTGCATGTTCCAGGACCCCGCGATCAGGTCCCGCGCTACCGCTACCGCCGGTGTCGGCGGTTCCAGGGCATACAGAACCGTCGACACCGTCGTCATTGCGATGATCGCGGCCAGCCGCCTGCGCACCACGCCCACGTCAAATCCTCCAGACCGACCTCGTCGCCCGCCACCGAGACCAGGGAGACGATGCGGCAGCGGAGACCCGCACCGCATCGGCAGAAATTGCCTATTCGGGCCGGGGTGGGCTGGCCAGCGTCCGATCCGCCGCTACGGATCCGGTGTCGTCAACCCAGTCGATCCAGCTTCTCGCGAGCGGCAGTGTCGGGCCGAGGCGTGAGGACCACGAGGCGCAGGTCGGTGTTCTGGGTGGTCAAAACGTTGGCGTCCAGCGGGATGGCCCCCGCGTCCGGGTGGACGGCGGTCTTGTGCGCGCTCTCGTGATGGGCCACCGCGCGGAGGGCCCAGAGGCGGCAGAACCTGTCGTTGCCGGCCATCCGCGAGATCAGTGCCGCCACGTCGGGGTCGTTCGGATAGCGGGCGCTGGTGGCGCGCAGGTCGGCCACCAACGACTGCTCGAAGTAGGCGCGCTCGGTGTCGGTCTGGCGGACTCGGGGGTTTCGGGATTCGAACTGGACGATCAAGGCGTTGCGATCGTCGGCGGTGGCGCCGGCGGGGTCGCCGAAGACGGCCGCGAACAGCCGGTTCCAGTGCAGCAGCCGCCACACGGCGTCGTAGACGGCCGCCGGGGTGTCGCCGAGGTGGTCGATGACGCGGTGCAGGCTGCTGGGGATCAGGTGGGGTATCCGGTCCGGGGCCGCGGCGAAGCCGGCGAGGCGCATCAGGTGCGCCTCCTCGTCGTCAGAGAGTCGTAACGCGCGGGCCAGGGAGGTGCACACCTGCGCCGATGGTGTGGCGGCCCGGCCCTGTTCGAGGCGTGCCACGTACTCGGGGGAGATGCCGGCCAGTGCTGCCAGCTCGCCGCGTCGTAGCCCGGCGACGCGGCGAGGTGACGCGTTCGAGAGACCGGTCGCGGCCGGGTCCGTGCGATCCCGCCAGGCCCGCAGCGCGGCTCCGAGGTCATTCATGAACCCATGATCCGCCATCGGACCTCCGGGGAGCTGGGTGGTACCAGCGGTACGCGGAAGACCTGTGCCTTCCACAGTGCTGGCTCGGCCCTTCAGGATGGGGATCATGAGCAGAGTGACCAGAATGCATCACATCGGAGTGCCAGTCAGCGATTTGGCCCGGTCGGTGAGGTGGTACGAGGACGTCCTCGGCATCGCGCCGAACGGCGTGACGATCTCGGCGACGAACCCGGCGATCGGTGCGGTTGTCGAGGTCGAGAACGCGTCGATGCGGGCATCCTTCGCGTTGGCCGGTGACAACGTCCTGCTGGAACTCATCCAGTACGACAGCCCGCAGCCGAGGCCCTTCACCGGGCGCAACTCTGACGTTGGGGTGATGCACCTGTGTTTTGAGGTCGACGACCTCGACTCGGCGCACCGCGACCTGGTGCGGCGGGGCGTGCACGTCAACGCCGACCCGGTCGTGCTCCAGGACGGTGATGGGGTTGAGGCGGGGGCACTGGCCGGGACGAAGATCCTCTATCTCCGTGACCCCGACGGCATCCAGCTGGAACTGTTCGAGTTGCCCTCGTAGGAGCGCCGACTCCGGACCGGGCGCCCGTCCCGGTCGGTGCGCTGCTCTGGATACCATCGGTGGGGCCGAACAAACGGAGGGCACTATTCGTCCGGCGACACGCAGAGGCTGATGACAGATATCAGGTCGGGATTGTTCGTCGCTCGCGAGGCGGAGTTGGGCGAGATCGCCTCGGTGACGGCAGCCGCGGCGCGGGGCCGTGGTAGGGCGATGCTCGTTCTCGGTGATGCGGGGATCGGCAAGTCGACGCTCATCGGTGCGGTCGCTTCGCGGCTCGACGGATGGCAGGTGCTGCGGGCCGGTGGTGTCGAGTTCGAGAGCGAGCTGCCCTACTCGGCCCTGCACCAGTTGTGCGCGCCCGTGCTCGACCACCGCGCTGGGCTCCCCGTACCGCAGCGGAGCGCGCTCGACGCGGTGTTCGGGCTGCACGCCGGGGTCAGGCCGACCCCGATGCTTGTCGGGCTGGCCGTCCTGGGCCTGCTGAGTGCCGTAGGCCGGCGCAGGCCGGTGTTCTGCGCTGTCGACGACGTGCAGTGGATCGACGCGGGCTCGCGGCAGGTACTGGCATTCGTCGCGGCACGCGTGGCGGTGGAGCGGGTCGCCATGGTGTTCGCTGCCCGCGACGTCGCCTCGGTGTCGGAGCTCGGTCGCCTACCCGCCCTCACTCTCACCGGGCTCTCCGATTCGGAGGCCCTCACCCTGCTGCGGTATCGGGCACCCTTTGGCCACGAGGCAGCGATCGTGCAACGGATCCTCGCCGAGGCGGCCGGCAATCCTCTCGCCCTGGTGGAGTTCGCCCGCGACGCCGGACCGCTCGGGCTACCCGGGGACGCCGGGCACCGCGCCGTCGAGCACCGGTTCGTGAGTCGGTTCCTGCGGCTGCCGGCACCCACGCGCTCGATTCTGGCGCTGGCCGCGGCGGAGCCGACAGGCGACCTCGCTTTGCTGCGGCGTGCCATGGCGATCCAGGGGCTGGATGCCGTGGACCTGGCCGCGGCCGAGGACAGCGGCCTGTTGGTGATCGGGCCCCGGGTGCACTTCCGGCATCCGTTGGCGCGTTCCGCGGTGTACCTGTCGACTGGCGCCGGGGCGCGACGGCAGGCCCATGCGGCGCTCGCCGCCGGTACGGACGTCGACGTCGATCCCGACCGTCGCGCCTGGCACCAGGCGAACGCGATCACCGGCCCGGATGAGGAGACCGCGGCGGAACTGGAGCGTTCGGCCGGACGGGCACAGCGCCGCGGCGGATTCGCGGCCGTGGCCGCGTTCCTCGAGCGCGCGGCCCGACTGACACCCGGCCGGTCGCGGCAGGCCCGCCGGTTGTTGGCCGCGGCTCGGGCGCGGTTGAGTTCGGGGGCACCCTCTGCCGCCCGGGAGTTGGTGGACGAGGCCGAGCGTCTCCAGCCGGACCCCGTCGACCGCCGCGCCGCGCGACTGCTGCGCGCGACGATCGACTATCACGTGGCGCGCAGTATCCCGGCGACGATCGCGCTCATCGAGGCGGCCGACGGCGTGGGGCCCGATGAGGTCCGCGAGACCTACCTGGAGGCGTTCGCATCGCTCATGTTCAGCGTCGACGAGCCGGGGAGGTTGCGGCGGCTCGCCCTGCACATCCGGGAACGGGTGCCCCAGCGTCAGCCGCCACGCCCGGTCGACCTGCTGCTGCGGGCGTTGGTCGAGCAGCATCTCCGCCCGGTGGACGAGGCGATGCCGCTGATGCGCCGTACGGTCGACGCCTTCCGGGACCACGCCCGCACGCCCGACGCGGATCCGTGGTGGATGGAACGTGCCTGTGTGTTGAGCGTCGACATCGGTGACAGCGATGCCATGGAGGAGATCGCCGACCGTCAGGTGGAACTCGCCCGGGCGCAGGGGGCCTACGCGATCCTTCCTCATGCGTTGCGCTTCCAGGCGGTCGCCCGGACGATCGTGGGTCGCTTCGCTGACGCGCAGATCTGCATCATCGAGGCGCGTGCGGTCGACGAGGCCGCCGGGACGTCAAACCTCGTCGGGTCCGACCTGATGCTTGCCGCCTGGAGCGGAGACGTCGACCGGTTCCGCGAGATCCGGGAAAAGCTGCGCGGCTGGGTGGGGGTGAAACCCACCGCGCTGCACTACGCGAACGGCGTGCTGTGCAACGGCAGCGGCGACCATGACGCCGCCCTCGACGCGTTGCTGCTCGTGCGGGACCAGCACCGGCGCGGCGCGTACGCGGTCACCGCCTTCCATCACGAGCTGGTCGAGGCCGCCGCGTACGTCGGACGTCCCGAAGAAGCCAAGGAATCGGCTGAATGGATCGGGGATGTCGCACGGGTCAACCCGAACGCGTGGACGACCGGTGCGCATCTACTGGCGAGTGCGCTGCTCGACCCGGGGCTCGGCGCGCAGGACCATTACCGTGCCGCGATCAGCCGGTTCGCTGGGAGCAGGATGCGAGTCCACTACGCGCGTGCCCGACTGCTCTACGGGCAGTGGCTGCGACGGGTCGGCCGTCGCGCCGAGGCGCGGGCGGAGCTGCGCGCCGCGCACGAATTGCTCTCCACCATCGGCGCGCGCGGGTTCGCCGGCCGCGCCGCCCGCGAACTGGATGCCATCGGCGAGCCGACCCTGGCCGACGACGCCGATCCGCTCGCGGGGCTGAGCGCCCGCGAACTACTCGTCGCCCGCAAGGTCGCCTCCGGCGCAGGCACCAAGGAAGTCGCCGCGCTGCTGTTCGTCAGCCCGCGAACGATCGACGCCCACCTGCGCAACCTCTACCGCAAACTGGGCATCACCTCACGCCGGCAGCTACGAGAACTACTCCGCTGACGGAGCCGGGCCGACCGAGCGACGAAAGGGCCCCGCCGGTACCAGACCGGCGGGGCCCTTGGGTCACGTCAGCGCCGGGCCCGATCACACTCCCGTTCGGCACGCGTCTTCAGCTCCGTCAGCCACGTCTCCAGACCCCCTCCGAGAGCCACGGTGGAGAAGTCGACGTCCTGCTCCACCTGGTCACCGCGCCACGTCTCCTCGGTACGCACGAGAACCCGACCGTCGACCTCGGTGAACGTCCACACGTGCACCCCCTCGTCGATGCGCAGACCCGCACCGATCGCCGGGCCGTCCCACCGAAGACACCTCTGGTGCTCCAGCTGCCGGACGGTGGACGTGACGACGAGGGTCGTGTCGGGATTCAGCGCGGTCTCGGGGACCGGTGTCGTCCACCGGAACGACGAACCGGGACGCAGTGGCCCGGGATCGAGCCGCTTGCTGGACAAGACCGGCTTCTGCCACGACGGCCAGCGCTCCACGTCGGTCTGCAACCTCCAGACGGTCCGTAGCGGAGCGTCGATCGTCGTCTCCGTCCGATAGCGAATCTTCGCCGCGGTGTCGACAGTCCTTCCCGCACATCGCACCGTCGCATGGTCGGCACCGACATCGTGCCTGACCTCGGCCCGAGCCGGCGCACCTGCGGTGCCCACGAGGCCGGCCACGACCACTGCCGTCGCGACGGCAAACACACGATTCTTCATGAGGCGGCCACCGCCTCGGCGGTGCCCTTGAGTCGTTCCAGCCACCTGGCGAGGGTCGTGTCGAGGCCCTCCTGGAACGGCCCAGGCTCGGCATCGACAGGCGGGCCCGCGAAGGACTCCTCGGTCGACACCTCCACACCGTCGCCGGCCGGAGTGAGCGCCCAGACGTGGACACCGAGGACCCCGTCCGGTCCGTCACCGTATCCCCGCCACACGAGGCGTTCCCGCGGCCGTACCTGAACGATCGTCGACTCGATCTCCATGCCCGCGGCCGACCAGCGGAACACGGAGCCCGGGGCGAGCGGACCGGGTGTCTCCACGCGTGCGTACGGGATTTCTGGCAGCCAGGTCGTCCATGCGTCGATGTCGGTGAGGATTCGCCACACGGTGTCCGCCGACGCGGTCACCGTGACGCTGTGGCGGCTGACCACCGGGGCCGACACGTCAATACCGGCCTCGTCGGTGTCCGTAGTGTTTTCCATCGTGAAGCCTCTCTGCGGTCACTGACCATCGAATCGCCGGGCATGAGAGTGAGCCGCTAGATCCACACCCGGCAGATGCGATCGTGCCAAGACGGCAACCGCTACACATCGGCAAGAACTACCTAGTTCGCGGTACGTGGGCCGGCCACGGTGAGGAGCCTTACCTCCGTGCCTGTTACCGGCCTCAGCACGTGGGTTGTCTTCGCGGTGCCTCTCGCGCACTCCGCCGGCGGTGGTGCGTTGCTCCGCCTAGGTCCCACTCGTCCTGCTGGGTACCGGCCGGTGTGGCTTTCTGTGGCCTGCCTCTTGACTTCCCTTAAAGCCGGGCGTAAACAAGGCACAAGCAAAACGAAACGGCGGTGAAACAACAACATGTACGCCGAAGAGCGACAGCAGGAGATCCTTCGCATCGCCCGGGACGTGGGTCGGGTCGAGGTGGCTGGCCTGGCCGATCAGCTCAACGTGACGTCGGAGACCATCCGCCGCGATCTCACCATCCTGGAGCGGGCCGGCGTGCTGCGCCGAGTCCATGGTGGAGCGATTCCGGTCGAACGGCTCGGGTTCGAGCCCGCGCTGGCGGCGCGTGACGCGGTGCTCATCGAGGAGAAGGAGCGCATCGCCAAGCTCGCCTTGAGCGAGGTGCCGGAGGAGGGCGCGATCATCCTCGACGCCGGCACCACGACCGCCCGGCTGGCCCAGCTGCTGCCGGTCGACCGTGAGCTGACCGTCGTGGTCAACTCGCCGGTCATCGCCACGACCCTCGGTACCTATGCCAACCTCAACGTCCTGCTGTTGGGTGGACGGGTCCGCGGGAAGACCCTGGCGACCGTCGACGACTGGGCGCTGTCGCCGCTGGCCCACCTCTACGTCGACGTCGCATTCATCGGGACCAACGGCATCTCGGTCGAGCGTGGACTGACCACCCCGGACCCGTCCGAGGCGGCGGTGAAGCGGGCGATGGTTCGTGCGGCCCGCCGCACGGTGGTGGTCGCCGATCACACCAAGCTCGGCAACGACTATTTGGCCCGGTTCGCTGAGCTGGCCGACGTCGACCTGCTCATCACCGACAGCCGTGCCGACCTCGACCTGGTCGGTGACCTGGAGTCTGCAGGCGTTCGGGTGGTACGCGCATGAGAGCGGGCCGGGCATGATCGTCACCGTCACCCTCAACCCCAGCCTCGACCGGGCCGTGGAGGTCGACTCCCTCACCCGGGGCGAGGTCATCCGGGCTGCCACCGCTCACCTTGACCCCGGCGGCAAGGGCGTCAACGTATCCCGTGCCCTGCTGGCCAACGGGGTGCCGTCGGTAGCGGTGTTGCCGTCCGGCGGTGACGAGGGCAACCAGCTCATCCGCCTACTGAAGGCGGAGGGTGTGGAGGTCCTCGCCGTGTCGATCTCCGGAAGGACCCGTTCCAACATCACCCTGGCCGAGCCCGACGGCACGGTCACCAAAATCAACGAGCCTGGCCCGACCATGTACCGCTCCGAGTTCGACGAGGTGATCGACCGTGTGCTCGCCCGTGCCAGCGGTGCCGACTGGGTCGTGCTGTGCGGCAGTGTCCCGCCCGGCCTGCCCGCCGACGCTTACGCTCAGTTGTGCCGGAAGCTGCGCGCTGCCGGCGTCAGGGTCGCCGTCGATACCAGCGGTCCTGCCCTACGCGAGGCCGCCTTGGCCGGGGCGACTCTGCTCAAGCCCAACCGCGACGAACTGGCCGAAGTGGTCGGCACCCCGCTGAAGGACCTCGGCGATGTGGTCGATGCCGCTCAGTGCCTGCGGGCATGGGGAGCCGGCACCGTCGTGGCCAGCCTCGGCGCTGACGGCGCTGTCCTGGTCGATGCCGAAGGGGTCCGCACCGGCACCTGTCCGGTCGCCCGGCCCCGGAGCACCGTCGGCGCCGGCGATGCGTTGCTCGCCGGGTTCCTCGCTGCGGGCGCGCATGGTGCCGCCGCTCTCGCTGAGGGCCTGGCCTGGGGCGCCGCCGCGGTGAGCCTGCCCGGCAGCCGAATGCCCGGTCCAGCGGACCTCCACCGCCACGACGTCACCATCCACCCCTAGCCGGACGAGCTTCTTCCCTGCGGCCGTCTGGACCGCCCCTCGATGAAGGAGATACCCCCGTGACCTCCTCTTCCTACACACCAGAGGTGAAGGGCCAGGGCCTCAGAGCCAATGTGCAACGCCTCGGCGGCTACTTGGCCGCGATGGTCATGCCCAACATCGGCGCGTTCATCGCCTGGGGCCTGATCACCGCACTGTTCATCCCGACCGGCTGGATCCCCAACAAGACCCTGGCCGAACTGGTCGGCCCGATGATCAGCATCCTGCTACCGGTGCTCATCGGCTACACCGGCGGCCGGCTGGTCCACGGCCAGCGCGGTGCCGTCGTGGGCGCGGTGGCGACCATGGGCCTCGTCGTCGGCGCGGATGTGCCGATGATCCTCGGCGCGATGATCATCGGGCCGCTCACGGCCTATGTCCTCAAGCTGTTCGACGGCCTGATCGAAAACAGGATCCGTCCCGGCTTCGAGATGCTGGTCGACAACTTCAGCGCCGGCATCATCGGCGCCGCGATGGCCATCGGCGGTGTCTACGGCATCGGCCCGGTGGTCGAATGGCTCACCAAGCAAGCCGGCTCGGGCGTCGACTGGCTCGTCGGCAAGGACCTGCTGCCGCTGACCTCGGTACTCGTCGAACCCGCCAAGGTGCTCTTCCTCAACAACGCCATCAACCACGGCGTGTTCGGCCCGCTGGGCATCGCCGAGGCGGCCGACAAGGGCAAGTCGATCCTGTTCATGATCGAGTCGAACCCCGGCCCCGGTCTCGGTCTGCTGCTCGCCTTCATGGTCTTCGGCCCACGCGCGCTGCGCCCCAGCGCCCCAGCCGCGATCATCGTGCAGTTCCTCGGCGGCATCCACGAGATCTACTTCCCGTACGTGCTGATGAAGCCGAAGCTGATCCTCGCCATGATCGCCGGGGGTGCGGCCGGCGTCGGCACCTTCGTGATCACCGGTGCGGGCCTGGTCGCCACCCCCTCGCCGGGCAGCATCTTCGCCTACCTCGCCGTCACCCCCAAAGGCGGCCACTTCGGGGTCATCCTCGGCGTCGTGATCGCCGCCGCCGTCACCTTCGCCGTCGCCTCAGCCCTGCTCGGCTTCGGGCGCGGCGAGCCCGCCGCGGACGCTCTCGGCCCCGACGAGGAGACGGCTGTCCGCCCGGACGAGGAAAGGGCCATCGACCCCGACGAGACCCTCGACAAGTCGGCAAAGCAGGAGGTCTGAACATATGTCCACCATCAACGGCACCGACATCAAGAAGGTCGTCGTCGCCTGCGACGCAGGCATGGGCAGCAGCGTGATGCTGGCCAGCCAACTTCGGCGGCAACTCGCGAAGAACGCGGTGACCGTCGAGCACACGCCGATCAACTCGATCCCGGCGGACGCGGACGTGGTCATCTGCCACCAGGGGCTCGCCGCACGGGCCCGGGTCAGCGCGCCCGACAAGGTGATCGTGCCGATCCAGGTGTTCATCGGCGACCCGGCCGTCACCAGGGTCGTGAACGCGGTGCAGCGCGGTGGTGAGCTGAGTGGCTGAGCTACTGGCCCGTGACGCGATCCGGCTCCACGAGCGGGCCGGATCGCGGGACGAGGCGATCAGCCGCTGCGGCGCGGTACTCGTCGAGGTCGGCGCGGTCGCCCCGGCGTACGTGGACGCGATGCTCGCCCGCGAGCAGAGCGTTTCCACGTACATCGGGGAGGGCGTCGCCATACCGCACGGAACGCTGAACAGCAAGGAGTCGGTCCAGCGCGACGCCCTCGCGGTGCTGCGCTTCCCGGACGGCGTCGACTGGGACGGCTTCGACGTGCGGGTCTGCGTCGCCATCGCCGCGGCCGGCGACGGGCACGTGGACATCCTGGCCCAGCTCGCCTCGGTGCTGATGGACCCGGCGCAGGCGCAGCGGCTACGAGAGTCGACGAGCGCCGATGACGTGATCACCATCCTTGAAGGGAACCCCTCGTGAAGGTTGTCCGATTCCACGCACCCGGCGACGTCCGCATCGAGGACGCGCCCGAGCCCACGCCGGGCCCCACCGACGTGAAGATCCGCGTGCGGGCATGCTCCACCTGCGGCACCGACGTGAAGATCTCCCGCTTCGGCCACCACCACATCGCCCCGCCGCGCGTCATGGGCCACGAGATCGCCGGCGAGATCGTCGAGGTCGGCGCCGACGTCACGGGCTGGCAGCCCGGCGACCGGGTCCAGGTCATCGCCGCCATCCCGTGCGGTCAGTGCGCCGAGTGCCGGCGCGGCCGGATGACCGTGTGCCCCAACCAGGTGTCGATGGGTTACCACTTCGACGGCGGGTTCGCCGAGCACATGGTCGTGCCGCACAACGTCCTCGCCGTCGACGGACTCAACCGGATCCCCGAGGGACTCAGCTTCGCCGAGGCATCCGTCGCCGAGCCTCTCGCCTGCGTCCTCAACGGCCAGAACCTCGCCGGTGTGGGGGAGGGCGACGACGTGGTCGTCGTGGGCTCCGGGCCGATCGGCTGCCTGCACGTCCGCCTGGCCCGCTCGCGCGGCGCGGCCCGGGTGTTCCTCGTCGACCTCAACCGCGAACGCCTCGACCTGGCCGCCAACCTGGTCCGGCCGGACGCGGCGATCTGCGGTGCCGAGACCGACGTCGTCGACGCGGTACTCAAGCTCACCGAGGGCCGGGGTGCCGACGTCGTCATCACCGCCACGGCCGCCGGCGTCGCCCAGGAGCAGGCGGTGCAGATGACGGCGCGGCAGGGCCGGATCAGCTTCTTCGGCGGCCTGCCGAAGGACAAGCCGGTCATCTCCCTGGACTCCAACCTCGTGCACTACCGCGAACTGACCATCGTCGGCGCCAACGGCTCCAGCCCGGAGCACAACAAGGAAGCGCTGCGACTCATCGCCGACGGCTCCGTGCCGGTCGCCGACCTCATCACCCACCGCCTGCCGCTCGACCGCGCCCTCGATGCCTTCGGCATCGTGGCGCGTGGCGAAGCGATCAAGGTGACGATCGAACCCTAGGGGGATCCGATGCCCACCAGAACAGTTCTCGTCGGCTCCGCCAGCGGGCTGCACGCCCGACCGGCGGCGCTGTTCGTCGCCGAGGCGGCGAAGCAGCCGGTGCTGGTCACCATCCGCAGCGGCGACAAGAAACCCGTGCCGGCCCGCAGCATGCTCGCCGTGCTGTCGCTCGGCGCCAAGAAGGGCACCGAGGTCACCCTGGAGGCCGACGGCGACGGCGCCCAAGCCGCCGTCGACACCCTGGCCGAACTCCTCGAACGTGATCTGGACGCCGTCGATGCGTGAACTTCGGGGGATCGGGGCCAGCCCCGGTGGTGCGGCGGGGCCGGTCTACCGGCTGGCCCCGCCGCCGGCCCTGCCGCCGCTGGTGGAGACCGTTGATCCCGAAGCCGAGAAGACCGCCGTCCGGGCTGCGGCCGTCGCCGTCGCCGCCGACCTGGCCCGTCGCGCGGACACCGCCCTGGACGCGACCGCCGCCGAGGTCCTGCGCGCGCAGGTCATGATGGCGCAGGACGAAACGCTCATTGACGCGGCCGACATCGCCATCGACGGCGGTGCGGACGCGCCGCATGCGATCACCGACGTGCTCGCCGGGCACCGGGCCGCCTTCGAAGCCGCGGGCGGGTACCTCGCCGAGCGGGTCAGCGACCTCGACGACCTGCGGGACCGCCTCGTCGCGGCGTGCCTGGGGCAGCCGATGCCGGGCGTGCCGGACCCTGGCCATCCGTACCTGCTCATCGCCCGCGACCTGGCGCCGGCCGACACCGCCGGCCTCGAGCCGGGCCTGGTGCTGGGCCTGATCACGGCCGAGGGCGGACCGACCAGCCACACCGCGATCCTGGCCCGGACACTCGGTATCCCGGCCGTGGTCCGCTGCCCGGGCATCCTGGACGTGACCGACGGCGCGCTGGCCAGTCTCGACGGCACGAACGGCGTCGTGGTGGCCGGTGTCTCCGCCGAGACGGTGACCACCGTGAACGCGGACCGGCTCGCGGAGATCGAACGCCGCGCCCGCTCCCGAGGCCCCGGGCGAACGGCGGACGGCCATCCCGTCGCGCTACTGGCCAACATCGGCTCTGCCCGCGACCTCACCGGCGAGGTTGAAGGCGTCGGCCTGTTCCGCACCGAGCTGCTCTACCTCGACCGCAGCGATCCGCCGTCGCACGAAGAGCAGGTCACCGCGTACCGCGACGTCTTCGCCGCGCTGCCCGGTCGCAAGATCGTCGTGCGCACCCTCGACGCCGGCGCCGACAAGCCGCTGCCGTTCCTGCGTCTGGCCGTTGAACCCAACCCTGCGCTGGGCATCCGCGGTCTGCGGGTCGCGCGGCAGACACCTTCCGTGCTCACCACGCAGTTGGCCGCGATCTCGGCGGCGGCTGCGGCGACGGACGCCGACGTCTGGGTGATGGCGCCGATGGTCGCCACGGCGGCGGAGGCGGCAGCGTTCACTGAGTCCTGCCGCGAGCACGGCCTGCCGACCGCCGGCGTGATGATCGAGGTGCCGGCCGCGGCCCTGCGCGCCAGCCAGGTGCTGCGCCACGCGGACTTCCTCAGCGTCGGCACCAACGACCTCAGCCAGTACACGTTCGCTGCTGACCGCATGTGCGGCGACCTTGCTGACCTGCTCGACCCGTGGCAGCCCGCGCTGATCGCTCTCCTCGCCGTCTGCGCGACAGCCGGCGTCGAGGCGGGCAAGCCAGTCGGCGTGTGTGGAGAGTCCGCAGCAGATCCCGATTTCGCCCTGGTGCTGGCAGGACTGGGCATCACCAGCCTGTCCATGGCGCCCCGCAGCATTCCGGTGGTGCGCGAGTCCCTGGCCGCGCACACCCTGCACGAGTGCCGCCAGATCGCCGAGGCGGCCCTTGCCGCCCCCAGCCCGGAAGCAGCTCGGGCGGCGGCGGTCGGTGCTTCGCGTCAGCTCCGTTCCGGCGACGGCGTGTCCGTGCGGTGAGCCGGTCACGGTCACCGGCGGCTCGTCGTTCAGATCGTCCAGCCCAGGGATAGCACAGGCCGGCCTCGATGAGCATCACCGGCCGAAGTGGTCGATGGTGGTGGCCTGCTGGACCACGACGAGCGCGTCCCCCAATGACAGCGTGGACGCGCCCGAGGCGTCAGTGACGCGGCGTCATGATCGCTGGTGACGTGGTGTCACTGTTCGTAGCTGGGTGAGCGCCGAACACTGGGGTGGTGACCGCCGCGCCGGTCGGCCCCGTATCGGACATGAAATCTGATGGAGGACACATGGTAGTGAATGTGAAGGATGCCCCCGAGGCCAAACAGTACGAGGCTCGGTTCGAGGGAGAGTCCAAGGTCGCGGGTATCGCGCAGTACATCCGCACCACGGAACTCATCGCGTTCGTGCACACCGAGGTCTCGTCGGAGTACGAGGGCAGGGGAGTTGGGGCGGCCCTGGCCCGCACCGGCCTCGACGAGGCCCGCGCCGCGGGCCTGCTGGTCCTGCCCACCTGCCCATTCTTCGCGGGGTGGATCGCCCGGCACCCCGAGTACCAGGACCTGGTGTACCAGTCCCGCAGCAGAGTCAGCGACTGAACAGCAGGGCAAGTCAGCGAGATGGAGGTCGGTATGAGCAGCGGAACCGCGAAGAAGGCATACGAGGGCGACTCCGTCGGACAGTAGATCGTGCGCGGAGAATCCCTTGACCGTCTGGCGGCGACAGGGTTTTCACTGGTGCGGCAGTCTTGAGTAGGGGAGTCAGATGCGAAAAACCTTGTCGGTCGTGCTCGTTTCGGCGGTCGCGGCGATGTCGCTGGTGTCGGTTCCGGGGGCTTCCCAAGCGACGGCGCAAAGCGGGTTGAAGTGGGGTCCGTGCCCCGCCGACAGCGCCCTTCCCGGACTGGAATGCACGACGGTCCAGGTCCCCCTGGACTATCGGAAGCCGCAGGGGCGGCAGCTCGACGTGGCGGTCTCCCGTCTGCCGAGCAAGGACCCGTCGCAGCGCCGGGGCGTGTTGGTGACCAACCCGGGCGGTCCCGGCACCGGGGGACTGATCTACCCGGGCCTGCTCGCCGGCAATCTGTCGCCGCAGCCGCTGCCGCGCAGCGTCCAGGACCAGTACGACGTGATCGGATTCGACCCGCGCGGTGTGGGCCACAGCTCGCCGGTGACCTGTGACGTGACGCCGGAGCAGATTGCGCGGCGCAACCTTTGGTACCCGGCTGACGCGGCCGGCGTACGGAAGGACGCCGAGATAGCGAAGGCGATGGCCCGGCAGTGTGCGACATCGGAGACGGCCGCGCTGCTGCCCCACATCACCACCGCGAACACCGCACGGGACATGGACCGCATTCGGGAGGCGCTGGGCGAGCCGAAGATCTCTTACCTCGGTGTGTCGTACGGCACCTACCTCGGTGCGGTCTACACGACGATGTTCCCCCAGCACAGTGACCGGTTCGTGCTCGACAGCAACCTCGGCCCCGGTGGTTACGACCTCACCGCCATGCGAAGGCTCGGCCGCGGCCTGGAGGACCGGTTCCCGGACTTCGCGAAGTTCGCCGCCGCCAATCCCCAGTACGGACTGGGCACGACGCCGAAGCAGGTGCGCGCGAAGTTCTTCGACCTCGCCGCGCGACTGGAGAAGTCACCGGTGCAGGGCGTGGACGGTTCGTTGTTCCGGGGGATCACGTTCGACCACCTCTACAGCGACGTGAGCATGCCCACCCTGGCCGCAGCGTGGAAAGCGCTCGACACGAACCAGCCGATGCCGCCCGAGCCGCCGCCCGCGAATATCGACAACGCCGTCTCCGGCCGCCTGCATGTCATCTGCGGCGACTCGAAGTGGCCGAGTTCCGTCCGCGACTACCAGCGGGCCGTCGCGGTCCACCGGGTCAAGTACCCGTTGGTCGGTGCCGCCGCGGCCAATATCGGTCCGTGCGCGTTCTGGCCGTCCCCGGTCGAGCGGCCGGTGCGCATTGGTGACCGAGGGCCTTCGAACGTGCTGATGGTACAGAACGTTCGCGACCCCGGGACCCCGCTGGTCGGCGCCCGCGAGCTCAGAAAGGCGTTCGGTGGCCGGGCGCGGATGGTGACGGTGGACCAGGGTGGTCACGGCGCCTACCTGCTCTTCGCCAAGAACATGTGCGCCAACAACACGGTGACGACCTTCCTCACCACCGGCCAGCGTCCGCGGCACGACGTCGCATGTGCGGCCGAGGCCGGCTGAAGGCTGACGCAGGCGAGTCAATCAGTCGTACGGGTTTCCCGAGCCTGGATCGGACACCGGCGTGGCCCCCGCCGCTGGAGGGAAGCGGAGGCCACGCCGGGGATCTGGGACGGCAGGCGGGCTGCTGCGCGTGGTCGAATGACCAACGCCGGCCGTGAGGTTCGGCTCCTGTCCGTTGCGTGAAGGCAGACCCGACGAAAACGTTAGCGTCACGCTGTTGAGGAATTCTTCCCTGCCAGGGAACGCGGCGGCTCCACCCAGCACGACCGCCGCTGCGGTGTCAGGCCGTGTTATCGACGATGGCGCCGAAGTGACTCGCCAGGCGGATGGCCCGAACGTTTCCCGTCCTGATCCGGGCTTGTTGAACGGGGTGGCCGTGCGCGACGGCGAGGCCGACCACGTGCCGGGCCACCGCGGTGCCGACTCCACGGCCCTGCCATGCGTCAGCGATCAACAGGGCGATCTCGGGCGGTCCGCAGTCCTGCCACAGAAGGTGGGCGAGACCGATCAGCCCTGGCCGCTGCGGACAGACGATGAGGAACGTGTAGCCGCGATCAGGGTCGACCAGATGCCGCCACTCGGCGCGGCGGATCCGGTCTCGCGACCCCTGGTAGCGAGCCCTGCGGCTCTCGGCGGAGCACTGCCAGCGGTGCAGATGGTTGGCCGCCTCGAGATCGGTGGGAGTGGCTCGGCGAAGGTGCAGTCGTAGCCCGGCAGATGTCATCACGTCCACGTTGTCGTGCTGACTCTCAACGAGGAGCCCCTGCGGCACGAATCTACTCCAAGGCTGGTAACGAAGGCTGTTCGGAGAAAGGCAGCGCCATCTTCAAGCGCACCACATACCGAGTGACCGAGACTGGGTCTCCGTACGACCGGAGGAGCGGTGAACCGCTGCGGGCCCGGACCCGTGAACTGAGCGTTCGCGCCGCCGGACCGGGAGGGGTTGGCACATCCTCCCGGTCCGGCCACGGAGATCCGTGGTGAGCTCGCCCGCGGCCCTGCGCGGCGACCGTCGACGCGGTCGGTCAGTGGGCCGACGGCCCGTTGGCGCCACCGACACTCTGGTGTCGGGCGGTCGGGGAGTGCGACCAGATGCCGATCGTGCCAACAGGATCGGCATCCGCCTCCCTCGTGGCGAAGTCGTAGGCGTTCTCGGTGTGCAGGACCTGGTCGACCCGGGTGACCTCGTCCGAACGCGTCACCCGGAAGCCGATGGTTACATCAATGGTCTTGACCAGCAACCACGTCAGGGCCAGGGAGTACGCCGCGACGGCGAAGGCGCCGATCGCCTGCTTCAGCAGCTGCCCCGCACCGGCACCGGCCACGAGGCCGTCCGTCACGTCGAAGACCCCGATGAGGAGGGTGCCGACGACACCGCCGACCGCATGCACAGCCACGACGTCCAGCGAGTCGTCGTAGCCGAACCGGTCCTTCAGGCTGACGGCCCAGGCGCAGCCGACACCAGCGATGACGCCGATGGCGATCGCACCCCAGATGTTCACGACCGCGCAGGCCGGAGTGATGGCCACCAGGCCGGCGACCGCTCCCGAGGCAGCGCCCAGCGAGGTGAAACCGCCCTTGCGGACCCGCTCCCACACCAGCCAGCCGATCATGCCGGCACCGGCCGCCACCTGCGTGTTCATGAAGGCGACACTGGCGGTACCGTTCGCGGCGAGGGCCGATCCGGCGTTGAACCCGAACCAGCCGAACCAGAGCAGGCCCGAGCCGAGCATCACGAGGGGCAGACTGTGCGCCCGCATCGACTCCCGCCGGAAGCCGACCCGATTTCCGAGGACCAGTAGCGCGCCGAGGGCGGCCATGCCGGCGTTGATGTGGACTGCCGTGCCTCCGGCGAAGTCCTTGACGCCGAGCTTGAAGATCCAACCGCCGGACTGCCAGACCCAGTGGGCCACCGGGAAGTAGACGACTGTCACCCAGAGGGCGACGAACAGCATCCACGCGCCGAACTTGGTGCGGTCAGCGATCGCTCCGCTGATCAGCGCCGGCGTGATGACGGCGAACATCATCTGGAAGACGGCGAAGGCGAGGACCGGAACGCTGCCGGTCAACGTGGTGTCCGAGATTCCACTCAGGCCCACATTGGACAGGTCACCGATGAGTCCGCGCCCACCCACGTCCTCGCCGAAGGCGAGCGAGTATCCGTAGGCCACCCAGAGAACGCTGACGATACCCAGGCTGACGAAGCTCATCAGCAGCATGTTGACCACGCTCTTCGCGCGGACCATGCCGCCGTAGAAGAACGCCAGTCCCGGGGTCATGAGCATGACCAGCGCGGCGCTGGTCAGAACGAATGCGGTGTCACCCGCGTCGAAGCCTTCTGGCATCGAGGTGCACTCCACGTCTTGAGCGCCGCCGCGTCGCGGCGGCGGCGGTGGGATTTCGTACGGGAAGGGGGGCCGGCGCCTCAGGCGAGGTCGGCGGCCTCCAGGGCGGTGCAGCAGGTGTCGACGATGAGCCGGGTGACGGTGTACGGGTCGACGTTGGCGTTGGGCCGGCGGTCTTCGATGTAACCCTTCTTGTCGATCTCCACCTGCCACGGGATGCGGACGGAGGCGCCACGGTCCGAGACGCCGTAGCTGTACTCGCTCCAGGGCGCCGTCTCGTGGGCACCGGTGAGGCGAGCCTCGACGCCGGCACCGTAGCTGCGGATGTGCTCCAGCGGCTTGTCACCCCGGCCGAGGGACTCGCAGGCCTCGATGATCGCCGCGTAGTTCTCGCGCATCGCGCTGGTGGAGAAGTTGGTGTGGGCGCCGGCGCCGTTCCAGTCACCCCGCGCGGGCTTGGGCTCCAGGGTGGCGGAGATGCCGAAGTCCTCCGCCGTGCGGTGCAGCAGCCAGCGGGCGATCCAGAGCTGGTCGGCGACCTCCAGCGGCGACAGCGGGCCGACCTGGAACTCCCACTGGCCGGGCATGACCTCGGCGTTGATGCCGGAGATGGTCAGGCCCGCGGCCAGGCAGTTGTCCAGGTGCTTCTCGACCAGGGCGCGGCCGTAGATCTCGTCCGCGCCGACACCGCAGTAGTAGCCACCCTGCGGGGCCGGGTAACCGCCGTCGGGGAAGCCCAGCGGGCGGGAGCCCTGGAAGAACGTGTACTCCTGCTCGATGCCGAACAGGGGCTGCTGGGCCGCGAACCGGTCGGCCACCGGGCGCAGCAGGGCCCGGGTGTTCGACTCGTGCGGGGTGCCGTCGATGTTGAACACCTCGCAGAGCACCAGCAGGTGCGCCCCACCGCGGATCGGGTCGGGGTAGGTGGCGACCGGCTCCAGGACCCGGTCGGAGCTGCGGCCCTCGGCCTGGCTGGTGCTGGAACCGTCGAAGCCCCACGTGCCCGGCTCGACGCCGTCGGCGACGATCTTCGTCTTCGACCGCAGCTTCGCGGTCGGCTCGGTGCCGTCGATCCAGATGTATTCAGCCTTGTACGCCATGTGTCTCTTTTCTCCTGTGCTCGGGCCGGATGGCCCGGTCGACGTAGTGATGGGACGAACGTGCGGCTCAGACCGCCGCGAGCGGCGTGTCAGTTCGCACGGGATGGGTGTTCGCTGCCGGGCCCGCAACGCCCAGCACCGACGTGAGTACCGTGGCGACCCGGTCGTGCGCGCCTCGCTCGGCGTCGTCGAGCGCGGTGCCGCCCCAGCGGTCCCGCAGAGTTGGATCGGCCCCGCGGTCCAGGAGGTACTGGACCACGTCGAGGTTTCCCTCGGAAGCGGCCAGGTGCAGCGCCGTACGTCGGTCGTAGTCGGCGGAGTTGGGATCCTCTCCCGCCGCCAGCGCGAGCCGGACGTACTCCAGATCACCGTGGCTCGCGGCCCACAGCAATCGCGTGGTCGACGCCACCTCCTCCTCGTTCCTTCCGCGCCGTGGGTCGCGCTTGCCGGAGTCCTCGCCGGTGGCCAACGTGTCGTAGACGTGGAAGTTGAACCGGTTGACGAGTTCCTTGCAGAAGGCGACCCCCCGGACGGAGTTGCCCAGGGCGTCGAGGCGCGGCGACCAGACGCAGATGCCCAGCACGCCGGGAACCACGATCATGAGTCCGCCGGAGACGCCACTCTTCGCCGGCAGACCGATCGCGAAGGCGAACTCCCCGGAGTAGTCGTACATCCCGCACGACGACATCAGGGACAGGCACTTGCGGACGGTGTCGGCGGAGAAGATCCGTTCCCTCGTCAGGGGATTGACGCCGCCGTTGGCCAGCGAGGCGGCCACGACCGACAGCGACCGTGCGTCGACCTCGATCGAGCAGCACTGGAAGTAGAACTCCAGCGTCTCGGTGAGGTCCGTCCCGTCCGGGAAGGCCCGGTGCTCGCGCATGAAGTAGCCGAGGGCGAAGTTCCGGTCGGCCGTGCGGCGTTCCGAGAGGTAGACGGCGTTGTTGAACCCGACCGCCCCGCCACCGGCCAACCTGCGCCATGTCTCGGCGACGTGGTCGAAACGGTCGGCCATCTCACAACTGGGGCGCAGCAGCGAGCAGCACATGATGGCCCCGGAATTGATCATGGGGTTGTGGGGGAGGCCCTCGTTGTTCAGCGTCAGCTCGTTGAACCCGCGACCGCTGGGCTCCCGCCCCACATGCCGGTGGACCTGCTCGGCGCCGTGCTGTTCCAGCGCGAGACAGTAGTTGATCGGT
Organism: Micromonospora ureilytica; assembly: GCF_015751765.1. Taxonomy (NCBI): domain Bacteria; kingdom Bacillati; phylum Actinomycetota; class Actinomycetes; order Micromonosporales; family Micromonosporaceae; genus Micromonospora; species Micromonospora ureilytica. The sequence continues at coordinate 888,890 of NZ_JADOTX010000001.1, forward strand.
TTGCAGATCGACTGGACGCAGAAGACACTCTCCGCGTCTCCCAGCGCGAAGCGCTGCCCGTCGGTGGTGCACAACGCGATCCCGAATTTTTCCGGATCGACGCGGCCCAGTTGCGGGATGTAGTCGGCAACCTGCCCCTCGTCGACACCCCTGAGCCCCTCGTAGATCGCGAAGATCTCCGTTCGGAGCGCGGCGAAGTCCGGAATGACGAGATCCCCGCGAAGCGATTTCTCGATGACGCCGCCGCCCGCCCTGCACAGTGCGATGAAGCGGGTCAGGTCGATCCGTGCCGGCCCGTCGGCACCCAGGGCGGGACGCAGCTCGCCCCGCACCTGGGCCAGACGCGGATCCGCCTCCGAGATTCCCGCTGCGCGCAGCCGGTCGGCGAGGTCGACCAACGAGACCGTGCCCTGCGGGTCGACAGTGAAGGAGGCGAACAGCTTCCCGTATTCTCCGGCTCCGGAGTCGTCGATGGCCGACGATGTGACGGGGTTGCCCGACCACGCCTGGTCGATGCGACGCGGCGCGGTTCGGGGCTTCTTAATCGGGGGCATGACGGGCTCGACTACTCCGTAGAAAGTTGGTGTCAACGCGGCCACCGGCGCATTTACTCGCGCCTCCCGGCATTCGGCCGGCAAGCCTCGCACAGTGGAAAGGCTACGGAGGGCCAGTGCACGGTCGCTTTATTCCGACTGACCGCCGGCTGGTCACCGGGTATGCATCGCCGTCGGTGCCGAGCCCTGCCTGTCGTCAACTATTCGTCAACTGCGGCCGCCTATAACTACCAGCCTGACCGATGGCAGTGACGGGCCTCATCCTCGGCCCAGGAATGTTCACGGCGAACCAGGGCACGTAGGAGCGGACTGATGATTCAAGGAGTGGACATGACAAAGGTTCTGATGGTGTTGACCTCGCACGACCAGTTGGGCGACACCGGTCACAAGACCGGCTTCTGGCTTGAGGAACTGGCAGCGCCCTACTACCGGTTCCGCGACGCGGGGTGGGACGTGACGCTCGCCTCGCCCCGGGGCGGTCGGGCACCCCTGGACCCGAAGAGCGACGAGCCGGACTTCCAGACCGATCAGACCCGCCGTTTCACGGCGGACGCCGAAGCGCAACGTCAACTCGCGACGACGGTACGGCTCGACTCGGTGTCCGTCGACGACTTCGACACCGTCTTCTACCCGGGCGGCCACGGCCCCCTCTGGGACCTCGCCGAGGACAACGACTCCATCAAACTGATCGAGCAGGTCGTCGCGGCGGGCAAGCCGATCGCCCTGGTGTGCCACGCTCCGGGCGCCTTGCGGCACTGCGCGACGCCCGACGGCCAGCCCCTGGTCGCCGGGAAGCGGGTAACCGGGTTCACCGACAGCGAGGAGGAGTACATGGGCCTGACCAAGGTCGTGCCCTTCCTCGTCGAGGACGAGCTGGTCGCCAAGGGTGCCGAGTTCTCCAAGGCGGCCAACTTCGAGTCGTACGTGGTGAGCGACGGGCTGCTCATCACCGGCCAGAACCCGGCTTCCTCGGGTCCGGCGGCGGATCAGCTGATCTCGCTGGTGAGTCGGGCCGGCGCATAACCTCGATCATCTCCGTCCGGCGGGGCCACAGCGGTGCCCGCCAGACGGCGACATCGATCGGAGATCAGACTCAGCCGGCCCGTACGGTGTGGACTGCGGAGACTGCGGCGGCGCCTTCACCGACGGCGGTGGCCACCCGCTTGGTGGAGCCGGAGCGGATGTCGCCGACCGCGAAGACACGGGAAGCGCTGGTCTGGAACGGCAGCGGCGCCTGGTGCGTGCCGGCGGGCAGCCGGCTGTCGGTCAGCACGAAACCGTCGTCGTCCGTGGCGATGCCCGTCATCCAGTCGGACGCCGGGTCGGCGCCGATGAAGCAGAACAGCCCTCGGCAGTCCAGCTTCGCGCATTCGCCCTCCGACGTCACGACTATCGCCGCGAGGGTGTCGTCACCCTGAAGCTCACGCAGGGTGCTGCGGGTGTGGACGTGGATCTGTAGATGGGCGTGAATCCGGTCGGCCAGGTACGCCGACATCTTCGCCTCGAGGTCGGCCGAGCGCACCACCAGATGCACAGTGCAGCCGCGTGCGGCCAGGGAAAGGGCCGCCTGCCCGGCCGAGTTGGCGCCGCCCACGACCGCCACCGGCTGCGACTCGTAGCCGCGCAGGTCGAGTTCGGTCGCGGCGTACCGGATGCATCCGCTCTGCTCGAACTCCGCCCAGCGCGCGATGTCGAGGCGACGGTAACGCGCTCCGGTGGCGGCGACGACCGCGGACGTCTCGATTCGGGTGCCGTCCTCCAACTCCACGATGGGCCGCAACTCGTCAGAGACGTCGAGGCCGACCACCGCGCAGGGCGCGTAGATCTGAACGCCGAACTTCAGCGCCTGGATCATCGCCAGCCGGGCCAACTGCTCGCCGCTGACACCCGCGGGGATCCCCGATCGGGCGCAGAAATCCTCCACTCGTTGTCCACTTCTTCACGTCATCCTGGTCGAACCGCCGGCGGCGCAGCGCCCGGCCCGAGACGAAGGACAGGGAGACCTGGTGTCCAGCCTCGCATTGGTGGTGGCGGTCGGCGTCGCCATCCTGACGGGTACGGGCGCGGCCCGTCGTCTCCGGATCGCCCCACCGGTGCTGCTCCTGGTCGCCGGTGTACTTCTCGGGTTCGTGCCCGTACTGCGCGTGGTGCACCTGCCCCCCGAGGCCGTCCTACTGGTGTTCCTTCCGGTGTTGCTCTACTGGGAGGCGTTCACCTCCTCGCTGCGCGAGATCCGCAGGAACCTCCGGGTCATCGTGCTGCTGAGCACCTTCCTCGTGGTCGCGACCGCGGCGGGCGTGGCCACCGCCGCGCACGCGCTCGGGCTCGACTGGGGACCGGCGTGGGTGCTGGGCGCCGCGGTGGCGCCGACCGATGCCACGGCGGTCGGCGTCCTGGGCCGGATGCTGCCGCGCCGCATCGCGACCATGCTGCGTGCGGAGAGCCTGGTCAACGACGGTACAGCGCTGGTGATCTACACGCTCGCGGTCGGGATCACGCTCGGCGAGGAACACTTCAGCGTGGGTCGGGTGGCCGGCCTCTTCGCTCTGTCGTACCTCGGCGGCATCGCGGCCGGCGTAGCTGTCACGTTCCTCGCCCTGCAGGTCCGCCGCCGGCTGAGCGACCCGTTCCAGCACAACCTCCTGGCGCTGATGACGCCGTTGACCGCCTACCTGATCGCCGAGGCGACCGAGGTGTCCGGCGTCCTCGCGGCCGTGGTCAGCGGACTCTGGGTGGGCCGCGTCTCGCCGCGTCTGTTCCCCGGTAACGCCCGCCGGCACGTCCAGACCGTCATGGGCTTCGTGACCACGCTGGCCAACGCGGCGCTGTTCGTCCTGGTGGGGCTGGAGGCGCAGTCGGCCGTCCGCGGGCTGGACAGCACCGGGCTGGCCCACGGCCTGCTGGTCGCGGTCGTGGTCTGCGCGGTCATCATCGCGGTGCGGTTCGGCTGGCTGTTCACCAGCCCGTATCTGATCCGGGCGATCGACCGACGGCCGCAGCAACGCGAAAGGCGGCTGAGTGGTAGGCCGCGGGCGCTCATGTCGGCGGCCGGCTTCCGCGGGGCCGTGTCGATGGCGGCAGCGCTGGCCGTACCCCATGCCCTGCCGTCCGGGGCGGAGTTCCCGGACCGGGATCTGATCGTCTTCGTCACGGCCGTCGTGATCGCCGTGACCCTGCTGCTCCAGGCGCCGCTGATGCCTCGGGTGACGCGGTGGGCCGGGCTGGATGCCGACGGGGAGGCCGAGCGGGAGCGCCGTCAGGCCGAGATCGGGTCCATGGCTCACGCTCTCGCGTCGCTGCCCGAGATGGCCGCGAAGCTGGGCACGAACGATGACGTGCACAGGCAGTTGCGGACGGAGTACGACCGCCGTCTGCGCGTGCTGCGCGACGGCGACGCCGACACCGGTCCCGACGAGGCCGCTGCCACCTACGAGCAGCAGTACGCGGATCTGCATCTCGCCGTCATCGACCACCGCCACGACACCGTCGTCCGGATGCGTGACCAGGGCGAGATCGACGACGAGGTGCTTCGCCGCGTGCAGGACGGCCTCGACCTCGAACAGGTCCACATGACCCAGCGCCGCGGCAACGACACTCAGGCCCTAGCTGGACTGCTCAGGGACACTGGTCGAGTCGGGGCGGACGACCCGCGTGGCGATCTCCTGTAGGGCCGCGATGTGGGCGCTCAGAGCCACGCGACCGGCCGTGGAGAGGTTGATCCAGGTCCGCGGGCGCTTGCCCACGTAACCCTTGCGCACCTCGACGTAGCCGCCGTCGCTCAGCGCCGAGATCCGTTTGGACAGGGCCGAGTCGCTCAGCTCCACCGAATCGCGGACGAAGGCGAACTCGGCCCATTCCGTTCCCGCCAGCAGGGCCAGGATGGCCAGTCGGGTGGGATCGAGCAGCGCGGGATCCAGCTTCGGGTCGGTCAACGTGCGGTCCCTCTGGTGAGGATCCTGCGCTGCCACCACGGACCTGCGGCGGCCACCAGGACACCGCCGGCCAGTCCGCTCCACAGGGCGACGTGCGGGACCTCCATAGCCGTGGCGATCGTCGTGCCGCCGATCAGGACGGCCAGCGCCAGCAGGATCCAGAGCAGGCTCGCCGGGTCGGGCGTGATGCGCGGACGCACCGGCCGGCGGAGTAGCGAGCCGCCCAGCCGGGTGTTGCCCACCAGAGAGACACCCAGCAGCAGGAGGACGATGGCGATGCCCCAGGTGCGGACGAACTGTGGTTCACGGTCGGCGAGAACTCCGTACGCCGCGATCAGGACCCCGGCCACGATCCAGCCCCACCGGGACCGGCCTGCCGCCGCTGCGGTCTGGGTCCGTCGCCGGTCGACGTCCCGCAGAGCCGCTCGGGCTTCCTCGGGTGTAGGGGTGTTCATCAGGGGACTCCTTCGTCTCGGCAAGTACTTGCTCGTACGGAAAGCTAGCACTCACTTTCCGTACGAGCAAGTACTTGCCGAGACGTCCGTCGCCGGTGGTAACTCTCTACTCACTGGAAATCATGTGCCGCGACGTTGAATTGCCCCCGCTGGTGGTGAATCACGAGAAGGGGGCGACCATGACAGGCCAGGCAGACTGGGGTCGGGACGGGTGGGCGGTGCCGAGTTCTCCGGCGGCCCGGGAACGACGGTGATTGTGCCCCGGGGCGCCTTTCACACGTTCGTCACCCCGACCGGCGGGAAGCTGTTGTTCGTCAGCGCGCCGGCCGGCAACGAGCAACTCTTCGAGGAACTCGGCAGCCTCGGCCCGAATCCCACCCCGGAACAGCTCGCCGAGGTCGACGAACGCTTCGGCACCACGCGCCTCCCTGGTGACGAGGGCCGCCCCTGGAGTCACCTGCGCGACGCCGCACGGTAGGCGACGATCGTCCGCCCTTCGATCACTCGGGCGATGGGGTTTCCATCCGCGATACGTTGTCGCGCCGTCGCTGTGAGCGTCCACTTTTCGTCAAGAGCGGGCCGATACGGTTCCAGGGACAAATCGGAATGGACGCCGCACGGAATCAAGGAAAGAGAACCATGGCAGACAGTCGCGACATGTACCTCGTCCACAGCGCTTTCCGTCGCGAGTTTCCCGTTGCTGCGGCACTCGTCCGGACCATTACCGCCGACGACAGCGCCGCCGCCGCACGGGTCGCCGACCACGTGCTCATCCTCACCGGCCTGTTGAACCTGCACCACGCCGGTGAGGACGAGAAGGTCTGGCCGAAACTGATGCAACGGGGCCCGAGGGAGATCGCGCCGTTGGTCGAGACGATGGAACGTCAGCACGAGGGCCTGCATGAGGCACTCGTCGAGGTGGAGAGTCGGGCCGGCGCCTGGCGCCGGACCGCGACCGCGGTCGACCGCGACGCTCTCGCTGCGGCCGTCGACGCCATGGTTCCGCCGATGCTGGAGCACCTGGTCACCGAGGAGACGCACCTACTGGCGTTGATCGACAAGTACCTGACGGACAAGGAGTGGGCCGAGGTGGGCGCGGCCGCGATGGCCACGATGCCGAAGAAGCTGTTGCCCATGGCCTTCGGGATGGTGCTGCGCGACGGCACTCCCGAGCACGTCGCGGGTCTCAAGGCGGTCATCCCGGGTCCGGCCTGGTTCGTGCTCTCCCGGCTCGGGCCGGGCGCGTACACCCGATACGCCCGTCGTCTGGGCCTGGACAGGGTGCGCAGCGCCGCCTGACCGGCACTGACAGTCGAGCCGACGAAGGGCAGCCGGAAAGATCCGGCTGCCCTTCGTCGTGCGCTCGGGCGCGGCGCGCCGCCCCGGCCGGCACCTGGGCGGCCGGGGCGGCGTCGCCGGAAGCTCACTCCGGGAGCTGGTAGAGGCGATAGCGGGCGACGGTGTCGAAGCCCATCTGCCGGTACACCGGCTCGCCCTCGGCGCTCGCCTGCAGCGTGGCGATCCGCCGCCCCGACTCACTGGTGATGCGCAACGCCTCGCGGGTGAGGGCGGTCGCGATTCCACGCCGGCGGAAGTCGGGGTCGGTGGCGATGCAGTACAGGGCGCCGACGTCGGTGCCGAGCGACAGGGTGCACGTGCCGACGGTACGGCCTTCGACGGTGCCCGCGAGCCGGACCACGTCGGGGTAGGCGAAGCCGAGTTCCCGGTCGACGACCATATCGAGGTCACCGGTGATGCCGAGCGGTCCGGCGTAGGTCTCGACGTACTCCCGCATCCCGACCGGGTCGACGACGGTCCGGATCGTCAGATCGGCGGGCGCTGCGGCCTCGGCCACAGTTGTCACGTCCACCGCCATGATCGGCATGTCAGCGATCTGCTTCGCGCCCCGCTCGAGCAGGCCTTCGGCGGTGCCCTCGTCGCTGTCCGCGCCCACCCACCAGCCCCACCGCGAGCCGGTGAGGTGCTTCCTCACCTCCTCGATCGCGTCATCCAGCTGCCGACCGCGGACGCGAAGGACCCCGTTGAGCAGCGGGTGCGGGATGTCGGTGCGGTAGGTCGGCAGGTCGGTGTCGGGACGCGCGCCGGCCCAGCCGCACCAGTAACGGCGGTTGGCGGCGAGCTGCGGCTCCAGGTCATGGATGGAGTAGGTGGTCATACCCTCCAGGACCTGGTCCGGCGGCCAGAAGTTCGATTCGCCGGGGGAGTGATCTCCGGGCGGGTCGGCCGCGGGGTGTGCAGGAGGCGCACCTCACACACCAGGCCCTTCTTCTCGCGGAGCAGCCAGGTCCCGCCGGGCGGGCAGTGGAACGGATCCTCCGGCGGGTTGATGAAGGCGTTCTCCCAGATCGTGATGCCCGCACCAGCCACCACTCCGGTGATCTGGTGAGCGACGCCGGAGTCATAGTCCCGTCGCATAGCCGCGAAGACCGGTTCGCGGCCGATCGTCCGTTTGCCACTCGGCCAGCAGAAGGTCAGGTCTTCGGCCCAGCGCGCCGCCGCCTTGTGCATCGGCGCACCGTCGGACACCGCGGTCAGCACCGTCGAAGCCTCCTCGCGTCGTTCGGCCTGCAGGGACGTGGTCTCGTCGTGCCGCTCCTCGCGCAGGCGGGGCAGGACGTCGGCCAGCTGACGGCGCGCTTCGCTCAGGCGGCTGCGGACGGTGCCGATCGGGACCCCGCAGAGATCCGCGATCTGCTCGTACGAGTTGTTCTCGGTGAAGTAGCGCAGCAACGCCACCGTTTGCGCGGCCGGGGACAACTGGTGCAGTCCGTGCCAGATCCAGTCCCGCATGGCGCTGCGGTCGATGCGGGCAGCCGGATCGTCCAGCTCCGAGGCGAGCAGGTTCTCGCCGGCCACGCCGACCGGGACGGGCCGGTGCGAGCGGAGAAGCTTCCGGCAGTTGTTGCGCACGATGGCGTGCAGCCAGGGCCGCAACGCCGACGGGTCGCGCAGCTCGCCGATCCGGCAGAACGCCGTGATCGCCGCGTCCTGGCAGGCATCCTCGGCGTCGGGCCTGGCACCCAGGATGCGGTGTGCCACCGCGAGCATGCCGGCGTAGTGAAGCTCGAACAGCAGCGTGAAGCTTCGCGGATCGCCCAGCTGGGCGGCCCGGACCACCTGCTCCGCGTCGCCGGCCGACACGGGTCCCGATGTTGGTAGGAGCATCCCGGAACGCTAGCTCGGGCTAGGGAAATCTTTTTCGGCGAACCGAACTTTCTTCCTGCGGCCTGGATCTGCAGTACATGCCCATCGACACAAGCCAGGACCACGCCGTCGGCGAAAAGGCCCACGTCGTGCCCTGTTCAACCCCGACGTCCGTCTTGCCGAACGCGGCACCGTGCGATCCCGCGAGCCGGAAGAAAGGACGTTCGATTCAGTCACCGTCAAGTGAATCCTCACAAGAGCCCGTCGTCTCCGGCCGGTCACCGGAGCCGGAACCGGAGAACGCGCTGCACCTGCAGATCATGGGCCCGCTGCGGCTCTGGCGCGGTGCGGTCGAGCTGGACGCGGGCCCGCGTCAGCAACGCGGCCTGTTGGCGCTCCTCCTGGCTCGTGCGGGGCGGCCCGTCAGCACCAGCGATCTGACGCGCCTGATCTGGGGTCCGGACTCGCCGGCCAGCTCGGTGAACGTCATCCACAAGTACGTCGGAGCGCTGCGCCGTCTGCTCGAACCCGATCTACCGGCACGCGCTGCCGGCTCGTACCTGCTGCGGCACGGCAACGGATATCGCTTCGAGGCCGGGCCGGAGTCGCTCGATCTCAGCGCGTTCCGCAGCCACGTCTTGGCCGCGAAGTCCAGCCTCAGGCAGGACCGTCCCGCCGAGGCGCTCGACCACTACCTCGACGCTCTCGAACTGTGTCACGGTTCGGCCGGTGACTCCTTGATCGACAGCACGGCGGCGGCAGCGACCTTCGCCGGCATCGACAGCGAATTCTTCGACGCCGCGATCGCCGCCGCCGCGGTGGCCGTGCGCGTGCGCCAGCCCGGCCGGGTGCTGGTCCCGCTGCGGCTCGCCGCGGAGATGGGCCGGCTCAACGAGCCGGTCCACGCGTGCCTGGTGACGACGCTCGCCACGGCGGGCCATCAGGCCGAGGCACTGGCGGTCTACGGCGCGATCCGCGCCCGCCTCGACGACGAGCTGGGCATCGACCCTGGACGCGAGCTCCAGGACGCCCAGCGGCGGGCCCTCACCCAGGCGGGGATGCCGCCCTCCGGGGACCCGGATCCGATCCCCGGGACATCCCGGCCGATTCCCCTGGTGCGCCCGGCGCAGCTTCCGCCGGACCTACCCCTCTTCGTGGGCCGCGGCACCGAGCTGGCGATCTTGAATGACCTGGTCACCGGGATGCGGGCCGCCGGACGGACGAGCCCTCTGGTGGTCGCGATGAACGGCATGGGCGGCGTCGGCAAGTCGACGCTCGCGGTGCACTTCGCGCACCGGGTGTCCGGCGAGTTCAGCGACGGGCAGCTCTACCTCGATCTCCGGGGTCACCTCGGCGAGGGGGAGAGCCGGCCGGCCGGCGATGCCCTGCGCCTCCTCCTGCACGCGGTGGGTGTGCCCGCCTCCGACGTTCCAGACACGTTCGACGCGCGGATCGGGATGTACCGGAGCATGACCGCCGGCAAGCGGATCCTGATCCTGCTGGACAACGTCTGCGATGCCTCCCAGGTGCGTCCGCTGCTGCCGAACTCGGCGGAGAGTCTCGTGATCGTCACCAGCCGGCGGTCACTGGTCGGCCTGGCCGCGTTCGATGGCGCCCATCCACTCAGCGTCGATCTGCCCGACCTGCCGACGGCCCGTCGGCTGCTCGAACGCCGTCTCGCCGGCCTGCCGGCCGCCGGCACGGCGGGTGGGGAGATCACCGACGAGATCATCGAACTGTGTGGCCGGCTTCCGCTGGCGCTGGCCATCCTGGCGGCCCGGGTCGCCGTCCGCCCGCGACTGTCGCTCGCCTCCGTCGCCGCCGAGCTACGCGACGGCGCCCGCCGGCTCGGCGCGTTCCCGGGCGGGGGCGGCCTCAGTGATCCGCGTACCGCGTTCTCGTGGTCCTACCGCCAGCTCGGTCCCGGCGCCGCTCGGCTGTTCCGGCTTCTGTCGGTGGCCCTGGTGCCGGGTGTCACGGCCGCAGCCTGTGTGAGTCTCTGCGACCGCAACCCCGACGACATCCGGGCGGAGCTGGCCGAGCTGATCGAGGCGGCCCTGGTGACCGAGCACGAGGACGGCCGGCTCACCTCGCACGTACTGGTCAGGACGTACGCGGAAGAGCTCCTCCGGGCCGAGGAGCCGGCGCCGGAACGACAGGCGGCGGTCAGCCGCCTGCTGCAGTACTACCTGCACAGCAGTTTCCGCGCGCAGGTGGTGCTTGAGCCGAACCGGACGCCGATCGAGCCGCCGCCGCCCCTGCCCGGTGTCGTCGCGGAGCAGCCGGAGACGTACGACGAGGCGATCGCCTGGTTCGCGAGCCAGCGGGAGGTGCTCAAGGAGGCGGTCCGCCTGGCGGCCGACGTCGGGTACGGCATCGTGCCCTGGCAGCTCGCCATCACCATGCAGCAGTACCTGCAGTGGGCCGGGTACTTCCAGGACTGGGAAGACGTCATGAGGGTGGCGCTGCACGCGGCACGGGCGAGCCACGATGCCGTCGGGGAGGCGCACGTCCTGCGCAGCCTGGCCGGTGCGCGGTATGTGTTCGGCGCCAACGAGGAGTCGCTCCGCCTGCTCAGCGAGGCGCTGCCCATCTACCGGGCCCGGGACATGCGGCTGGAACAGGCGCTGGTGCACAACAACTTCCACCAGGTGCTCAGTGCGCTGAGCCGGCACGACCTCGCCCTCGAGCACAGCGAGAAGGCGCTGTCGCTGTCCCGCCTTCTCGGGAATCGTCGGGCCGAGATCTTCAGCCTCCTGTGCAGCGGGACGTCGCTCGCCGGCCTGGGGCGGGTCGAGGAATCAGCGCAGGCGCTGCATGAGGCCCTCGACCTCAATCAGCAGTTCGGACGCGGCCGCGAGGAGAGCGAGATCCGTTCTGCCATCGCCCACAACCTGGCCGAGTCCGGACGCGTCGACGAGGCGGTCGAGCAGCTGGAACTGTCGGCGGAGACGGCGCGACGCCTCGGGGACCGACCGTTGCAGTTCGACGCGTTGCGGCAGATGGCCGAGGTCCTGATCACCTCTGGCGAGATCCCCGCGGCGCAGCGGGTGTTCGAGCGCGCCGGCGCGGTTCTTGCCGGGTTGCAGGGCGGCGGCACCGACAGCATGCGTGCCTCTCTCATCCGTCTCGCCGAGTTGCTGTCCCCGCCGAGGTGATCGCGGCTTCCGACAAACGATGAACGTCATCAACCCTCGTAGGGAGTGTCGCTCGATGAACAATCTCGTCCCCGGAACACACACAATGATCACAAACGGCGTCCGGCAGGTCTATCACGTCGCCGGGACCGGCCCGGTGATGATCACCCAGTCGGGCGGGCCCGGCGTCGAGTACGCCTACCTGCGCTCCACCCGGTTGGAAGAGCACTTCACCATGGTCTACCCGGAGATCCCCGGCACCGGGGCGTCCGGGCCACTGCCCGAAGGGTCCACCTACGTGGACACGTACGTCGGTTTCCTGCACTCCCTCGTCGAGCATCTCGGCCAAGCTCGGGTGCACCTGCTGGGCCACTCCCACGGCGGCTTCACCGCTCAGCGGTTCGCGCTGAACCATCCCGATCGGGTCGCCGGCCTCGTTCTGTACAGCACGTCCCCGACCAACGGCGCGGAATTCTGGGCGACCGAGCAAGCCGAGGTCGACGCATACCTGTCCCGTCACGCCGGCAACCCGGAGATCGCGACGGTGGCAGCGGCGATCACCAGCTCGGTTCCTTTGCAGACCCACGCGGAGAAGACCGACCAGCTTCGGGCCTATCTGCCGATCAATTTCGCCGATTTCTGGGGTCGCCGCGCCGAATTCGATCGCCTCCGCGAGACCGTGCGGGCCTGGGTGGTACGACCGGGGAACAAGAGGTTCGACTATCGGCCGGAGTTGTCGTCGATCGGCGCTCGGACCCTGGTGATCACCGGACGGCACGACTTCATCTGCGGGCCGGTCTGGTCCGAGATGCTGCACGAGGGCATCCCCGGTTCCCGGCTGACGATCCTCGAGAACAGCGGACACTTCGGCCACCTCGAGGAGCCGACGGCATTTCACGAAGCCGTGGACTGGATCCTGACCGAGGAAGTTCTCCCGTCGCGTCACTGAACCGGCCTTCTGTTCCCCGCGGTGCACTCCGTCTCTCGGGGAATCGTGCCGTCCGTCGGAGAGGTTTGCCGTGCTGCGTCACGGGTAGCCCGAATTCTCGCTCGCGTGCTGGATCGAACGTGGGTGAACAGTCGGAGAGGAGCGCTCAATGAAGGCTGTCGTCTTCCACGGCATTGGCGATATCCGGGTCGACGACGTGCCCGAGCCCCGCATCGAGGCACCGACGGATGCCATCGTCCGCGTCACCACGGCGGCGATCTGCGGCACGGACCTGCACTTCGTGCGGGGCACGATGCCCGGGATGAAGCCGGGCAAGATTCTCGGGCACGAGGGTGTCGGGGTGGTCGAGGAGGTGGGGACGCAGATCCGCAACCTCAAGCCCGGCGACCGGGTGGTGATCTCGGCGGTGCTGGGCTGCGGATCCTGCTCCTACTGCCGCCGAGGGCTCTTCGCGCAGTGCGACAACGTCAACCCGTACGGGCCACGGGCAGGCACCGGCTCGCCTGGCTCACCCGAGGCGCAGGGCCCGTTCAACGGGCTGCAGGCGGAGTACGCGCGCGTCCCGTTCGCGCACACCAATCTGATCCGGCTGCCGGAGGCCGTCACCGAGGCGCAGGCCATCACTCTCTCCGATATCTACCCCACCGGCTACTTCGGTGCGGTGCTGGCCGACGCCAGTGACGGCAACATCGTCACCGTCTGGGGTTGCGGTCCGGTGGGCCAGTTCGCTGTTCTCTCCGCCTACCAGCGAGGCGCGTCGCGGGTGATCGCGATCGACGGACACGCCGACCGGCTGGAACACGCCCGCCAGCGAGGGGCCGAGGTCATCAACTTCAACGAGACCGATCCGGTCGAAGCGATCATGGAGTTGACGAACGGGATCGGCGCCGACTGCGCCATCGACGCGGTCGGAGTGGATGGCGAGAGCCCGAAGTCCGGCCCCGCCGCCGGTAAGGACGATGAGCGGAATCGCGAGGAGCAGCGCAAGATCTCCCCGAACCTCGACAGTGGAGGGAAAGACGGGCACTGGAAGCCGGGAGACGCGCCGAGCCAGGCGCAGACCTGGGCGGTGGAGAGCCTCGCGAAGGTGGGCACCCTGGGGATCGTGGGGGTCTATCCGCCCGCCGACCGGTTCTTTCCGATCGGCACGACCATGGCCCGCAACCTCACTGTCCGGGCCGGCAATGGCAATCACCCCAGGTACATTCCGAAGCTGGCGGACATGGTGGCGTCCGGCCAAGCCCGCCCGGAAGACGTCGTGACGGAACACGAACCGCTCACGGACGCCATCGCGGCGTACCGCGAGTTCGACATGCGTAACCCCGGCTGGCTGAAGGTCGCCCTGCAGACAACCTGAGACCGCGATGACCAGGCACCTGAACCGGTCTCGGGCATGTTCCGTGTGGATGTCGAACGGCTTCCGGACCTCCTGGAAGCCGGGTGACCGCCGGAATCCCACATGACACGCAACCACTTGACCCCACTTCTCGCCGTGCTCGCCGTCGGGGACGTGCGGATCGCTGGCGAGGATCCCGTTGCGGGTCGTCGGCCGAGCGAGCGGTCGTACCCGGAAATGGCCTCGGGCAGGCGGTATCCGAAGTGGGCGGCGGCCTCCAGCATCGCCATCGCGATGCGGTTCGCCGCGTCGCGGTGGCCGTAGCGGGCGAGCCCGGCGGCGATGATCGGGTTGTCGTGTGGCCACACGGTCCCGAGGTGGTGGGCGTTCGGGCGTCTGCGGGGTGTGGCCGCCCACCGGCACGGGGTGGGGCGTCACGCTGGAGTGACGGTTGCCCTGGTCCGGCCCAGGGTGGCGAGGAAGAGGATCAGACCTGCGGTGGTGAGGACGAACCCCGCCCACACCGTCGAGAGGGTTCCCCATCCGGCCCCGATGGTGACGGCGCCACCGATTGCGCCGAGCGAATTGGCGAGATTGAGGGCGGCCAGGTTGAGGGCGCCCATGAGGGTGGGCGCGTCCGGTGCGAATTCGGTCAGCCGTACCTGGATGGTGGGAATGGCGAACATCATTGTCGCTCCGACGCCGAACAGCGCCGGCATCAGGACCAGGATCTCACTGCCGAAGAAACCAATGGCCACGAGCAGCACCAGGACATAGCCGAAGCCGTAGATCAGCGGTCGGCTGCCGTGCCGGTCGGCGGCCCGGCCGCCGAAATAGTTCCCGAATGCCATGCCGAGGCCGAAGACGGCAAGGGCGACGGGGATGAGCGCCGGGCTCTCGTCCGCCGCGTCGGTGACGAACGGCCCGATGAACGTGTAGACGGCGAAGATGCTGGAGATGCCCAGCGCCGCGACCATGACCATGAGCCAGACATCGAGTCGTCGAAGGGCGCCGAGTTCGCGTGCCACGGAGCTGCCGTGCAGGTCGTCGGTGCGTGGCAGCCACGCCAGCAGCGCTGCGCCGGCCAGAAGACCCACCCCGATGACGGTCCAGTAGGTGGCGCGCCACCCTGCGTGCTGGCCGACGAGGGTGCCGAGCGGTGACCCGAGGATGGTGGCCACGGTCAGTCCGCCCATCACGGTCGCGAAAGCCCTTCCGCCCTTGCCCGGGCCGTAGACGTACGCGGCGACGACCGCGCCGGCGCCGAAGTAGGCGCCCTGGACACTCCCGGTGATGAAGCGGAAGACGACGAGGGTGGCGATGCTCGGGGCCAGGGCCGAGAGGACGTTGCCGACGAGGAAGAGCGCGATCAAGCCCAGCAGGAGAGTACGGCGGTTGGCTCGAGCCGCGAGGAGTGTGATCGCCGGCGACCCGATCATGACACCGAACGCGTAGGCGCTGATCGCGTACGTCGCGACCGGGATGGACGCGTCCAGATCGGCGGCGAAGAGTTGGATGATCCCGTTGCTGCCGAACTCGCCGGTGCCGATGGCGAAGGCGCCCAGGGCCAACGCGAACAGGGTCAGTCCCCTCCTGCGACCCGGCCCGGGAGCGGTATGCCGCTTCGCCTCCTGGGCGCGCTGAGATTCGTGCGGCTTGTTGTGTGTACCGGTCCGGGCCGGTCCGGGCCGGGTGTTGCTTGCTGACGCGGTCATGGAGCCCTGTCCTTGCCGAGGAATACCTTCCGGCAGATGATGACGACCGGTAGTTGACATCTTCTGGTTTTGTTCTTGAAGCAGCGCAGGACGTTGCTGTCCACAAGCGAGGCAGGCGACGGCCGAACCGAACAGAGCCGAACGACCGTGCCCGAACGCGGCAGCGCCGGCCGAACCACTCAGCTCGGCCGGGAACCTCAGCGCGCGGAGCAGGTGCCCCGATCCGTGATGAAACGGATGGGTTGGCGCTGGTACCGACAGAGCTGGTGTTTCCGCGGACTCGCCGCCGGGGGATTCCGACCTCGCCGCGCCGTCCTTCCGCCTGCGTCCGCTTCGCCCTGAGTCGTGAGCCCGTCGGTGCGGCCGGACGTAGACTTGTCGGCGTCGCGAGCAGCGGGATGTTCACGATCCGTCAAGTGGAACAGGAGATCGAATTGTCGAAATCGGCCGGTGCCCGTCACGCCGACGACGCACCACGGCCGGTCAGCGGCAGCCTGCGGTTCCAGATCCTTGGCCCCCTGCGGATCTGGCGCGACGACATCGAGCTGAGCGCCGGACCTCGCCAGCAGGGCTACCTGCTGGCGCTCCTGCTGGCGCGAGCAGAGCGACCGATCAGCGTGAGCAACCTGATCGAGCTCCTCTGGGGCGAGGACGCGCCAACCAGCGCCACCAACGTCATCCACAAGTACGTCGGCACCCTGCGACGGCTGATGGAACCCTCGCTGCCGCCGCGCGCCATCGGCTCGTACCTGCGCCGGCACGGTGGCGGTTACCTGTTCGCACCCGGTCCTGGCACCCTCGACCTGGTCAGCTTCCGTGAGCTCACCAGCGCCGCCCGGGCAAGTCTCGCCCAGCGCGACCGAGGCAAGGCGCTCGACAGTTACGTCGAGGCACTGGAGCTGTGGCGCGGGCCGGCCGGCCTGCTCGGCCCGCTCGCAGGTGCGGCGGCGAGCGCATCCGTGGCAGGAGCCCACACCGGGAAGTTCTGACAGAAGACGTTTCCGGGCCGAGGCGCTGCTTGATCGCCCAGGGAATCTCCACGCACTGCTGTAGCTATGAGACAGCCTCTAGATTCGTTGAAGTTTGAATCGCTGGTTGGTACCGGTGCCGGGCGTCCACTGGGAGATGCGGGCACCGTCGGCGGTCGAAGCCTGCCAAACGTCCATTGCCAGACCGCTTTGCCGCCCCCCTCGGACACCAAATGCAGCATTCACGCCCGAGGCAGGCGGAGCGCGGTCGAGCATCTGATCGCCGCGGCTTCGCCGACCCATGTGTGCCGCCCGCTCTCCAATGCACGGTTGGAGAGGCCGCGCGCACCAGGATCAACTTCGCTGACCGACCCTGAACCGTCCTGAGTGTCCACGCGGCGGCTTCCTGCCGGGTGGATGCGAGAGTACGGTGGGCTCTGGTGTGCCGGGAAGTCTGGTCGGCGGTCATATCCGCGTCGGCTGGTGAGGACTTCCGCCATGAACGATCTCGCGTTGCGCGCCATCAATCTGACTAAACGGTACGGCCGTTTCACGGCGCTCGACGACCTGTGCCTTGAGGTCCCCGTTGGTGAGGTGTTCGGGTTTCTCGGCCCCAACGGCGCAGGCAAGTCCACCACCATCCGCCTGCTGCTGGGACAGGTCCGTCCCACGGCGGGGCGTGCCTGGGTGTTCGACAGCGACGCGGCGGATGTCGCCCGAGCGCATCGGTCGCTGGCGTACGTGCCGGCCGATGTGGCGTTGTGGCCGCAGCTGACCGGCGCGGAGATCCTGCACCTGCAGGCGTGTACGGGGCCGGGCGTTGATCTGGCGTACCGCGATGAACTGGTGCAACGGTTCGCGCTTGATACCAGCAAGCCGGCCCGCGCCTACTCGACGGGAAACCGGCAGAAGGTGGCCCTGGTCGCGGCGTTCGCGACCCGGGCGCCGCTGCTGGTGTTGGACGAGCCGACCAGTGGCCTCGATCCGCTGATGGAACGCGAGTTCCGGCTCGCTGTCGCCGAGGCCCGTGACCGCGGGCAGACCGTGTTTCTCAGCTCGCACCAACTGGCCGAGGTCGAGGCGGTCTGTGACCGTGTCGCGATCCTGCGGGCCGGCCGGCTCGTCGAGATCGCCACCATTGAACAAATGCGGGGTCTGCATCGCGCCGAGGTGACCGTGTCGTACGTCGGCGTACCGCCGCCCGGTCTTGATCTGGTTCCTGGCGTCGAGACGGTCGAGCAGGTCAGTCCTGGGCGACTACGGTTCTCGCTCATCGGGCCGCCGGCGCCGGCGTTGCGGGCGCTCGCCGCGGCCGAGGTCACCGCGTTGGCGGTCCGCGAACCGAGCCTTGAAGAGATCTTCCTCGACTACTACGGCGCCCAGGAGAGCATCCGATGATCACCAGGACGGTCCCGTCCGCCATCGGGCTCAGCGTGCCGGCCTCCCCCGGGAAGGCCGTCACCAGGCTGGCAGTGCGCCAGCTACGCCGCAGTGGCCTGATCGTGCTGGGGCTCGTCGCTGCCCTGCCGGCACTCGTCGTGAGCACGTACAGCAGCGTCATGGCGGATCCCGCCGCGGCGGGCAGCATTGCCGCGCTCGCCGCCAACCCTGCCATTCGGACCCTGTTCGGCGAACCGATCGCCCTCGATCAGGCTGGCGGATTCGCGGTGTGGCGGGTCGGCACCTTTCTCGCTGTTCTGCTTGCCGTCTGGGCGATCCTGGCCACCACCCGCATCACCCGGGGTGAGGAGGACGCCGGCCGGTGGGACGTGCTGCTGGCGGGACGGGCGCCGCTGCGAGAGGTGGTGGCCCGCCATCTGGGCGCCGTGATGGTTGTTCCGGTCGCCGCGGGCGCCGCCGTGGCCGTGGTGTTGCTGCTGGCCGGTACCGATTCGGCCGGCGCCGCTGTGCACGGCGGCGGTGTCGGTGTGCTCGGGTTGTTCTTCGTCGCCGTCGCCGGGCTGGCCGCGCAGGTGTTCCCGAACCGGCCGGCCGCGACCGGAACCGCCGTGGCGGTGCTCGGTACCGCCCTGCTGACGCGCATGGTCGGCGACGGCCTCACCGGCTTTGGGTGGCTGCGCTGGCTGTCACCGTTCGGGCTGCTCGCCCTCAGCGAACCGTACGCGCGGAACCAGATCCTGCCGCTGCTGATTCTGCTGGCCGCCGCGGTGCTGCTGGCCGGCATCGCGGTTGCCGTCGCCGGCCGCCGTGATGTCCGCGGCGGGCTGATCGCGATCGCTGCCGGTCGCCACCCGCGGCTGATGCTGCTGAACGACGTGGGAGCGTTCGCGGCGCGGCGCATGCTGCGGCCCCTCACCGGCTGGGCTCTGGGCATCGGCGCCTACTACCTGCTCATCGGCTTTACCACGGCGTCCGTCACCGAGTTCCTGACCGACAATCCGGCTCTCGCCGAGGAGGCGGCGCGCGCCGGGTTCACCGCACTCGGTGCGGTCGAGGGGTTCGCCGCGACCCTGTTCGCGCTACTGGCTTTGCCCGTCGGCGGGTTCACGGCGGTCCGCGTGTCCGCCTTCGTCGCGGCCGAGAACAGCCGCATTCTCACGCTGCTGACCGCCCAGCCGGTCACCCGGACCCGCCTGCTCGCCGCCGAGATCACCGCCACGGCCGCAGGCGCGATAGCCCTGGTGAGTGTCGCCGGGTTCGCCGTCTGGGCGGGCATCACCGCGACCGGAGGTGATCTCAGCTTGCTCGCAGCATTGAGTGGGGCCTGGAACACGCTGCCGATCGTGCTGCTCAGTCTCGGCGCGGCCATCCTCGCCGCTGGCTGGGCGCCGCGGGCGGCAGCCTTCGCCGGAACCTTGCCCGCGACCGGCGGGTTCCTGCTCCTGGTGATCGCCGACAGCGTCGGCGCACCCGGCTGGGTTCGCGGACTCTCGCCGTTCGCCCACCTGGCGCCGGTCCCGCTGACAGCGGTCAACTGGACCAGCACGCTGATCATGATCACGCTGGGCGTTGCCCTGGGCGTGGCCGGTGTCATGGGCTATCGGCGGCGCGATCTTCAGGGCTGAGGAGAATTGCGGGTCTCGCTCAGGCTGCCCGCGGGGTGCACGGGGACATCCTGTTGGTAGACGTCCGGGATGTTGTCACGGTTGGCGTCGGCGGTCTCGGCGTCGTGGATCCGCCGGTAGGTGCGGTTACGAAGCCGCAGGATGACCGTTGCCAGCAGCGCGGCGGTCAGAGAACCGGCCAGTACGGCGACCTTGACGTGGTCGTCGCGTTCACTGCCGATCCCGAATGCCAACTCCCCGATCAGCAGCGACACGGTGAAGCCGATACCGGCGAGCACGGCCATGCCGAACACGTCGATCCAGGCGAAGCCGGTATCCATCTTCGCCCGGGTGAAACGGGTGACCAGCCAGGTCGCGGCGGTGATCCCGATCGGCTTGCCGGCGACCAACCCGACCACGATGCCGACGGCGACCGGATCGGTCAGCGCGGAGCCGAGCCCACCGAGCCCACCGACCGCGACTCCGGCGGACATGAACGCGAAGATCGGCACGGCGATGCCTGCGGAGATTGGCCGGAAGCGGTGCTCGAAGTGCTCAGCCAGACCAGGGCCCGCCTGCGGCCCGCCCGCCTTTCGGCTACGCAACACCGGGACCGCGAAGCCCAACAGAACCCCCGCGACGGTCGCGTGCACACCGGAGGCGTGCATCAGCGTCCAGGCGGCGAACGCCAGCGGCAGCAGCAGCCACCACGAACGAACCCGGCGTTGGACCAGCACGGTGAACGCGGCCAGCGGGAGCAGAGCACCCAGTAGGGGCAGCAGCGACAGACTCGCGGTGTAGAAGACGGCGATGATGGCGATGGCAAGCAGATCGTCGACGACGGCGAGGGTGAGCAGGAACGTGCGCATTGTGTGCGGCAGGCAGCGACCGATGACCGCCAGCACGGCCAGGGCGAACGCGATATCGGTGGCGGTCGGGATCGCCCAGCCCTTGCCGTCCCCCTCACCCGCGGCGAGGTTGATCACCAGGTACAGCACGGCGGGGACGATCACGCCACCCACGGCGGCGGCGATCGGGACGGCGGCGCGGCGAGGATCCCGCAGGTCGCCAGCGACGAACTCCCGCTTGAGCTCCAAGCCGGCGACGAAGAAAAAGATCGCCAGCAGCCCGTCGGCTGCCCACGTCCCTACCGACAGGTTCAGGTGCAGCGCCTCGGGGCCGAACGTGAACGAACGCACCGACTCGTAGCTGTCGGCCCACGGTGAGTTGGCCCAGACCAGAGCGGCGACGGCGCCGGCAAGCAGCAGGACTCCGCCGATGGTTTCCTTGCGGAGGACGTCAGCGATTCGGCGGGCTTCAGGCCATGAGCCACGACCGAAGACTTGCGGGCTGCGGGTAGGTGTTGGCGTCATGAACGCTCCAGTTTTCGGGGTCGGGTCGGACATTGCCGACCAGACTTCCCGGCGCACCTAAGAGTGATCTTACTGCGAGACGGTCCGAGCACGCCGAGCCGCCAGGTAGAACGTGACGAGCGCGATCGGCCTTGACGCATCGGCGACCCGCTTGCAGCGTTTTCGGCCGATTCGTCGCCGCTGTGCCCCACGCTGCCCATCGCCCATCCTGCCAAGTGGCCGGCTGGTTGCGGGAGATATCGCGCTACCGGCGTGGCCGTGGCCCCCGGCCGACTGGTTGCGGGTGATGATCGACACTTGGCCGTCAAGTCAACTCTCCTCTCACCGAAGAGTAGGGTCGGCGGCGTTGCCGAGATGTGGCGCCGCGTGCGCCCGGGCAGCGACAAGCTTCGTGAGCGAAGACGCTTCAGCGCCACGGCGACGGCTATCCGCCGCGTCCCGGCACCCCGTAGGACAAGCAGCGCGGCCCAGCCGGCGTTGCCGGTGCGTGCCTGAGCGCGTGCACGTCGAGTGGAAATGAGAGTTATGTCGTCGCAGTCAGTACGGACGCCTCGATGGTCGCGCCCGCAGTGGTTGGCCTCGCCGCGCGTGTTAGGCACCGAGGTCCTCGCCGGACTGGTCGTCGCGCTGGCGCTGATCCCCGAGGCGATCTCGTTCTCGATCCTCGCCGGTGTGGACCCGAAGGTGGGCCTGTTCGCCTCCTTCACGATGGCGGTCACCATCGCCTTCACCGGCGGCCGACCTGCCATGATCTCCGCCGCGACCGGGGCGATCGCGCTGGTCGTGGCACCCCTGGCCCGCGAACACGGACTGGGCTTCCTGGTCGCCGCGGTCATCCTCGGAGGGGTCTTCCAAATCGTCCTGGCGCTGGCCGGGGTGGCGAAGCTGATGCGGTTCATCCCCCGGAGCGTGATGGTGGGCTTCGTCAACGCCCTGGCCATCCTCATCTTCACTGCCCAGGTGCCGCACCTGCTCGGCGTGCCGTGGCTGGTGTACCCCCTGGTGGCGGTCGCGCTGGCCATCATGGTGCTCCTGCCCAAGCTCACCACCGCCGTGCCGGCGCCACTGATCGCCATCGTCCTGCTGACCGCGCTCGTCGTCGTCGTGCACCTGAACGTGCCCAACGTCGGCGACGAAGGCACCCTGCCCGACAGCCTGCCGATCCTCGGCCTGCCGGACGTGCCGTTCACGCTCGACACGCTGACCACCATCGCCCCCTACGCCCTGGCCATCGCCCTGGTCGGGCTGATGGAATCGCTGATGACCGCCAAGCTCGTCGACGACATCACCGACACCCGCTCCGACAAGACCCGCGAGTCCTGGGGGCAGGGCGTGGCCAACATCGTCACCGGCTTCTTCGGCGGCATGGGCGGCTGCGCCATGATCGGCCAGACAATGATCAACGTGAAGGCGTCCAACGCCCGCACGCGCCTGTCCACCTTCCTGGCCGGGGTTTTCCTGCTCATCCTCGTCGTGGCCCTGGGTGACGTCGTCGCGCTGATCCCGATGGCCGCGCTGGTCGCCGTCATGATCATCGTTTCGGTGGGAACCTTCGACTGGCACAGCATCGCCCCCGCCACCCTCAAGCGGATGCCGGCCGGCGAGATCATCGTTATGGTGGTCACCGTCGCCGCCACCTTGGCCACGCACAACCTCGCTATCGGTGTCGTGCTCGGCGTCATCGCCGCCATGGTGATCTTCGCCCGCCGGGTCGCGCACTTCGCGCAGGTCACCAGCGTCCTCGACCCCGAAGAGACCACCCAGATCTACCGCGTGCACGGCGAACTCTTCTTCGCCTCCAGCAACGACCTGGTCTACCAGTTCGACTACGCGCACGACCCGGACCACGTAGTGATCGACATGAGCGCCGCGCATATCTGGGACGCCTCGTCGGTCGCCGCCCTGGACGCCATCACCAGGAAGTACGAGACCCGCGGCAAGAGGGTGGACATTGTCGGGCTCAACGCCGCCAGCGCGGAGTTCCACGAGAACCTCGCCGGCAAGCTCAAGGTCGGCCACTGATGGACGCCAGGGACACTGATGCGATGAGCGCAGGGCGCATGCAGATCGGCGAAGCCGCCGAACGGGTCGGGCTGAGCATCCGCACCATCCGCCACTACGAGGACGCCGGCCTCGTCGTCCCGTCGGCGCGCAGCGAGGGAGGGTTTCGGCTCTACACCGAACCGGACCTCGACCGTCTGCGCGTCGTCAAGCGAATGAAGCCGCTCGGGTTCACCCTCGAGGAAATGCGGGATCTGCTGACCATCCTCGACGCACTGAGCACCGCCGAGGGAGAAGACCGCGCCGTCCTGCAGGACCGCCTCGCGATGTTCCACACCGCCGCGCAGAACCGCGTCGAAGCCTTACGCGAGCAACTCGCCACCGCCGAAGGCTTCGCCCAGCAAATCCAGGACCACATCCACCAACACGGCTGACCTCGAAGACGTCACTGCAAAGCAGTCATGGCCGGGAGTTGCTGGTGCTGAGACGATTCGGTGGACCGGGTGCGGCCGCGGCTTGTCGTCGTTGTCCGCCGCCTGTGGGCCCTGCGTGGAAGCCATGTAGCACGTCTGTCAGCCAGCCGTCGGCTTTTCGGAGAGGGCGGTGCTGGGCGCGGTGGCGGCCCTCGTCGGCCGTCAGGCTATTTAGTCATCGGGGGTGCATCTCATCCCTGGGCACTGCGGCGACGTGGTACGACTGCTTCAGCGACTAGCCGACGGAGCGAGCGGGCCGGGTGACGAGGAATAGAGTGGCCAATCTGCTGCGCAGGCGTGAGAGTCCGCAGCGGCCGACCTTCCTGGAACTGTTCTTCGATCTCGTGTTCGTCTTCGCGCTCACCCGGATTGTGCACGAGTTGGTGTTGGACTACACCAGGGGTCACGTCGCGGAGAGGTTGACCACCTCCCTTGCGGAGAACGGCGAGACTCTGTTGCTGCTGTTGGCGGTCTGGTGGATCTGGACCCAGACGGCATGGGTGACCAGTAGATTTGATCCGTTTCAGCCGCCGATCCAGTTCGTTGTGGTTGCGACGATGTACGGGAGCCTGCTCCTGGCGGTCGCGATTTCGGGGGCTCTCGCCGAGACTGGTCTGCTCTTCGCGAGCACCTATGTCGCGATTCAGGTGGGCCGCACCCTCTTCTTCGTAGGCGTCGTGCGAGGTCACAATCTGCGCCGCGTCAACATGCTGGCACTCATCTGGTTCGGCGCGTCGGCCGTACCGTGGCTCGCCGGAGCCTTCGCTCCCGAGGTAACGCGCAATTCGCTGTGGACGGTGGCCTTGGCGATCGACTACCTGGGGGCCAGACTCGGCTGGCCGGTACCGGGGCTGGGTCGCTCGCGGGGGTCCCCGTGGGCCGTCGCGGGCGAGCACCTGGCCGAACGCTACTGGCAGCTTGTCATTGTCGCGCTTGGTGAGACGATCCTGACCTCCGGATCGAGTCTTCTCCGCGGTCCGATCGTGGCGCAACGAACGATGGCCCTTACCTTGTCGTTCCTCACCACGGTATTGCTGTGGCGGATCTACTTCTACCGAGCCGGCCAAATCCTGGGCGAGGCCATCGCGGCATCCGCCGATCCTGCCCGGCTCGGTCGGTTGGCCGAGTTCGCGCACCTGCTCATGGTGTCCGGCATCCTCGCCAGCTCAGCCGGCTCCGAACTCGTCCTCCTAGATCCATCCGGAGACGCGAAACCCGCCTGGGTCGGGGCCATCCTCGGTGGGCCTGCGCTCTACCTCGCCGGGCGCTCGGTATTCGAGTACGTGGCCTTCGCGCGGGTGTCCTGGCCGCGGCCGATCGGGATCTTCGTCCTCGCGGCCATGGCGCCGATCATGGTCGGCCTACCGCCCCTCGGGGTTGCTGCGGCAGCTGTCGCGGTCCTGCTCGGCGTTGCCGTCTCTGACACGATCCGAGCCCATGGACGTCCACTGGAGGAGGCCTCGCCGCCCCGCTTCGGTGAGGTGAGGTAGAACCTGGTGCAGGTCTTGCCGTGCTGTTCGAGCCCGCCGGCCCGGACGAGGGCGCGTCGGTCGGGGTTGCTTGGTCGTCGGTGAGGTGGAGCGCCCGGCAAACGCGCGGGACCCGCGGGCGCACGGCCGGGAGGACAGGGGCCCGGTCCTTCCGGCCGTGCTACGCTGCGCCCCATTGTCCTCACGTATTGATGGGAGGCGGGACTGTGAACATTCATTTCGTCATGCGTTTCCGCGCCATCAGGAGGCCAGTCGGCGCCTGAGCGGAAACGACGTTCCGTTTCCAAGGGTGGGAAGTCGTTGACTCCGCTGACCAAAACATCTGACAAGCCTGCGCCGGTACTTGACAGCTCTTTCTGGAAACTGTTCTCCGCGTCGGCCACGGTTACCAGCGCCGATGGCATCGCCAGAGTGTCGCTGCCACTGCTCGCCACGTCGTTGACCACCAACCCGGTGCTCATCTCTGGCCTCACCGCGTTCTCGTTCCTGCCATGGCTAGTGTTCGGTCTACCCGGCGGCGCGCTGGCGGACCGGCTGGACCGTCGGGCAGCCATGTCGACCGTCAACTTCATGCGGGCAGCCCTGATCGGTGCTCTCGTGCTGCTCATCATCACCGGCGTGGACAGCATTCTGGTGCTCTACGTCATCGCGTTCGCGCTCGGTCTCTGCCAGGTGGTGTACGAGTCGGCGGTCCGCGCCATCCTGCCCCAGATCGTCAACCGTCGCGGTCTCGACAAGGCCAACAGCTGGTTGACCGTCGAGGAGACCGTCGGCCAGAGCTTCGTCGGTCCGCCAGTGGGTGGGTTGCTCTTCAGCTGGTTCCGCGCCGCTCCTCTGCTTGGCGCTGCGATCGGCTTCGCGGTGGCCGCCGTCCTCGTGCTCGCCGTCCCCGGTCGGTTCCGACCGAAGCGCACCGAGCCGACGACCCTGCGCGCGGACATCCGCGACGGACTGCGCTGGCTCTGGCGGCACCCTTTGCTGCGCGGGTTCACGATCCTCAGTGGGCTGATAGCTGGATTGATGTCCATGGCTACCTCGCTCTTCGTCCTGTACGCGCTGGAGACGCTGAAGCTGAGCCCGTCGGTGTACGGCATCTTGTTCATCGCCATGGGGATCGGCGGCCTCGTCGGGTCTGCTGCGGTCGGTCCGCTGACCGCCCACCTCGGACGGCCGCGAATGATCAATATCGCCGTGACGATCGCCCCGGTGATGTTTGTCCTTCTCGGCACTGTTACGAACATCTGGGCGGCCGGCGTGTGGTTCTTCGGCATCGCGGTGGGCATTACGATGTGGAACGTGCTGGCGATGTCGCTGAAGCAGGCGTTGATCCCGGACGAACTGCTCGGTCGAGTGCTCGGCGCCCACCGCGTGGTGTTGTGGAGCGGCATCCCACTTGGCGCTGTGCTTGGTGGAGTCGTGGCCGCCGAGACCAGCGTGCCGACCGCGTTCGCGGTATCCGGTCTCGCCCAGCTCGTCGTCGTGGCCCTGCTCTACCGGCTGATCAACCGGCACCAACAGATGATCGTCGAGTCCGCCGGGTCCTGATCATTCATGGCACACCACCGGGCGGTCTGGTGATCCACCGACTGCCCGGCGGTGTGCCGCCCGTGTCAGGGCATCGCCCGACTGTCTCGGGCAGCGCGGCGGTCCGCGGCGGAACGTCGCCGTCCTACCTGCCGATCGCCTACACCGGTGACGACCTGGTGGCCGGTCACCTGGTTCGCGTCCTGGCCGGCCTCACCTGGGCGGTGGTGCCCAGCCGGCCCCGGGACTGCTGGGTCGGCGTCCCGCGCGGCGACTACCATCGCGTGGCAGGGTCACGCGGAGTTGCGCCACTTGCGGCCGTTCCGGCCGATGAGCCGGTCGGCGTCGGTCGGGCCCCAGGATGCGGCCTCGTAGGTGGGGATCGGCAAGTTGTCCTTCTCCCAGTTGTCGATGATCGGGTCGACGATCCGCCAGCACTGCTGCACCTCGTCGCTGCGGATGAACAGCGACGCGTCACCGATCAACGCGTCCAGGAGCAGACGCTCGTACGCCTCCGGGGACTCCTCGACGAACGTCTGGTCGTAGGAGAACTCCATCGTGGCCGTGCGGACCCGGAAGGAGTGGCCCGGCACTTTGGCACCGAAGCGCAGCGAGATGCCCTCGTTCGGCTGGATCCGCAGGATCAGCGCGTCAGCATCGAGACCGGTGAGCTGGTCGGTCGGGATCGGCAGGTGCGGCGGCCGCTGGAACTGCAGTGCCACCTCGGTGAGCCGGGCCGGCAGGCGCTTGCCGGTGCGTACGTAGAACGGCACCCCGGCCCAGCGCCAGTTGTCCACGTTGAGCCGCATGGCGGCGTAGGTCTCGGTCCGCGACAGGGGGTCGACGCCGGCCTCCTCGCGGTAGCCGGCCATCAGCTCCTCGCGGGTGCCGCCCCTGGTGTACTGTCCCCGGACCGCGGCCTCGGCGATGTCCCGGTCGGTGGGGAGTCGGATCGCCTGCAGCAGCTTCACCTTCTCGTTGCGCAGGCCCTCAGCCTCGAATGAGGCCGGTGGCTCCATCAGTGCCAGCGCGAGGACCTGGAGCACGTGGTTCTGCACGATGTCCCGCATCGCGCCGGCGTCTTCGTAGAAGCCGCCGCGGCTGCCGACGCCGAGGGTCTCGGCGACCGTGATCTGCACGTGGTCGACCCAGGAGCGATCCCAGATGGGCTGAAAGATCGAGTTCGCGAAGCGCAGCGCCAGCACGTTCTGGACGGTGTCCTTGCCCAGATAGTGATCGATGCGAAAGACCTGGTGCTCGTCGAACGCGCTGTGCACGACGCCGTCGAGCTCGCGGGCCGTGGGCAGGTCGCGCCCGTACGGCTTCTCGATGACCAGGCGGGAGAAGGAGCCTTCGCGTGGCTGGTTGAGCCCGACACCGGCCAGTCCGTTGATTACCGGCTCGAAGGCCCCGGCCGGGGTGGACAGGTAGAAGAGCCGGTTGCCGGACGTGCCCCGCTGTGCGTCCAGCTCGTCGAGGGTCTCCACAAGCCGCTTATAGGTTTCCGGGTCGTCGTAGCCGCCGGTCACGTACCGCACGCCGCCCAGAAGCTGGCGCTTGCTGGCGAGGGTGCGTTCACCGAGGGCGCTCTCGGCGAACTGCTCGTCGGTCATCGACGTGCGCGCGACGCCGACCAGCGCGAACTGGTCCGGGAGCCGCTCGTGACGAGCCAGGCTCTCGACTGCGGGCAGCAGCTTACGCCGCGTCAGGTCACCGGAAGCACCGAAGATCACCAGCGTGGCCGGCGGGGCACTCCGCTCCTGGATGAGCTGAGATGCGTGGTCCATGGTCTGCGTTCCTCCGGGCACATGGGGTGTGGGGTTGGGGGGTGCCGTGCTGTCATGCCAGGAATTGTGCGGCTATGGCGGTAATGTGCGGGGCCACGTGGCGTGGCCCGTTGGTCGCGGAGCTTGAGCGTCGCATGCCGGGCTGACGGGTAGGTGACTCGGTGGCGATTCGGTGCGGTCTGTCGGCGTACGAGGTGGTGGTACGAATGATCGTGGCCAGGCGACCCGCGGAGGTCAACGGGCTCGCCGACGGCGGCCCGAACCACAACCGACGGTATCCGGGGCGGATTGGTGCACGACTGAGGCGTACCGCAGTGTTCGCCTGACCGACGACTCGGTGTGAGGTCTCCGCCAGGTCCATCAACATCTATATAGCCATGAGTGGACATCACCCGCACCACTGTCACCACGACCACGGATCCGACGACGACGTGCCGTACGGCCAGGTTGAGGTCCCCGCAGGCCTCGGCCGACGGGCGCTTCTGGCCGGTGCCGGCGGGACGCTGATGCTGGCCGCGCTACCGACCGCCGCCAGGGCGGCCAACACGACGATGGCCGGCGCCCCGACCGCGGCGGTCGGCGCCGGCCGGTCATCCCTGATCACCCAGGGCACGATGTTGGTCCACGCCGACATGCACAACCACACGGTCATGTCGGACGGCGACGGCAGCGCCGAGGCCGCGTTCGCCTCGATGCGCGAGGCCGGTCTGGACGTCGCCGCCCTGACCGATCACGCCACCCTCTTCGCCATTGACGGGCTCAGCTCGTCCGAGTGGCGGACCACAGGTGACCTTGCCAACGCGGCCAACGACCCGGGTCAGTTCACAGCGATCCGCGGGTTCGAGTGGTCGCATCCGTTGCAGGGGCACATCAACGTCTGGAACACCTCCGACTTCGCCGACCTGTTGCGGGCCGGCAGCCCCAGCAGCCTGTACAACTGGCTCGCCGGCCGGCCCGGGGGTCTGGCGAGCTTCAATCATCCCGGTCGGGAGGCGGGCCGGTTCAACAACTTCTCCTTCAACGCCTCGGCCCGCGATCAGCTCGTGGGGTTGGAGATGTTCAACCGGACCGACGACTTCCTCTTCGAGGGCTGGTCGTCGGGTATGGCGTCACCGCTGGTGGCCTGTCTGAACGCCGGTTGGCGGCCGGCTCTGACCGGTGTCACCGACGAGCACGGCACCACCTGGGGCTTCCACGAGGGTAAGGGCCGCAGCGGCCTGTGGGTCGCCGAGAACACCCGCGCCGCGGTGTTCGAGGCGATGGTCGCCCGCCGTTCCTTCGCCACGCGCGTCTCGGGCCTACGAGTGGACGCCACCGCCAACGGCGTACGGATGGGCGGGGTACTGAACGTGACCTCCGGCGACGTCCGGTTCCTGCTGGATCTGGACCGCGGCTCGGCCTGGGACGGCAAGCCCCTGCGGATCCAGGTCCTCCGTCCCGGCACCTCGGCGCCGACCGTCGTCGACGTCATCGACACCGTCAACGGTCAGGTCACCGACTTCACCGTGCCGCTCAACGTCACCGACGGCGACTGGGTGGTGCTCCGAATCTCCGACCCGTCACTGCCCAACGGCACCCCCGGCCCAGCCGGCCACCCGTGTAACGACTTCGCGGTGGCCTACACCAGCCCCTGGTGGCTCCGGCCCTGACCTCCAGGGTGCCGGTCCCGGCACGGCGGGCCCGCCGCGGTCGGCTGCGTCGGTCGCCCGGGACCGGCATTCGGGTTCGCGGGCGGTGCTCAGCGGGGTAGCGGGGGCAACGTCGGGCTGTCGAGCCAGGCACCGAACAGATCGTCCAGGGGCTCGCGGGCGAAGCGTTGGGCGTGCAGACGGAACTGCTCGGTCGTCACCGTCGCGTGTGGGTGTTCGGCGACCCAGGCTCGCAGGAGCGCGAAGAACGACTCGTCGCCGATCCTCCTCCGCAGGGCGTGCACCGTCAGCGCGCCACGCTTGTAGACCAGCGGGTCGAACATCCGGTCGACGCCCGGATCCGCGACGACGACGTTCCGCGGGCGAGCCGCGACCCATCCGTACCACCGCGCGGCCAGGGCGTCTGTCGACAGGTCGCCGCAGACGCCGGACCACAGCCACTCGGCGTAGGTGGCGAAGCCCTCGTTGAGCCAGATGTGCCGCCAGTCCGCCACCGTGAGGCTGTTGCCGAACCACTGGTGGGCAAGTTCGTGCACGATCAGCCGCTCGTGCGTGCGCCGCCCGTCGACGTGGTTTCGCCCGAAGACCGCCATGCCCTGCGCTTCGACCGGATCGTCGAGGTCGTCGTCGGCGACCACGACGACGTACTCCCGGAAGGGGTACGGCCCGAAGAGCCGCTGCAGCGCCGACATGATCTCACCGTGTCGGCCGAAGTCGTGAGTGACGTGCCGGCGCAGCGCGGGCGGGATCGCCGCGCGCTGCGCCACCTCACCGACAGCCAGATCAACCATCTCGTAGCGTCCGATCTGCACGCTCATCAGGTACGGCGAGGTGGGCTCGCGCCGCTCGTACACCCAGGTCGTGCTGCCCGCGCCCCGTTGCTGGAGTACGGGATCACCGGTCACCAGGACGGTGTACGGGGAGGAGGTCGTGACTGCCACCCGGAAGGTGGCCTTGGCACCGGGCTGGTCATCACACGGAAACCACGACGGCGATCCGTTCGGCTGGCTGGCCACGAGCACCCCGTCGCTGAGTTCCTCCCACCCGAGCTCGCCCCACCGGCCGGAGATGGGCACCGGCTTTCCCGCGTACCGAACCTCGACCCGGAAGGTGTCCCTGGCGCCGATCGGCCGCTCCGGTTTGATCTGCAGCTTGTCCGGCCGGTGCAGGTACTTCGCCGGGCGCCCGTTCACTCGGACGTCCTGAACGCGCAGTCGACCGAGATCGAGAGTGAACCGAGAGAGCGACTGCAAAGCCGCCGCGGTGATGTCCGCCCGGCCGGCGAGCCGGTTCGACACGACCCGGTAGTCGAGGTCGAGGTCGTAGTGCCGTACCCGGTAGCCGCCGTTGCCGTGCTCGGGCAGGTAGGAGTCGCCGGAGCGAGCGGCGCCCGGCGTTGCGCCGGTCGAGGCCGACGCCGCGTTTGGTTTCATGCCGACCGTGCCGGTGACGCCGGCCAGGTGGTGATCGGGTTACCCAACCATCGGCTGTCGCACGGCACGGCGTCGCCGCGGGTCACCAGTGAACCGGGCCCGACGGTGGTCCGTGCCCCGATGCTCGCGCCCGGCAGGACGATGCCGTGCGGGCCCAGCGCGGCTCCCGCGCCCAGTGTCACCTGGTCCATGCTCATCACACGATCATGGAACAGGTGGGTCTGCACCACACAACCGCGGTTCACCGTCGCGCCGTCGCCGAGGCGCACCAGGTCGTACTCCGGCAGCCAGTAGGTCTCCAGCCAGACGCCCCGGCCGATCTTCGCACCGAGCGTGCGCAGCCACGCCGTCAGCAGTGGCGTGCCGGTCGCGAAGCGGACCAGCCACGGCGCGGCGAGGACCTCGACGAACGTGTCGGCGAGCTCGTTGCGCCACACGAAGGAGGTCCACAGCGCGCGCTCGGCGACCCGGAAGCGCCCGACCAGCAGCCACTTCGCGGCCGTCGCGATGGCGGCGGCGACGATCGCCGCACCCAGCAGCACCGGTCCGGCGGCGAGAGCGGCCGCCCACCACCCGGCAGCTCGCCAGACGAGCGCGAGTGCGGCCAGGACGCCGATCGCCAGGGCGCCGGCGCACATCACCGGAACGATCCGGCACAGCTCGATCGCTGCGCGGGCCAGCTTCAGCCGGAGCGGCGGGTCGAAGGTGCGGCTGGTGTCGGCTGCCTCCACGGTCCGGCGCAGCGGCATCGGCGGTGCGCCGAGCCAGGACGAACCCTTCTTCGCCTTGAACGGCGCTGACGACAACACCCCGACCAGGCCCCGCTTCGGCACCGAACGTCCGGGCGCCGCCATTCCCGAGTTGCCGAGGAACGCCTGCTTACCGATGCGGGCCGGAGCGACGCGCAGCCACCCGTGACTCAGCTCGTAGGTCGCGACCATGGTGTCGTCGGCCAGGAAGGCCCCGTCGGCGACCGTGGTCATCGCCGGCAGTGCGAGCACGGTGGAGGCCTCCACCCCACGCCCCACCTTGGCGCCCAGCAGCCGCAACCACACAGGTGTGAAGAGGCTGGCGTAGAGCGGGAACAGCCCCACCCGGGCCATCCCCATCAGCCGCTCGGTCGTCCAGACCTGCCACGCCACCCGCCCCTGCACAGCGTGATAGCCGGCGCGCAGGCCGATGCTGAGCGCCCGGACGGCCACGAGCACGAGCAGCGCATAGCCCACCACGTAGGCGACGGTCGCCACCGCGACGGCGGCCAGCACCGCGCCGACAGTAGGTCGGACTGCGAGCGTCCAGCCGAGCAGGGCGAGCGCCGGCAGGGCGGCGACGACCGGGACCAGCCCCAGCAACTGAGCGGTCATCCCGTAGGCGAGCGGCCAGAGGCGTGCACCCATCCGCGATCGAGCGGGACGCTGCCCGGGCCACCCGTCCGAATCCTTGGCAACCGCGGCTGCGGCCGGCGAGCCGGCCCAGTGTTGGTTGGCCGGTACGGCGCCGGCCACCGTCGAGCCCGCGGCGACGCGGGCACCCTTGCCGATCCGAGCGCCCGGCATCAGGGTGCTGCGGGACCCGACCCGGGCGCCGACACCGACGCGGACCCTGCCGATGCGGACAACGTCGCCGTCCACCCAGTGACCGGAGAGATCGACCTCCGGCTCGATCGCCGCGCCGCGGCCCAGCTTCAGCAGGCCAGTCACCGGTGGAGCGGAGTGCAGGTCGACGTCGGCCCCGATCTGCGCGCCGAGAGCCCGGGCGTAAGTGATCATCCATGATGCTCCGGCCACGCTGGTGGCGCCGGTCAGCTCGGCGAGGCGTTCGGCGGCCCACAGCCGCAGGTGCACGCCGCCACCGCGCGGATAGCTGCCGGGGCGCACCCCGCGCAGCAGCAGTCGCGCTCCTCCGGCGGCCAGGGCGATCCGGCCCAGCGGGCTGAACAGCAGGAGCCAGCCCAACGCCACCCACCACCAGGACACGACCGGTGCCCAGGGCGCCGGAGCGACCAGGGCGAAGACGTTGCCGAGGGCAGCCAGGACGGTCAGCCAGCGCAGCCCGACCAGCGCCATTATCGGCACCATCATCGCCGCCTGGATCAGCCCGGCGCGCCTCGGCGTCGGCCGGACCTCCCGGCGCGTCGCCGCCGAACTGTCGAGCGCATCGAGCACCGCCGCGAGCCGCGACAGTTTCGGGTGGAGGTAGATGTCGGCCACCGAGACCCGCGGGTGCCGGCGCCGGATCCACGCCACCAGTTGCGCCGCGTTCAGGCTGCCGCCGCCGTGGGTGAAGAAGTCCGCGTCCGCCTCGGTGGGGCGTACGCCCAGGATCTCCGCCCAACCGCCGGCGAGCCATTCCTCCGTCGGGGTCAGCTCGCCCGCGGCGTCCTCAGCGGTCGCCAGTGGCCAGGGCAGCGCGGCCCGATCCACCTTGCCGGACGTCCGGGTCGGCAGCGCATCCACCACGGCCAGCAGCGGCACGAGCGCGGCCGGCAGTTGCTCACGGATCCGCAGCGCCGCCGTCGCCGCATCGAAGGTGACGCCGTCGTGCGGAACCACGTACCCCACCAGCAGTTGGTTGCCCGCGGCGGTGCGCTGCACCGCTGCGGCGGCACCGGCGACGTCGGGCAGCGCCTGCAGCGCGGCGTCGATCTCGCCCAGCTCGATCCGGCGTCCGCCGAGCTTCACCTGTTCGTCGCCGCGACCGACGAACAGGAGCCCTTCGGGCTCCGCCCGGACGATGTCACCGCTGCGGTACGCCCGCTGCCAGCCGAGCGTGGGCAGCGCCGCAAACTTCTCGGCGTCCTTGCCCGGATCCAGATAGCGGGCGAGCCCCACCCCGCCGATGACCAGCTCGCCGGTCTCACCCATCGCCACCGGCACGCCGGAGGCGTCGACCACGGCTAGCTCCCAGCCGGCCAGCGGTAACCCGATGCGGACGGGTCCCTCGCCGGTCATCCGCGCGGCGCACGCGACCACCGTCGCCTCGGTCGGCCCGTACGTGTTCCAGACCTCGCGACCCTCGACCGCCAAGCGCTGCACGAGCTCCGGCGGGCAGGCCTCCCCACCGAAGATCAGCAGCCGCACCTCCTCCAACGCCTCGACCGGCCACAGCGCAGCCAGCGTCGGCACCGTCGACACCACCGAGATGCGCTGCTCGGCCAACCACGGACCGAGGTCGACACCGCTGCGGACCAGCGACCGCGCGGCCGGCACCAGACACGCGCCGTGCCGCCACGCCAACCACATCTCCTCACAGGACGCGTCGAACGCCACCGACAGCCCGGCCAGCACCCGATCCTGCGGGCCGATCGCCTCGCTCGCCTCGTCGGCGAGGAACAACCGCGCCTCGGCGTCCACGAAAGCCGCCGCCGCGCCGTGGCTGACCGCCACCCCCTTCGGGGTGCCCGTCGAGCCGGAGGTGAAGATGATCCAGGCGTCGTCGTCCGGGCCGGGCCGGCCGGTCCGACCCGCGGGGGTACGACGCAGCGACACCGCCAGCCCGTCACCGAGGACCGCAACGACCCCCGCCTCGGCGAAAACGAGCTCGGCGCGTTCCTCGGGATCGTCCGCGTCGACCGGCACGTAGGCGGCGCCCGCCGCGAGAACGCCGAGGATCGCCAGGTACAGCTCAGCCGTACCGGATGAGATACGGACGCCCACGCGGTCGCCGACACCGATGCCGTGCCCGTAGAGCGACCTCCGGACGGCCTCGACCTCATCGGCCAGGTCGCGGTACGTCAATGTGGTGGCACCGCTGTCGAGCGCACCTGCGTCGGCGTGCGCGCGCACGGAGTCGTCGAGAATGTCGACAAGCGTGCGGCGGGCCGGGGCCGAAGCGGATCGGAACACCGCGGGGATCGTTGGTGTGGCTGCTGACGGCGGTAGCGCGACCACCTGGGGTTCACTCGTCACGGGCACCCGGCGTTCACCATTTTCGTCGTGCGGATCGGCGTCGACCAGGCGCGCGGCATGCGGGCCGCCCTGGGCAGCCCTCAACGCTACGTCGCACCAGGCCGCAAGCGATGGTCAAGCAACGGCATCGTGTCCACCACCACAGCGACCCGCTGCGGGAACGTCGAACGGCTGCGACACGCCACTGCGGGTTCGGTCATCACACACCTCGCACGTCGCCTTCGGTGTCTTCACGGGTAGTGCCCCGGACATCGACTCGACATTCACTCGTTTGCGCAAAGTTCACCTGCTGGAGCGGCTGGCCCGTACGGGGTGGGCGGCGGATCAGGCCACCCACCCCTGGCGTCCGGGTCAGTAGCGACGCAGGATGCGCTTGTCGGCATCCAGGCGGCGGTCCAGCTTGATCACGATGAACTCGTTGTTGTCCGCTTGGCCGGCCGTGCGGCCCGAGGAGGACGGGAAGTTGTTGTCGTTGAGGACGGCGATCGTTTGGTCGTCGAGGATCACCACGTCCTCGATGGTCTGGAACGGGAACGTGAAGGTGCTGGCGAACCCGCCGACGTGTCGCGGGTTGGCGATGTTCATCAGGTCGGCGACCAGCGTCTTGTCGAGGCGCCCGTCCCGGTTCCGGTCGCGCTTGTCGGCCAGGTAGATCCTCTTCACCTTCGCCGTCTCACCCTGACCGTTGTCCCGCTCGATGATCAGGAACCGGTCGCGGTCGACCATGATCGCGTCGCCGATCGCGTGGTCGGCAGCGTCGAGCGCGTAGGTCCAGCGCCGACCGGTGTAAGCGTTGGTCCTGACGTCGAACTCGTTGAGCCGGAGTGTGCCCGTCGGGTCGCCCGCGACCGTGCCCTCCAGCAGCGGATAGAGCGTGGCGCCGTCCGGTGACTGGGCCATGCCCTCGAAGCCCTTGCTGCTGGCGAGGTTGGCCGGGGTCGTACCGCGGGTCGGGTTCTCGGGAGCGAACACCCCCGGCAGTGGCACCGGCGCCTGCAGTAGGCGGCCCGCCCGGTCGAAGTGCAGCAGATACGGACCGAATTCGTCACCGATCCAGTAGGTGCCGTCGGCCGTCCGAGTGATCGACTCGACGTCGAAATCGGCACCGGTGAGCACCCGGTCGGCGCGGGTGAGAGCGAACGGAACCTTGCCGTACGGGTCGGTCAGGTTGATGCCGCCGACAACGTCGACGGCGCCGCCGGCGAAGCCGGGCGCGACCCGCTGGACACGCAGCAGGAAGTCGGCACTGTTGGCCTTGTTGCCGAAGCCGTTGTCCGACAACACGTCGAAGGTGCCGTCGGTGTTGCGCAGGACGCCGCTGAACCCCTGGACCGGTTGGTCGACGAACGGCGGGGTGATGCCGTTGATGGGGGCAGTGCCGAGCGACGAGCCGGACGGTTCGCTGCCGGGAACGAAGGTCGCCGCCGGCAGCATGGCGAACTTGGTCAACTCGGCCCGGTTCCACGTGCTCCGCTCGGTGGCGGACGCGGCGCCCGGCAGCGTCAGGATCAGCGCGGCCACCGCAGCACCCAGGCCCACCCGCTTGCTTACTGCCATCAGTCCTCATTTCGTCGGGAACGAAGGACCAGCTACTTCGCGGTAGTGATCCGATCGCAAGGTAGAGAGACGCGGTGAATTCGGACTGGCCAAAGGGAATCCGCGCCCGAACCGTGCGGTGACCTTCAAGGCGACCTCGGGGCGAGCGCGTGTCCGTGGTCAGCGAGGCAACAGGGGCAGCGCAACCACGACCCCACTCCCACGTCGTCGAGTTCACGCGCAGTTCATCGCAACCGTTGTGCGACAACGATGTTCCCGCAGGCGGCGGCGGCGTTGGGCGGTAGGCCGTGGCGTTCATCA